>JAFZXF010000009.1 GCA_017616915.1 Bacteroidaceae bacterium
TCCGGTGGTATGGATAAAAGATGCGTCGCAAAACTCCATCGTTGCGTCGCAACTGCTTAACCCCGACACTCGTGACAATTATATTACCCAACTCCGAGCCCAACAGCAATCATTAATTCAAAAATAGAGACTATGACACAGAAAAGAGCATCATTCGGTAGCAAATTTGGCATTCTCATGGCAGCAGCGGGTAGCGCTGTGGGCCTTGGTAACATATGGCGCTTCCCCATCGAGACCGGCCAGCACGGCGGTGCAGCCTTCCTCCTCGTCTATATCGCTGCCATCGCCCTGCTGGGCATACCACTGATGGTTGCCGAGTTTTTTGTGGGTCGCAATGCCCGCACAAATGCTGCCCATGCCTACCGCAAGTTGAGTAGCCACCCTGTGTGGCGTAACATTGGTTTTATCGGCGCCATAAGCGGCAGCCTGATTCTGTGTTACTATGTCGTAGTGTCAGGCTGGGTGCTCAAATACTTCGTCGTCTCTCTCGACGGCACACTCGGTGGTCTCTTCCGTCCCGGCGATGCCAGCGGCTATGAAAGCCTCTTTGCCGACTTTGTTAGCAGTAGCTGGAGCCCGCTGTTATATATGGCGCTCTTTGTACTGATGTGTCATTTCACCATCACTGCGGGCGTTCGCCAAGGCATTGAGAAGCTTTCCAAGATATTCATGCCCGCCCTATTTGTCATCCTTATAGTGCTTGTTGGTTTCTCCCTGTTTGCTCCGGGAGCTCAGGAGGGTCTCAGCTTTCTTTTTCATCCCGATTTCAGCAAGCTTACCACCCGCACCGTACTCTCCGCCATTGCCCAAGCTTTTTACTCACTGAGCCTCTGTATGGGATGCCTTTGTACATATGCCTCCTATTTCGGAAAGAATGTCAACCTCGTCAATTCAGCTCTGAGCATCTCCGTCATCGACACCCTTGTGGCCATCATGGCGGGTCTCATTGTGTTCCCCGCCGTCTTCTCATCGGGCATAAATCTCGAGTCGGGTCCCTCGCTGGCATTCATCGCCCTCCCCGGTGCTTTTCATCAAGCTTTCAGCGCAGTGCCTTGGCTGAGCTGGCTGGTGAGCACCCTGTTTTATGCCCTACTAGTGCTTGCCGCCCTCACCTCAGCCATATCTCTATATGAAGTACCCACGGCCTACATCCATGAGACGTGGCATATTCGCCGCTCCCGCGCCGCTTTGCTCGTCACCGTCGTATGCCTCTTGCTGGGTGCAGTATGTTCGCTGAGCATGGGCATACTGGGCGATATCCATCTATTTGGCAAGACCATCTTTGATTTCCTCGACTATTTCTGCACCACCATCATGATGCCTCTGTGTGGCATCCTGATAGCTATCTTTGTGGGCTGGATAGTAAAGCGCGATGTATTCCTAAAAGAGGTCAACACCTTTGGCCCCAATCCTACCGACGCTGCCCAAGCGGGTAGGCGCTGGTCAACGGTTATACTCTTCCTACTTCGCTGGGTAGCCCCGGTGCTGTTGTTGCTCGCCTTCCTCGGAGTGTTAGGGATTATTTAGTTTTTCCACAGCCTCTTTACACTGTTCCATGAGCCATTTAGGTGTGGATGTAGCTCCGCAGATACCGAGAGTGGTGATGCCCTCGGTCATTTTTGTCGTTATATCCTCGGGGCCCTCTACGCAATACGAACGAGGGTTAACAGCCAGGCATGCATTGAGTAGCACCTGGCCATTGCTGCTCTTATTGCCGCATACGAAGATAATGGCATCGTGACGCTTGGCAAAAGCAATCATTCGCGGAATGCGGTTGCTAACTTGCCGGCAGATAGTGTCATAATAAGCAAACGTAGCCGGTGACTGGATATGGCTGCGAATATATGCTACAATCTTCTGGAACTCTTTCAGAGGCTGTGTAGTCTGTGAGAAGAGGCGTATGTGTCGATGGAAATCAAGGTCATCGGCTTCGTCCGGGCTCGACAGAACGATAGCCTTTCCTTCGGTCTGTCCGACGAGTCCCAGTACTTCTGCATGTCCGGGCTTGCCAAATATGACTATTTGCGCATCGGGATTGTTTTGGTATTCGTTGCGTATTCGTCGTTGCAGCTGTAGCACCACGGGGCATGTCGCATCGATTATCTCCACATTGTTTGCCCTCGCTGTGGCATAGGTGGCAGGTGGTTCACCATGTGCTCGAAGTAGCACCTTGCTGTGGCTGAGTGTATTAAGCAACTCATGACTAGTGGCCTGCAAGCCAAGCATACGGAGGCGGTCACACTCTTTGCCATTATGCACAATATCGCCAAGGCTGAAGAGCGTGCCACCCTTACGCAACTCCTCTTCAGCCTTGCTTATAGCAGTGGTCACTCCAAAGCAAAAGCCCGAATTCTCGTCAATCTCAATCTTCAATTCTCAATTTTCAATTGTTGCCATCCTCTCATTGTATAGTGCCAGCAGCATTGCCGCCTGTTCGGCACGTGTAAGGTTGGTATTGTCAATCACTACGGCATCCTCCGCCTGTTGTAGCGGACTCACCTCGCGATGAGTATCGATGTGATCGCGTTCTTCAAGATTGCGCATCACCTCCTCCATGCTTACTTCTTCTCCCTTTTCTTTAAGCTCGAGATATCGGCGCTGCGCCCTTACCTCCGACCGGGCAGTGACAAAGATTTTCATTTCCGCATCAGGGAACACCGTAGTCCCTATATCGCGACCATCCATAACTATGCCGCCCTGTCGTCCCATAGCCTGTTGTTGCTCCACCATCGCTTGGCGCACATACGGCAATGCAGCAATGATGCTCACCCTTGCCGCCACCTCCATGCTGCGTATTTCTTTCTCTACACTCCTATCGTTGAGGAACGTCTCTGCCTGTCCTAGAGTGGGGTTGTAACACTGCGTTATGGAAGCCTTTGCAAGCAAAGCCTTAAGTTGACTATCATCTACGTCATCGTTGTCGTCGATTGCACCGCCCTGCATTGCCATCAGGGTAACGGCGCGATACATCGCCCCCGTGTCTACGAATGTGTACCCGATGCTTGCTGCCAACTGCCTGGCCATGGTGCTTTTGCCACACGATGAGTAGCCATCAAAAGTAATGGTTATTTTTTTCATATATTTAAATAATAGTCATATAGAAAATTTTCAATTTTCAAGATGCACTTCGTTCTAGAAGCTGTACGACACATTCAGCAGCAGAGAATTAGCATCCACATGATATTTAGCATAGGATATTCCCGCCTTTATCTTGTTGGTTTGCAAGCCTGCACCCACCGAGAGCCCTGCCCCCTTGCTGCTACCGGCAGCCTTGAGTTCGTTTGCCCTACGGAAATTGTAACCTGCAGCGATGTAAATTTTTTCTACCGGCACAAAGTCCACACCCATCACGAAATGATTGGTCAGTTTGCGTCCAAAACTGCTCTTTCCTTTCGGGTTAAAATAGTAATCATCACTCCATCGTGTAAGGTCCTTAAGCGTCAACGAAAAACGGAAAGGTGCATGAGCCATTTTCTGTGTAAACCCCACCTGCATATCAAACGGCAAGTGTTCCTTATGATCCTCATGGAATGACGATAGCTGAGCCCCTATGTTTTTCATCACGGCACCAAAGGAGAAGCCGCTCTGCTCGTTGTCATAATGGAGACCTAAATCAACGCTGAGGGCAGTTGCAGAGTATTCGGCATATTTCGAGGTAATAAAACGCCCGGTTGCGCCACCCACCCAATGCTTGCCCAGTGTATAGCTATATAGAGCCGACACCGCTATGTCTTTAGCAGAAAAACTTCCCATCACATTGCCATCAACATCGGTCTCATCCATCTTGCCATAGTCAAACACCTGTCCTGTGAGCGCCACAGTGTGCCTAACGCTGAACACCTTTACAAATGCAGCCCCCATAATCTTTGTGTCGCCTACATAGGTTTGATAATCCAAGTTGAGCGAGTTGTCATTAACCGCAGCTGCCTGAGCAGGGTTGCAAAACACCAGAGTGGGGTCATCAAGTTTCAACGACACATTATCGCCACCCAGCGCAGCCACATGAGCCGACATGGGTATCTTCAAAAAATTAAAAATAGAGTTAGCCTCTTGCCCCCAAATAGCTAGGGGTATCAAAATAAGTGTTAAAATAATTGGTCGTTTTCGCATTATGATAATTTTTTTCGCTACAAAGTTACACGAATTTGAAATAACTGACGTAATTTTGCGGTCGCAAAACCACTTTTATACTATAAATAACGCAATAATTATCATTTTATGATAAGAAACGGCCAGTTTTTGATGTATAAATAATAATTGTGATACCTCGCAACGAAATACTGAATAAGCGATGGTGCGACATGGTCTTCGAAGACCGCAACACCACATACGGAGCCTACAAACTCCGCAAAGACACCGGCCGCCGCTATGGCAAGGCACTAGGGTGCCTAGGAGCCATCCTCTTGGCAGTGCTCACGCCTATCATTGCCATCATGCTGTTATTTGCCCTTCCCGAGCAAACCTATGACATCACCAAGGATATCACTCGCCTCGACGGAGTACGTATCAAGGAAGCACGTCCACAACGACGCCCCGAGAAGAAGAGTGAGCCAGAGATGAGCGACGAAGCCGCCCCCCAGATAGAAGACATTGATCCCATTGCCGACATGCTTACCGTGAAGCAGGAGGAACCTGTTGAGCCCGATAAAATAGAAGACATCAGCAAAGATTCACTCAACGTACTGCTCAAGGAGGCAAAACTGGAACTGGCTCTTGATGAAGAGCGTACCGACGGCGTCATAATAGACAGTATACCACGATACCCTGGGGGCATAGCAGCATTCATGAAATGGATGGACAGCACCATGGTGTATCCGCCAGCCTGCATAAGACAGAAGATACAAGGTACCGTCACCATTTCCTTTATTGTGGATGCCGACGGCACAACTAAAGACCCGCGCATAATTAAGCCCGCACACCGCATGCTTAACAGCGAGGCCATGCGAGTAATAAAACAGATGCGAGCTTGGCACCCTGCACGCAAATATGGCAAAACCATACGCTCACAAGTAACAATACCCATAGTATTTGAATTAGAATGATACTCAGCGAACGTCAAATCCTTCAGCAAGTAAACGAGGCCATTGCCGCAATAGAATACCCCCCGCAGCCTAAGGGACTTTACGAACCCATAAGATACGTGCTATCCATCGGAGGCAAGCGCATACGCCCCGTAATGATGCTGCTCACCGCCCAGGCACTGGGCTGCGACATACGCAAAGTGATGCCTGCAGCCGTAGGCCTGGAAACATACCATAATTACACCCTACTCCACGACGACCTGATGGATCGCGCCGATATGCGACGAGGCATGCCTACAGTGCATCGCAAGTGGGACAGCAACACGGCTATCCTCTCGGGCGATTCCATGCTGGTGCTCGCATGTAAGCACATACTCTCCACACCTCTGCCACGCAAGGGTGAGGCCATGAATGTGTTCGTACACACCGCACTGCAGATAGGAGAAGGACAACAATATGATATGAACTTCGAAACACGAAACGACGTCGCACAAGACGAATACATAGAGATGATTCGTCTCAAAACATCCGTTCTTATCGCCTGTGCAGCTAAAATGGGAGCTCTCCTCGCCAATGCCGACGACCAAGTCGCTGACAGCCTCTACAGATTTGGAGAACAGATAGGACTCGCGTTCCAGCTACAGGACGACCTCCTCGATGTGTATGGCGACCCACAGGTCTTTGGCAAACGGATAGGCGGCGACATACTATGCAATAAAAAAACCTTCCTGCTCATCAATGCCATGCAGCTCGCCAACACCTCACAACGAGAACAGCTCAACAGCTGGATAAACAGAAAAAACTTCGACGAACAAGAAAAAATATCCACAATAACAGAGATATATAACCAATTAGATATCAGGCAGCTTACCGCAGAAAGAATAAACTACTACTTTATGCAGGCGCAACACACCCTCAACAACATCCCCCTGTCACAAGAAGGTAAGCAATCGCTACGCGATTTTGCAAACTCCCTCATCAACCGCCCGGCATGATGACATTCATCGACACACACACACATCTCTACGATGACGACTTCGACACCGACGTAGCCGATGTCATCGCCCGAGCCATGGAGGCAGGAGCCACCAAGATGCTGGTACCGCCTACCGATCTGCGCTCAACACAGAAAGCCCTCGCACTCTGCCAACAGTTTCCCGACCTGCTCCACCCAATGATAGGACTGCATCCGGAAGACGTGGGCAACGATTACCACGCCCAACTAGAAACTATGGAGCAGATGCTCGCTGCCGACCATAAGAGCGACAACCCACAATTCGTGGCAGTAGGTGAAGTGGGGCTCGACTATTATTGGGACAAATCCCACAAGAAAGAACAGCGGGATGCCTTCAGCAGTCAACTGGAATGGGCTGCCCGCTACAGGTTGCCGCTGATGATACATAGTCGCAATGCCGGTAACGACCTGCTGGAATGTATGAGGCCATGGCAACACAAGTTGGAGCGAGGGGGAGTATTCCACTGCTTCTCCGGTAGCATAGAGACGGCAAACCAACTGCTTAACTATCATCCAAGGTTTTATCTTGGCATCGGAGGGGTACTGACCTTCAAGAACAGCAACCTGCCACTCACTGTAAAACATATCCCATTGGAGCGCATCGTACTCGAGACCGACTCACCATATATGGCGCCAACACCCATGAGAGGCAGGCGAAACGAACCAGCATATATACCTTATATAATAAACCGGCTCGCAGAAGCTAAAGGCATCACCCCCGAAGAGGTAGCAGCAGTCACCACCCGCAATGCCATGCAACTGTTTTTCGGCATCCACTAAATCGACATCGGAAGTCAATCATCACTCCCCACCAGCCTGCTTATACCAGTCGAAACAAGCCCGGCCACAAGCCTCGGGCTCACCGCCAAAGGCAGGGCGCACCGTGCCGGAGCGCAAAAACTCGGGCATATCCACATAGTCGTCGGTACTGGTAAGATTCATGCTGATGTTGCCATAGAAATCCTTAACTGCCTTGAACGCAAGGCCCCACCTCGACGTGGTAGCTGTGCCCCATGAGCCCATATTGGCTGCCACGTAGTTGCCAAACTCGTTGGTCTTGCCCTTGCCCGGCACCTCGGGGCTCCAGTCAATCTCCGACACCAGAACGGGATGAGTCCTAACAACGGGCACCTGCGCACCAAACTGACGAATGAACGCATCATGGTCACAATGCTCATCACTGGCACCGTACCACCCTGGGTATACATGCACAGCAAAGCCGAAGTTCTTCCCCCGCAAAGGACAACGGGCAAAATCCTCGTAATGAGACTGCCAACCCGCACCGGGAATCCATACGATACCCTTGAAGCCATTGTGGCGTACCTTATCCAATACCGGTTGGAAGAAATCACGCAGAGCAGTGCTATCACGACTACCTCCCGCAAGGGTCACATCCACAGGCTCATTGGCAAGCTCCAATGACACCACTCCACTATAGGCACGGATAGAGTCGTGACGCGACACCACATCCCACACTGTGAGCAGATAACGCTGATAGTCACCACCCACCTCTATACGGTGAGGACACACGCCTGGAGGACGAACCACAACGTAAAGCCCCCGGTTAAGAGCCTTGCGGATGATTGGCCAAAACACCACATCCATGTATTTGCGCAACCGTTCCACACTGAAGCGCGATATGTCAGCCTCGCCTTGCGCCTTGCCATCGGAGCGCAGTTGCGGATCATTGGTCCAGCAAGGATCGAGGTGTAAACGAAACACATTACAATACGCTCCCTGCCCCCTGTCAGTAATAGCGGCAAAAATCTTGTCGAAATAGTCGATGCAGTCGGGTGCTTTCTCATCGGTACACCCGTGCCCCCATCGGTAGCTGTTGAAGTATGGATTGGGAGTATCCATCACTCCATGGAGCAGAACCCTCTGCCCCGCTTTGTCCACCAGTTGGTTGCCCTTGACACGAAGAGGCAATAACCTCTTACCACATGCGGGTGTGCAAACTGTACCGATAATCGCTAATAAAAATAAAATCCTCTTCATAGCTGTTCTATTTTTGTAGGCCAAAGGTACTACTTTTTTCTGACTCTTTACTTTTTTTGCACAAAAAATATCCTAATCCAATGTTTTTTTGTAACTTCGCGCCGCAAAGCGCCGAAATTTCTCTGAACTTTTTATAAAAATGAGCGACAGAATAATAAACGTAGGCATAATACAGCAATCCTGTACGGCAGACGTGGCCGAAAACAAGGCACGACTGGAAAGTAAAGTTGCAAAGTTGGCTCTTATGGGAGCTGATCTTGTGGTACTACAAGAATTACACAACACTCTCTACTTCTGCCAAGAAGAGAATCCTGATTTCTTCAACCTCGCCAATCCTATTCCTGGCCCTGACTCCGAGTGGCTGGCAGGGATAGCCCGGCTGTACAACATAGTGCTCGTGGGTTCGCTTTTTGAACGCAGAGCCGCCGGATTGTACCATAACACCGCGGTGGTTTTCGACCGCGATGGCTCACTATGTGGCAAATATCGCAAGATGCATATACCCGATGACCCGGGATACTACGAGAAATTCTATTTCACACCGGGAGACCTCGGGGTCCAGCCTATACACACGAGCATCGGCACTCTGGGAGTAATGGTCTGCTGGGACCAATGGTACCCAGAAGCAGCAAGAATAATGGCTCTACGGGGAGCAGAAATCCTTATCTACCCCACTGCCATCGGCTACGACCCCCATGACTCCGCAGCTGAACAGGAGCGACAACGCGAAGCATGGGTCACCGTGCAGCGCGGACATGCTATAGCCAACGGACTCCCGGTAGTAGCTGTTAACAGAGTAGGTACAGAAGGCAAGACCAAGTTCTGGGGCAGCAGCTTTGCCGTCGGACCGCAAGGCGAATTTCTATATCGCGCTGATGATAAAGAGGCCGAACAGCTGATAGCGATAGACCTTGGCCGCAGTGAACAGGTAAGACGCTGGTGGCCATTCCTCCGCGATCGTAGGATTGAGGAGTATGGCAGCATTACCCGGCGTTTTGACGACTGCTGACCTGCTTTGAGCTTTCCCTGCCATATTAAACCGATAACGACTAAACACCACAGAAATGAAATCCACTCGTTCCACCATCATCCTTGCTCTGAGTACCATCCTAATCGGGGCACTCATCATCGCCTTCCCTACCCACGCCACACGATGGCTCATAATGGCTATCGGGGCCCTCTTCCTGGTACCGGGAGCTGTGAGCATCACCACCTACATCTACCAACAACGGAAGAAACCTGAGACCGCAATGTCGCCTAAGGGGAAAGACGAAAAAGGCAAAGCCTCCAAAGCCAAAACTTTATTCCCGTTTATCGGTATAGGTAGTGTGCTGTTCGGCGCTGTGCTCCTCATCATCCCCAACAGCTTCCTGAATGCGCTGCTATACATCCTCGGCACATTCCTGATCCTGGCAGCCCTGCAACAGATATACCGCTTCCTGCAACTGCGCAAGCAATATAAACTGGGAGCTACGCCATACATAGTCTCCTCGCTAATCGCCATCGCAGGTATAGTGATTATAGTCCTCAACTATCAAGCAGGAGCAGCGCCAGCCACCGCCGGCACTGCAGATACAAACAATCCTACCTATCTGCCGTCAATAATCTTTGGAATCGCCGGCATCATCTACGGCCTCACCGAGATAATATATGCCATACAGTTCCGTAAGTCCGACAAGATGGATACGCCCAAAACCGATGACAATAACATCGAAGAGGAAATCGCTCAAGAACCTGAACCCGAGCCCGCACCATCACCTGCTACAGAGTCAAAGACCAACACCATTGAAGCCGAAGTTGATGCCGAAGCATAATGCCATTAAGCTCACCCTCACACGCCACGGGCAAACCACCGAAAACCGCGATGGCATACTGCAAGGACAAACAGGGGGGCACCTCAGCACGCTCGGCATATCCCAAGCGGAGGAACTACGCGATAAACTGCGATCGGAAGACTATGACCTGATACTATGTAGCGACTTGGAGCGTACACGCATCTGCGCCGAAATAATTAACCAAAAGATGCACCTGCCCATAGAATACACCACCCTGCTACGGGAACGCGACTGGGGCGAATACACAGGAAGACTCATCAGTAGCATAACTATACCATACACCTTGTTCCCCGATAGCATAGAAAATCCGCAGCAACTGGCAGAGAGGGCACAGAGGTTTATAAAATACCTTATCGACAACCATCAAGGTAAACGAATACTCGCCATCGGACACGGATACTTCAACAGATGCATTCAGGCACTCATAGAACAACGCAATGTGCACGACACACCACGATGGGACAATACCGAAATGAGA
>JAFZXF010000010.1 GCA_017616915.1 Bacteroidaceae bacterium
GAAAATAAAGACAGATATGACCATATCCTAAACCGTATGGATAGGTTTGTTAATAATAAGATGGAGGAAGATGAGTTATTTTCTGCAAACCTTGAAAATTATCTTAACGAAGTAGCATTGATTACTAATGCGGATAAAGATAAAAACGGAGTTAATTTAATGACCGTACATGTTGCCAAGGGACTAGAGTTTGATGTTGTATTTATTACTGGTCTTGAGCAAGGACTGTTCCCCAATGCACAGTGTTTTACTCCCCATGAAAAAGAGGAGGAGCGCCGTCTGTTTTTCGTGGCTATCACAAGGGCCAGGAAACGTTGCTATTTATCCAATGCAAAAACACGTTTTCGTCACGGAAAGACAGATTATTATGAGCCGAGCGAGTTTTTACAAGAGATTGATTCCAAGTATATTTACCAAGAAAGTTCAAGCAGGAATTTAAGGCAAAGTAATGTGCGTAGGAATCTAAACGAATATGTCGATTTCGAAGTCCGGCGACCCACTCGCCGCCTGATAACCTCAACGACAACTTCAACGGAATCTAAGCCTGTTGGTTCGGCACAAGTGCAGAACGGAGTAATACAGCCTGGCCACCGAGTGGAGCATGCTACCTTTGGACTAGGCACCGTTATAAGGATAGAAAACAACAATACAGGACTGAAAGCCATAATACGTTTTGATAACTGTGGCGAAAAGACTCTGCTACTGAAATATGCAAAACTGAACATTGTATGAGCCGTAATAAAAAACCACTCCCGTTGCTGGAGGATATAGAGATAACCGACTTCGCTGCCGAGGGTAAGGCAATAGCCCGGGTTAACGATATGGTAATATTTGTGCCGTGGGTGGTGCCCGGTGATATCTGTGACCTCCAGATTACCCGCAAGAAGCACAGCTTTATGGAAGCCAAGGCTGTGAGGATCAAGTCCCGCAGTAGTGAACGTGTGGAACCTCGGTGTCCACATTTCGGAGTTTGTGGAGGATGCAAATGGCAGTGTCTCAGCTACGACCGCCAGCTGTATTACAAGCAGCAGCAGGTCACTGATGCTCTTACTCGCATTGGTAAGGTGCAACTTCCCGAAACGCTCCCAATAGTGGGTAGTGCCCGTGTGTTTGGCTACCGCAACAAGCTGGAGTTCAGCTTTTCCAACAAACGTTGGCTGACCGCCGAGGAGATAGCTCAGGGCGGGGATTACGACAACAAGTGCGGTGTGGGCTTCCATATCTCGGGAGCATTCGACAAGGTGCTCGATATCAACTGTTGCTTGTTGATGAACGACCTCCAAAATCGAGTGCGTAACGGTGTACGCAGCTATGCCCTTGAGCGGGGCCTTACCTTCTTTGACTTGCGTCAGCAGACGGGATTGCTCCGCGATATTATATTCCGCACGGCCCCTACGATAGGTGATAACTACGAAACTTGTGGGGAGGTGATGCTCACTATGCAGTTCCATATCATTGACGACGAGGAGCAGCGGCAGGCCAACGAGCTCATGGAATGGATAAGCACCCAGTTCCCAGAAATAACCACCATCGTCTGGGTCAACAATCTGAAGTGCAACGACACCATCGGCGACCTCGAAATCCATGTATATAAAGGTCGCGGCTATGTCTACGAACTGATGGAGGACCTCCGGTTCAAGGTGGGCCCCAAGAGCTTCTACCAAACCAACAACGCTCAGGCCTATGAGCTGTACAAATTAGTGCGTCAGTTTGCCGGACTGACCGGAAAGGAGCTTGTTTACGACCTCTATACCGGCACCGGCACTATAGCCAATTTTGTTGCCCGTCAAGCTCGCAAGGTTATAGGCATAGAGTATGTGGCTGAAGCCATTGAGGATGCTCGTGTCAACGCTGCGCTCAATGGTATCGATAACACCGAGTTCCTGGCAGGTGATATGAAGGACGTGTTGACGACCGATTTCATAGAGAGCAATGGCCGTCCCGACGTGATTATAACCGATCCCCCCAGAGCAGGAATGCATGGAGATGTGGTTAATACCATCTTGCATGCTGCGCCCCGCAGGATAGTATATGTCAGCTGCAATCCGGCCACTTAAGCCCGTGACCTCCAGCTCATGGACGAGCAATATAAGGTTGTGGCATACCAGCCCGTCGATATGTTCCCCCATACTCAGCACGTAGAAAACGTCGCCCTATTGGAAAAGAGATAACTCCCAACTTTAAACTTTCAACTTTAAACTTTAAATGTACAGCCCAGTAATCTTCAGAAGTCTTAGCCTTTATGCGCAGCACTGCGATTGGCAGGGTATGAACACCTACCTCTCGGGGCTTAGCAACTCAGGGTTCCGCACTGCGAGCTATGTGCTTGCTGACCATGTGTTGCCTCGCATAGATGCCGACAGTTATTGGGCTTGCTTCACCTCCGTAGCCCTGACCGATAGGAAAGCTTTCCTGGGTACGTTCCTTAAGGCTGCTAAGGCTAAATATGCTGACCACTCACTCGACTTCAGCAATCTTCTCTTTGTGGCCTTCGCCCAATCTACCGCTAACGATGAGGTCAGCATCGACCGACAGAAAACCCTCAAAGCCCTCCTGCCTATACTCCGCACACCCACTGAGGTGCAGGATATGCTCCAGCATTTCTGTCCGTCCAGCTATGAGAAGCAGATACATTATCTCGTCTCTACCGACGAGTCGCTGCCCGCCTATTATGTGTTATTCCAGCTGATGCGCCGCATCGATCACTCTTCGGGCCTGTTGCTTCAATATCTTACCACAGTCATCCGACGCTCCACTCCTATGGCATTCAATTTCGTCAGCATCATGCGTGAGTATTTTGGCCTTGAGCGGTGGAAAGGTAATTACTCGCTCACCCTGCAGCCCTATGAATTGTCGGGACTGGAGAGCGGCTATCAAGGTTTTGTCCGTATAATAAATAAAATCAAATCATAGTGTCCATGCTGAGTTCAATAGTTAATTTCGACCAGAACCTCACACTCGCCGTCAACGGTAGTGACTCGTCGGTGATGGACAGCATGATGCTGCTCATTACCAGCACATGGGTGTGGCTCCCGATGGGTATTTACATGCTTTATTATATTTATAATAAGGTGGGGCTTAAGTACTGCCTCTGCGTACTGGGCGGCATACTCCTCTGTGTGTTGATTGCCGACTCCGTGTCGTCGGGCATCGTCAAGCCCCTTGTGGGGCGTTGGCGCCCAGCTCGTGACCCTCAGCTGATGTATTTGGTCGATGTGGTCAACGGCTATCGCGGAGGGCGTTTCGGTTTCTTCTCCAGTCATGCTGCCAACACCATGAGCGTTGCTCTCTTTGTCTCATGGGTATTGCGCAACAGGCTCACCACCATTCTCCTTATCCTTTGGTCGCTGCTCAACTGCTGGTCGCGGGTCTATCTGGGCGTCCACTATGTTGGCGACATCCTCGTAGGCCTCGTGTGCGGCGTCCTCGTCGCTGGCATCGTCATCCTCATCTTCCGTCGCCTCACCCCCAAACTGAACTTAGATGTAGATTCTGGCATCATGCCGGTCAACTTTCAACTTTCAACTTTTAGCGTTAACGCTGCTATCCTAATAACTTATGCTCTGATAGCAGTTATGCCCTATTTATTAAGTTAGTGTAAAAAAACTCGCGATTATTAACAGCTAATTCCCAAATTATTACTAACTTTGCAGCCCAAAACCCAAACAGTTAGTCAAATAATTAAATTGTCTAATTGTCAAATCAATAAACTTTAAACTTTTAAAATATCACTTATGGTTTACACAAAAGAAGTAGAAAACATGTGTTGTGTGGCCAAAGGCCCCAACCATGGTCCTGCCCCTATACCCGAAGAGGGCAAGTGGGTCCAGGCAAAAGAGATTAAGGACATCTCCGGTTTCACTCATGGTATCGGTTGGTGTGCACCTCAGCAGGGATGCTGCAAGCTGAGCCTTAATGTTAAGGAAGGCGTCATCGAGGAGTGCCTCGTTGAGACCATCGGATGCTCCGGTATGACTCACTCCGCAGCTATGGCCAGCGAGATTCTGCCCGGCAAGACCATCCTCGAGGCCCTCAACACCGACCTCGTATGCGACGCTATCAACACCGCCATGCGCGAGCTCTTCCTTCAGATTGTTTACGGACGCACCCAGAGCGCTTTCTCCGAGGGCGGTCTCACCGTTGGCGCCGGCCTTGAAGACCTTGGTAAGGGCCTTGTAAGCCAGATAGGAACTCTCTATGGTACCAAGGCTAAGGGTACACGCTACCTGCAGCTCACCGAGGGTTACATCACCAAGATGTTCCTTGACGCAGACAATGAGGTTTGCGGCTACGAGTATGTTCACATGGGCAAGTTTATGGACGCCATCAAGAAGGGTACTCCTGCCGACGAGGCACTCAAGGCAGTTACCGGCACCTATGGCCGCACCAAGCCCGAACAGGGAGTTGTTAAATCTATTGATCCACGCAAAGAATAGTACAGCCATGATTAGAGAAGTGAAATTTGAATCGCAGGATCGCCGCATGGCCCAGGTGCTTGCAGCGCTCAATGCTAACGGCATATCCTCTATCGAAGAGGCAAACCAGATTTGCGAAGCCGCAGGTCTCGATCCTTATAAGACATGTGAAGAAACACAGCGCATCTGCTTCGAGAACGCCAAGTGGGCTTACGTTGTAGGTTCCGCTATCGCCCTCAAGAAAGGATGCAAGAATGCAGCCGATGCAGCCGAGGCTATCGGTATCGGCCTCCAGGCATTCTGTATCCCCGGCTCTGTTGCCGACGACCGTAAGGTTGGTCTGGGCCACGGTAACCTTGCAGCCCGTCTGCTCCGCGAGGAGACAGAGTGCTTCGCCTTCCTGGCAGGCCACGAGTCCTTCACTGCCGCTGAGGGAGCTATCAAGATCGCCGAGATGGCCAACAAGGTACGCCAGAAGCCCCTCCGTTGTATCCTCAATGGACTCGGTAAGGATGCAGCTATGATTATCAGCCGCATCAATGGCTTCACCTATGTGCAGACCAAGTTCAACTACTTTACCGGTGAACTCGAGGTTGTGAAGACCAAGGCATATCGTGATGGACCGCGTGCTAAGGTTAACTGCTATGGCGCTGACGATGTACGCGAAGGCGTAGCTATCCTCTGGAAGGAGAACGTTGATGTCAGCATCACAGGTAACTCCACCAACCCGACCCGTTTCCAGCACCCCGTAGCTGGTACCTATAAAAAGGAGCGTATCCTCGCCGGTAAGCCCTACTTCTCAGTAGCCAGTGGCGGTGGTACAGGCCGTACCCTCCATCCCGATAACATGGCTGCAGGACCTGCTTCCTATGGCATGACCGACACCATGGGCCGTATGCACTCAGATGCACAGTTCGCTGGTAGCTCCTCAGTGCCTGCACACGTTGAGATGATGGGCTTCCTCGGAATTGGTAACAACCCGATGGTAGGCTGCACCGTAGCATGTGCCGTTAACGTGAGCCTTGCTCTGAGCAAGTAAAAATCGACAAACCCTATATATTTAAAGTGGGTAATCGCTAAATGCGGTTACCCTCTTTTTTTGTGTCAATGGAAGGGTGTAAATTCGTGCAAAAGCCCGCCCGTACCTAATCAACGATTAGCACGGAGCGGACTCGAGGTTTGCTTCCTCCTAACTATGACGGCTTTATCAGATGTTGATGTTGATAGGGACGATGAGTTTGAGTGTGATGTTGCGCCCCATATTATAAACGCCGCGACGGCCGGTGACGATATTCTCATCGGCATACTTCAGTCGGCTCAGGTGATCCTGATATGCTTTGTTGAGCAGATTCTCTGCCATGAGATAGACCTCAGCGACTTTCTTCCCCTTCACCTGTATGTCGGTGCCTGCAGAGAGGCTCAGCAGGGCATAGCCGGGGGTGACGCTCTCTGTGTCATCGGCTCTGTAGATATGCGATTGTCTGAAATAGCAATCCACCCTTGCCGCAACGTAGAGGTTGTTAAACGTAAAACATTGAGCATTGAACATTGAACATTGAACATTATCTGCGGCATCGAACATAGAGCATCGACGCTTGCCGATGGTGCTATGGGAATGATGGAAGAGTTCCCACTTCAACTCGGATGTCCAGCGCGGTGCTGGGGTGTAGGGGAGATACTTGGTTGAGGCGGGCATGTGCATCTGCTGCGCATCGACATAGGAGAGGGTGTTGGCGAAATGCACAGAGTGAATGGGGTGGAAATCAACGCCTGCCTCGAAGCCGAGCAGACGTGCATCGCCCTGGGTGTAAGCATAGGTGAGGTAGCCGGGCTGGATCTCATAGGGCAGCCTATGGGTGAAGATGTAGTTGTCGATGCGGTTGGCAAAGAGGGCGAGCTGCGCAGAGACATAGCGTGAAGTGAAGTCGAGTCCTAAGTCGGCCTGCAGACTGTACTCGGCCTTGAGGTTGTGGTCGCCCTGCTCATACCGGATGCTGCCCTCATGGACTCCGTTGGAGGCTAGCTCACTCATATTAGGTGTGCGGAATCCGCGAGCCAGATTGAAGCGCAGGTTAAAGTGGCGGTTGATATTGCACACGGCTCCCGCGCTACCGGTGAGTCCGTTGAAGTGGCGCGAGAAGTCGGTGAATCTCATCTGGCCATCCTCTTCGAGGGCATCGCCGTGCATCTGTCGGTGGTCGTAGCGGAGACCGCCGTTGAGTGTCCAATGGGTGCCGAGCGACTTGGTGGCGGTGGTGTAGATGCCAAAGTCAAAAAGGCGGTAGTCGGGGATGAGGTATTCTTCACCATGGTTGCCCGATTGCTGGGACATACCGCCAATGCCGGTGGAGAGTTTCCAACCGCCGAACTCATGGGTGGTGTAGCGCAGATCGTAGGTGAGTGTGTGGAGCTTGAAATAGAGTTCGCACTCGTCGGCACTTTCCTCAAACTCCTGACGGCGGTTTTGCTGATAGCCGATGATGGCTTTGAGGTTGCCCGCCGCAAAGTTGAGCGAGTTGTCCCATACGGCTTTATAGTGCTTAACCTTCTGGAAAGGCAGTGCCTTAGAGTAGGTTTTAACATTGCTGGTGGCGCATTCGAGCTGTCCGGTCTCCTCGTCGCGTTCACCCTCTATGATGCCAGGGGTGAGGTGATAAGCTGTTGCGGTGAGCCGCGAGTGGCCCCACGCCTTGTTGATGCCCAACATCAGACGGCCTGCACGTTCGCCGAACTGTGAACCGGGTACGTAGCCATCGTACTTATTCTTGTAGGCATGAGCCATCTTGTCGCTATAGCGAGCATCCCACACGAATCCGTTATGATTGCCTGCCATCGAGAGATTGTAGTCGAAGAGGCCGTTGTTGGTCTGATATTCGGTGCCGAAGTTGATAAGCATCCGCCCATCGGGAAGAGTGGGCTGCGGATGTAGGATGACTACGCCGGCCATAGCGTCGGAGCCATACATGAGTGATGCGGGCCCCTTGAGTATTTCAACGGAGCCGACGCTACTGCCTTCAACCTCGACGCCATGTTCGTCGCCCCACTGCTGGCCTTCCTGGCGCACGCCTTCGCTAATGACAACTACGCGATTATAGCCCAGTCCTCGGATGATGGGCTTGGATATGCTGCCGCCTGTGGTGAGCTGGCTGATACCCGGCTGATGAGCGATGGCATCGATGATGTTGACGGATGCCGTAGAACGCAATACTTGCGGCGAGATGATGCTGACGGGGGTTGTGGAATGTTTCAGTTTTGTGATGCCGGTAACGCCCGTCACTTTTACCTCGTTAAGATTTAGGTGGCGGAAGAACACATCGGTGGAATCCTCGGCATGACGGTATGTTTGTAGGGTGTCTTGAGCTGCCCCTGCGATGCATATACTCAACAGGGGCAGAATGATATATTTTGTCTTCATTATAACAGGTTTTTTAATTTCACATTCTGGCTTTTTGGTCTTTTCCGGCTCCAGTGCCGCGGTACTTGCTCTGTGTGGTGTTGAAGAAGTAGCGCAGGGAGAACTTGATCTTCTGGGTGTCCATACGGTTGGTCTGGCTGATAGTGTGGCTGCCGAAGTCGGAGTTGATGTTGTAGCGGGCTGTGGAGAGGATGTCGTGAGCCTCGAGTCTCAGCACGAGTGCTCCGTTGCGGAGCAGCTTCTTCTGCACAGCGGTGGTGAGGTCGAAATAGGCGTTCTTAACGTATAGATTCTCTGTGTAGCCGGTGGACTGGAGAGTGCCGTTGAGTTCGAGCTGCCAGTCGTGGGCCAGACCGAGGGCGTTCTGTAACTGACAGAAGCCGATGGGGCGTCCGTTGAAGGAGGTGCGTCGTATGCCGGAGGGTTCACGAGGATCGGGAGCGTTGATGGTGAGCCACTGAGGCTGGACACCGAGGGTGTAACTCATGGTGAGTGGCCCGACGCTGGGAGAGAGTGAAACGAAGGCCTCGAGGGTGCGGAATGGGCTCTCGATATTTCGAGGCTTGACGAGTACCACACCGTCATCACCCATCGGCGACGACCATATCATGATGGCATCGTTGGTGCGGGTATAGTTGACAGAGAGGGAGATGAACTGCCACATCGCCATAATGCCGACAGAGTGCGAGAGCTCGGGCTGTAGTCTGGCGTTGCCGCTTTGCCAGATGTAGCGGCTATTGTAACGGACAGCACTGGAGAGGTTGTCATACTTTGGGCGGATGGTCTTGGCGTTGTAGGTGACTGAGTACTGTACAGGGCCGACCTTGCTGGCAAACGAAAGTGAGGGGAAGAAGTTGCTGTAGGAGCGGGAGAGCGTGGCTTCGGGATCCAACTGGTCACGGAAGTTGTAGCGTACGAACTCGTAACGGAGACCGGCGCTGAGTTGCCCCACCTTAGGTAGTTGGCATCCGTAGGAGAGGAAGCCGGCGTAGTTGTCTTCGCGGACCTTAGCTCGAGAGGTGGGTATGTCGATGCCGTCAACGGAGTAGTTGTCGCGGCGACGGGAGAAAGTTTCCTCTGTGCCGGCCTTGAGGCTGCCTTTCCAAATGGGATAGGAGAGAACGGCCTTTGCTGCGCAGAGACGCCCGGTGTTGTCGGAACGTCCGAAGATATCGGCATCATGAGTCATGGTGCTGGCCTCATGCGAGGTGGTGTGCTCATTGAGATCGGTGCCGTAGTAGTCGATGTTGACATCGATGCCGAGTTTACGGTTGACGATACCATTATAATAGAGGTTGGCTCCGATGGAGTGGTAGCCGTCATCGCCGAGCTTGTCGTTAGAAGTGGTGGTGATGCGGTCGGTGAGTGTGCCGTCCTCGAAGACATTATCGCGGATGACGGTGCGCATATCTCGCTGAAACCTCTTGCCCCACTCAATCTTGCCACCGAGGGAGTGGCTGTCGCTAATCTGCCAGTTGATGCCGGCGTTGGTGTGGAGAGATTGTCCGACATTCTCCGCTAAGAGCTCGCCCTTGTTCTCAATGAGGTGGGAGGCGAAAGTGGCCTTTTCGATATGGCTCTTCTGGCGCATGGTGTGGCGTGTGTAATCGACACCACCGAAGATATCGACGCCACCGGTGCGGTAGTTGAGGTTGAGAGAGCCCTGTGGCTGGTAGCCGTTGCTCCACCATAGCGATTGGTCGTCGGAGGCATTGAGGGAGAAGCCCAAGCCGTCTCCCTGTCGACGGACGGTGCGAATAATTACCACGCTTCGAATGGTGGCATCATACTCGGCTCCCGGGTTGGTGATGACCTCGACGCTCTGGATATCATTGCTCTGTAGGCGCTCCAGCTCGGTATCATCGGTGACCTTACGGCCATTGATATATATTTGGGGAGTGCCCTTGCCGATGACCTCGAGTCCGTTCTGGCCCGTCTTTATGCCGGGAGTCTTGGAGAGTACATCTTTGGCTGAGCCGACATTCTCGAGAATGCTGCCGGCAACGGTGGTGCGGAGTGCGCCTCCCTTAATGCGAGTTTTTGGAAGGCGGCCCTTGACGGTTACTCCGCCGAGTGAAAGAACTCTGTTCATCCAAGCGGAATCTATGGCAACTGTGTCAATATCGGTGTCGGTGTAGGTGGCGAAAGAGTTGATGACGGAGAAATGAAAACTGGTGATTAACAGTAATGTGAGAAGTTTTAAATTTTTCATTTGCATAATAAATTTTGAGTTTTGTTTATCGCTTATGTTTTTTGTTTCTTGTTTTGGCGCTGCAAAAGTAGTAAAAACTGCACAGCGGGTAAAATTTATTTTCTTAAAAGATGTCAATAGTATAACGCAGAAAGGGATGAAAAGGTGACAAACGTTGAGCATTGAACATTGAACATTGAGCATTAAACATTATATATAAATAAGGTTAATGTTGTGAAAATATTGTATTTATTGCCCGTCGGTTCGGAAAATTATTCGTAATTTTGCCGCCAATAGTGATCATTTATGAGACTTAAGATTGTTATATCTCTGTTGTTGCTGGCGCTGGTATCGGTGCGGGGACAGCAGTTGACCGGGCGCGTAGTGGACTCAGAGAACGGTGAGCCCGTAGCCTGGGCCAACGTATTTTATGACGGGATGCCAGTGGGCGTGAATACCGACGAACAGGGCCGCTTCAAGTTGCCCCTGCATACGGGTAAGACGCTCATTGTGAGCTTTATAGGATATGAAAAGCAAACCTTCCGCATCACTAATGCTAACCCTCTGGATGTAAAGCTGAAGTGGGCTCCCAACGAACTAAAGACAGCGGTGGTGAATGGGAAGAAAAAGAAATACTCCCGCAAGAACAACCCCGCGGTGGAGTTGATGAAAAAGGTGATAAAAGCGAAGAAGCAAACCGACATTCATCGCCATCCCTATTTCAGTTATAACCTGTACAAGAAACTGACATTCTCATTTAACGAAGTCAGCGAGAAAGCTCTCAAGGAAGGTATGCTCAAGAAGATGCCATTCCTCGAGAACCATGTGGAGATATGTCCCGAGACCGGTAAGAGGATACTGCCCATCACCTTCCAGGAGGAGACATCGCGGCAAATATGGCGCAAAAATCCCGAGACGGAGAAGACCATCATTACCGGTAAGAGGGAGGACGGACTCAATAAATTCTTCACCTCCGGTGAGATACTCAATAGCATCTTGGCCGACTGTTTCACCGATGTGGATATCTACGATGACAACGTGAGGTTGCTGCGCCACCAGTTTATCTCGCCGATATCATCAAAAAACGCTATCAGCTTTTATCGCTACTTCATCATGGACACCACATATGTGGAGGGCGACAAGTGTATAGAGGTGACTTTCACCCCCAACAACCCACAAGATTTCGGATTCTCGGGTAGCTTGTTCATTATGGCCGACTCCACCTACAGGGTGCGCCGTAGCCGATTGCTGATTCCCCACAGTTCGGACGTGAACTTTGTGGAGCAGCTTAATGTGGATCAGGAATTCCTGAATCTGCCAACGGGCGACCAAGTGCTTGAGAGCAATAAGATGACCGTGCAGCTGTCGGCCATCATGGATATGGCGAGAATGCAGGTTCAGCTCAGTAACCGATTCACCGACTATAGCTTAGAGCCGATAGCCGACAAGGAGTTCCGCTTTGGCGGTACGGAGATGACTGACCCCAATGCAGAGCTGAGAGATCAAAAATTCTGGACAGAAATGCGAACCGACAGCCTCACAAAGGCTGAGGCCGACATGGGCCAGATGGTGAAGGAGTTCCAGCAGATGAAACACTTCAACGTGTTCCTGTTTGTTTTCAAGGCCTTCGTGGAGAACTACGTGGAGACCTCCAGCGATCCGAAGAAGCCATCGCTCATCGACATAGGACCGGTCAATACTATCTTCAGCCAGAACTTTGTGGACGGATTCCGACTAAGAGCATCGGCGCAGACTACCGCCAATCTACATCCTCACCTTTTTGCGAAGGGCTATGTGGCCTACGGATTCAAAGACCACCGGATGAAGGGTATGGGCGAACTGACCTACGCCTTCAAGAAGAGAGCGTATTCGGCTGCCGAGTTCCCGCTCGACAATCTGTCGGCGTCGTTCCAGAGCGATGTGATGTCGCCTTCCGACAAATTCCTGCCCACCGACAAAGATAACGTGTTCACATCGTTTAAGGTTAAAACTGTGGACCAGATGATGTACTACACCAAAGCTGCCCTGAAGTTCCAGCGCGAATGGGCCAACGGATTTGGCATCGATGCACAACTGCAAAAGGAGCGCGACGAAGGCGTTGGGGCATTGTTCTATCAGTCGCTCAACGGCTCACCGACACCGACTCAAGACATCGCCGACCACTACAGATTCTTTAATACCACCGACCTCAGACTGGGAGTGAGCTATAGTCCCGGGGCAAAGTATGTGAACACCAAGCAACGACGCATCCTGGTGAACAACGAGGCTCCGATATTCACGCTCTACCATACGATGGGACTCAAGGCGATGGGCGGTGAACACGCTTATCACTTCACGGAGGCTACGGCCTACAAGCGAGTATGGCTGCCCTCAGCATGGGGCAGGATGGACTTCTACCTGAAAGCCGGAGCCCAATGGAGCAAGGTGCCTTATCCGCTGCTGATAATGCCGGCCGCCAATCTGTCGTATGTGGTACATAAGGGAACCTTCTGCATGGTGAACAATATGGAGTTCCTTAACGACCGGTATGCCTCGCTGATGATCAATTGGGATCTTAATGGTAAAGTGTTTAACCGAATCCCACTGCTGAGGAAACTCAAGTGGCGCGAGGTGATGGGCGTTAATGCACTATGGGGCAGCCTTAGTGACAAGAACAATCCCTGGTTGAATCCCAACGATAAGGACCTGTATTACTTCCCCGGGCACTTTAACCGAGAAGGGCGTTATGAGTTCTCGTCATTCCTAATGGAGCACAAGAAGCCCTACGTGGAGGTGTATGCCGGAGTGTATAACATCTTTAAGGTGCTACAGATACAGGCTGTGAGACGACTTAATTACCTCTACTTGCCTCATACTAAGAAATGGGGATGGAGAGTGAAACTGGAACTGACTTTCTGATTTGAGACAGATGAACCGCGATTTGCAACAAATAAAGAGACAGTATGACATAATCGGTAACTGCGAGGCTCTGGACAGAGCTTTGGAGATTGCCCTCGCGGTGGCTCCTACCGAGTTGACAATGCTCATATTGGGCGAGAACGGAGTAGGAAAGGATATATTCTCGCGAATCATACACGACCATAGCCGTAGGAGTAGGAAACGCTTCATGGCAATCAACTGTGGCTCGATACCCGAAGGCACTATCAATTCCGAACTCTTCGGTCACGTAAAAGGAGCATTCACCGATGCCAGCAACGATAGGGAAGGCTACTTCTCGGTATGCAATGGTGGTACACTCTTTCTGGACGAAGTGGGCGAACTGCCGCTGACCACCCAGGCATTGCTGTTGAGAGTGCTTGAGAAGGGAGAGTATATCCCTGTAGGGTCGGACGAAGTGAAGAAAACCGACGTGCGACTCATAGCCGCCACCAATGTGAATATGCTTAAGGCAGTGAGGGAAGGACGCTTCCGTCAGGACCTTTACTATCGACTCAACGTGGTGAGCATCAATGTGCCCCCACTCAGGAGCAGAGGCAGTGATATCAATCTGCTGTTTAAGAAATTTGCCCTTGATACTGCTACAAAGTACGGAATGCCAGAACCCATAAGCCTCGATAGTGAAGCCGCAGCAGCACTACGCGAATATTCTTGGCCAGGCAATATCAGGCAATTGAGAAATCTGGCGGAGAGTATGTCGATAACTGCACCAGAGCGCGAAGTGACGTTGCCGGTATTGCGGCAGTATCTACCCAAAGAGGAAGACAATAGCACTATGCTGTCGGTTAACGAGGAGAAAGGCTTCGAGAGTGAACGGACGGTGCTATACACCTATCTGGCACAGTTGGGTCAGGAGGTGCAGAATTTGTCGCGAGACCTTGGAGATCTGCGAAAGCAACTCGGCATTCCTTATGAAGGAGAGCGTACCAGCCATCAGCATGCCGCACTTCCAGCCAAGTCGCAAAGTGCCGCTCCGACTAATGCCGCCGAGGTGGAGTATGTGGATGCAGAGGCCGAAGAGACGATGGAGGAGGTGAAGAAAGAGTTGCTGCGCGACACTCTACGCCGATTCCACGGCTCACGCAAAAAGACTGCTGAACACCTCAATATAGCTGAGCGAACTCTGTACAGATATATCAAAGAATATGGCCTTGAGGATGTTAAATAGAATATGGATGCTCGCATTGCCGGTGTTGCTGGCAGTTGGCTGTACGGTGAGCTATAAGTTTACCGGCGCATCAATAGACTATGCTACCACCAAGACAATTCAGATAGCTGATTTTCCGTTACGTTCGGCATACGTGTGGGCTCCGATGCATTCGATGTTTAATAGCGAGCTGTCAGATATCTATGCCAGGCAGACTAAGCTGCAGCAGGTGAAGCGAAATGGTGACCTGCAGCTGTCGGGAGAAATCGTTGAGTACAGTCAGTTTAATAAGGCTGTGTCAGCTGACGGATACTCTAATCAGACCCAGCTGAAGATTACGGTGAACGTTCGTTTTGTTAACAACAAGAAACATGCTGACGACTTCGAACGTCGTTTCTCGGCAACGGCAGAGTATGATGCCTCACAACAGTTGACCGCTGTGCAGGAAGAACTGGTGGGACAGATGATAAAAGATATTGTAGACCAAATTTTCAATGCTACTGTAGCTAATTGGTAATTAGTGTGTTAAATACCGAATATTGAACGATTACATGAACTCGTCAAACGATATAAAATCTGCTATAGAACTGATACGTAATCCGGAGCGGATGAACCGCAACACCATACCGTTGCTAAGGGAGGCTATCAGGAAATATCCGTTCCACCAAACGCTTTACCTGTTGCTTTTGCAGAATATGTATAAGGTTCATGATCCGCAGTTTGGGAGTGCGTTGAAGCAGTATGCCCTGATGGTTGCCGACCGCTCGGTGCTCTTTGAAATGGTGGAAGGGTTCAACTATAATATCCCATTGCAGAAACTGGAGGATGAGAGTGCAGGTCTGCCACCTGGCGACCGCATGATGACATTGATTGACAAATTCCTTAATGATATACCCGATACACATCCACATCCCGTTGGCAGACCCTTTGATATCCACCCGAATGGCGAGGAAGCTCAGGCTAAGCAGGTGCCACTACCTCAGATAGATTACTCCGCCTATTTGGAGATGTTGCCCGATATAGAGAATTCGGAGTCGGAAGACATTGATGCGACGGATGAAAAACCGGATGAAAAACTTGAAGCAGCACAGGATGTCAAGTCAGATATTAAGCCTGATGCTGAAGCGGGTGTGAAGATAGATGATGAGCCCGATTTTGAACCCGATATAGAGGATGAAGATGAGTTAGTTGAGGACGTTGAAAGCGGTGAAGATAGTGCTGAATATGTCACGAGCAGTGACTATTTTACCGAGACAATGGCCGGAATTTACATAAAACAGCAAAAATTTGAGCAAGCCCTTAAAATTATTGAGACAATTAGTGCCAATAATCCAAAAAAAAGTGCTTACTTTGCAGAGCAAATCCGATATCTCAAGTTGCTCGTGCGGCTAAATCGGAACAAACAGTAAAATCAAACATCGGTTTTCGAACTAAAATATTTTATATAAATTATGTATAGTGTAGTAATTGTACTTATTGTGCTTGCAGCCGTGCTGATGTGCCTTATCGTACTCATTCAGGAGTCAAAGGGCGGCGGCTTGGCAGCCGGTTTCTCTAACCTTAATACTATGGGCGGTGTGCGCAAGACTACCGACTTCGTGGAGAAAGCCACCTGGGGACTTGCCATCGCTATGGTAGTGCTTAGCATTGCTGCCGCTTATCTGGTGCCCGTACAGAAAAGTACCGGTTCTGTAATGGAGAATGCTCCCGTGCAGACCACCGCACCTGCCGCTCTGCCCAATCCTACGGCACAGCCCGAGGCAACTACGGCAGCTCCTGCCGCAGAGACTCCCGCAGCTCCTGCAGCACCTGCAAAATAAATCTCCATACGTGGAGGTTTACCTTGCAACGTATATGATACATTGCCTAATAGATCACCAAATATCATTCGGTGGTCTTTTTGGCGTTTTGATATGAGCCATGCAAAGAGACGAATTGAGAGCACTCTTTGAGAACCATGTGCAGGTAAAAGCTGTTGCGCGTAGTGTGGCCACACTTCAAGCCGGTGATACCTTGCATGTGGAGGGTCTTCATGGCTCTGCTGTTGGCGCCATGCTTAGCGGTTTACCCGCAAATATCCCAGAACCGCGTAATCTTCTTGTTATTCTCAATGATGCTGATGAGGCGGGTTATCTGTATGGCGACCTTGTAAGCCTCTGTGGTGCAGATGCGGTTCAGTTTTTCCCTTCGCCTTATCGTCGCGGAGTAAAGTATGCACAGATTGACCCTGCTAACGAAATACTCCGCACCGATGTATTAAGTAGGCTCGCCAGCTCTAAATCCCCTGAGCATCAGGATTCTCTTACATCCTTCATCGTTACCTATCCCGAGGCATTGGCGGTGAAGGTCGTTACTCGGGAAAAGATGCAGCAGCGCACCATGCCTGTCAGGGTGGGTGAGACCTTTGATTTTGCTGGAATAGAGAAGCGGCTCTTTGATCTCGGTTTCCGCCATGTGGATTATGTGTATGAGCCGGGAGAATTTGCCATTCGCGGTAGTATAATAGATGTTTTCTCTTATACTTGCGAATTGCCTTATCGTATCGACTTCTTTGGCAACGAGGTTGACAGTATTCGCACCTTTGATGTGGAGAGTCAGCTCTCTGTGGATATGCTTAGGGAGGTAAATATCGTTCCCCTTGTAGCTGCCACCGATGAGAATCGTGTTAACTTTTTGAGTCTTATGCCTCGCAACACTCTGTTGGTGGAGCGTAATCCCCAATATGTGGAGCAGACTATAGGGCGTATCCATGATGAGGGTTTTAGCCAGCAGGCCAAGATAGAGCGTGGCGAGACGGATAAGGATGGCGGCTCTAATGCTGTGGTGCTGGATGCAGGCCGCTTGTTGCTCCCCGGTGCCGACTTCACGGCTCAAGCCCGGCAGTTCCCTTCTCTTGTTGTCGGCTCACCAGGTTCTAAGCACTCCGGTACTCGTACTCTCAGTTTCCAAACCCTTCCGCAGCCTCTGTTCCATAAGAACTTTGAAATCATTGACCAGACGTTTGCCGATTATGCCCATAAGGGTTATAAGCTGTATGTCCTTGCCGACAATCCTGAGCAGCATCAGCGTCTGAGCGCCATTCTTCACGACCGTCACGAAGTAGAGCCCATTCCGCTGCAACCTGTGGATATTACTCTGCACTCAGGTTTTATCGACGACAGGCTTAAGGCTTGTTTCTTTACCGACCATCAGATATTCGACCGTTTCCATCGTTATCAGCTGCGGACAGCCAAAGCCCTGAATGGCAAACTGGTGCATTCGCTTAGAGAACTCAAGCAGTTTGAGCCAGGCGATTATGTTACCCATCTTGATCATGGAGTGGGGCAGTTTGTGGGACTGGTGCAGGTCAACGACGGACATAGTGAGCAGGAGCGCATGAAGATACTCTATCGCAATGGCGATATTGTATATGTATCGGTACATTCGCTCGGCAAGGTCAGCAAATATAAGCCTAAGGACGGCGCTCCGCCCCAGCTCTCCCGATTGGGCAGCGGGGCATGGAATCAGCTCAAGGAGCGTACCAAGAATAAGATAAAGGATATTGCCGGCGACTTGATTCGTCTTTATGCTGAGCGTTGTCGTCGACAGGGCTTCGCTTTTAGTCCCGACACCTATATGCAGCATGAGCTGGAAGCCTCGTTTATTTATGAGGATACCCCCGACCAACTCAAGATTACTGCCGACATCAAGCATGATATGGAGAGCCCTCGCCCGATGGATCGCCTGGTATGTGGCGATGTGGGCTTTGGTAAGACCGAACTTGCCATAAGGGCTGCTCTCAAGGCTGCTGCCGACGGTAAGCAGGTAGCTGTGCTGGTGCCCACCACTCTGTTGGCTTATCAGCATTATCTCACTTTTAGTGAGCGGCTCCGCGACTTTCCCGTTAATGTTGACTATCTCAGTCGTGCTCAGTCGGCACGTCGCACAAAGGATATCTGCGAACGACTCTCCGATGGGCGTCTTGAGATTGTGATTGGCACCCATAAGCTGCTGGGCAGCGGTGTGAAGTTCAAGGACCTGGGCCTGCTGATTATCGATGAGGAACAGAAGTTTGGTGTCGCCACCAAGGAGAAGCTCCGTCAGCTAAAGGTCAATGTTGATACTCTCACCCTTACCGCTACCCCTATTCCTCGCACTCTGCAGTTCTCGCTGATGGGAGCTCGCGACCTGAGTGTGCTCACCACTCCTCCTGCCAACCGCTATCCCATTCATACCGAGCTTCATACCTTCAGTCATGAGGTTATAACTGATGCCATCAACTTCGAGCTGGCTCGTCGTGGACAGGTGTTCTTTGTGTGCAATCGCATCTCCTCGCTGCCTCGCCTTGAGGCCTTGATAAACAAGTATGTGCCCGATGCTCGTGTTGCCATCGGTCATGGACAGATGCCGCCTTCGCAGCTTGAGAATATCATCACCGATTTTATCCGCGGTGACTACGATGTGCTTCTCTCCACCACTATCGTGGAAAACGGTATCGACATCCCCAATGCTAACACCATTATTATCGACGGTGCTCACACATTCGGTTTGAGCGACCTTCACCAGATGCGTGGTAGGGTGGGGCGCAGCAATCGCAAGGCTTTCTGCTATCTCCTCGCTCCTCCGCTTTCTGTGCTGTCTCCTGAGAGCCGTAGGCGACTTGAAGCTCTTGAGAGTTTGAGCGACTTGGGCAGCGGTTTGCAGATAGCCATGCAGGATCTTGACATTCGCGGTGCGGGCAATCTGCTTGGTTCGGAGCAGAGCGGTTTTATTGCCGATCTGGGTTATGAGACCTATCAGAAAGTGCTTGCTGAAGCTATGGAGGAGTTGAAAGCTTCGGAGCAGTTGCCTGAACTTACCTCCATGCCGTCTCAGGATGGGCGGCAGTGGGGCCAGGCTGAAGCCGTTTTTGAGACCGACCTGCCGCTCTATCTCCCTGAGGATTATATCCCGGGAGCCAGTGAACGCCTGCAGATCTATCGCGAAATCGATGGGCTCAAAGTCTCAAGCGACAGTTTCGCTCATCGCCTCAAGGACCGCTTCGGACCTCTACCCAAGCCGGTGGAAGATTTGCTGAAGGTGCCCTCGGTGCGCACTATGGCAGCAGCCCTCGGTGTGGAGCGCATGGTGGCACGTGGTGGCACTCTGACCCTTTATCTGCCCGGTTGCAATAGTGCTACAGGTAGCGCCTATTATCAGAGCGATACCTTTGGGCGGCTGCTTACTTATGTCGCCAATCACTTTGACACTAAGATTGCTGAGCAGAACGGCAAGCGCCGTGTTGTGATTCAGAATGTGAGGGATGTTGCTGATATCTTAAAAGTCTTGGGTGAGATATCGGCCTAATTGCTCCACGGGGTCATCACTCTGCCACACATCGCCGAGAATGGCCACCCCTCCAAACCCCATTTCCATAGCTTTGCGTGCGTTGTCGGGAGTTATTCCGCCAAGCGCTATCACCTTGTCGTCGATGATGCCGTCTTGGTGAGCTTTGAGTAGCTGCTCCTTAGTGAAAGCCGCGTGGTATCCTTGCTTGGAAATGCTGTCGAATATTGGGCTTAGGAATACGTAGGAACATTGAGCCTTAGCTAAGTCCGACTGGGTGCACTTCTGTTTCTTTATCATTACCTCCTCAAGGGTGTGGCATGAGTGCAGGTCATGATTATGCCTTACAATCCTATCACGAAACTCCCTGTCTATCTGCGAGATGAGGGCATCCACCTCTTCGCTTGTAGCTTGAGGTTTGCGCAGATGTAGCAGCGGCAGTCCGCGGCGGAACAGAGCGTTTATCGTTTCCGCTTCTGCGCTAAAGAAATCAGGGCGAGTGATAAGAATAATGTTCATTTTTCAATGTTCAATGCTTCAAGTTAGAAGTCAAGAAGTTATTGTAGTTATCGCGGCTTTGCCGCTCGAAGTTATCACAGCCGTTGGCTGTTCGACATTAGTCTGACTATCGTCGTTAACTTCGTTAACTTCGAGCCCGCTTGCGGGCGTTAACTTCTGAGCGAAGCGGTAAC
>JAFZXF010000011.1 GCA_017616915.1 Bacteroidaceae bacterium
GGCCGCTGCCGGACGTCCGTTCATCTATGTAAAGAGCGGAGAATACGTTCCCGAAGAATATCTCGACGAGGGGGCCGAGCCTGATCTCGTGGAATTTACCTTAGGTTCAGATCTCGTTGCCAAGCCAACGGACGACGGAGCACTAAAGGGTGTCTTCACGCGCACCTCCGTTGGTGAAGGCGTTTACACCGTGGGTGCAACAACGTTTGTCCGCACCGATGCCAGCAACGCAGCAGTAAATTCCAATCGCGTTTATATCTCTGACGAGGAAGCCTTCCCACGCAACTACAAGGTAGAGCTTATCTTCGACGAAAGCGGTGAGGACGGCATCACGACAACCCTTCAGAAAGTGGCCAAGACAGGCAACATCTTCACCCTCGACGGCCGCCTTATCGGCAAGGGCAACCTTAATAGTGTTAACAACTTGCCGTCGGGCATTTACATTGTCAACGGCGTGAAAGTTGTTGTTAAGTAATCATTTTTGAACAGAATGGCTCAGCCTGGTTCTCGCGAACGGGCTCGAGCCATTCTTATTTATCATCACTTACATGAAGCGTTTTTCTACTCTACTTTTATTCATCGTCGCCAGTCTCTACGTCTCCTATGCTGCCGGTTTTCCGAAACTAAGCAGTGATTCTCAAGAATACTGGTACTATTTGAAGTTCACTCAAGCCACTCTCATCATCTCCTCAAATGGCGACGACGCAGTGTGCAAGGCGCTCTTACCATCGGGTAAGAGTGCACAATTATGGAAGGTCGAAGGCTCGTCATCAGCAGGTTACACCTTTACCAACAAGCTCGGACTCAGGCTTTACGCCACCGACACCTCCCAAGGGTCGGAAATCCGTGCCGCAGCCAATCCGCCCTCACTGGATCGCTTTAAGATAAACGCTTCAGGTTCCAACTACACAATCACACCTTTCACAAACACAAGTCAGGCATTCAACGCATGGGGAGGAATGGGCTTGCGCAACGATATAAAGCTTTACAACTCCTCTGATGCCAATGCGCCCATGGCCTTTGTCACCCTCGAGGATATGGTTGTCAAGGGGGCTGAGGTGAAAGTTGTGCCCTATCCTTATTCCCTGACAATGGGCGAAGGCTTCCTAGACCTGCACGCGCTCACCGCCATCGCCGTTCCCTCCGCCTCTGTTACAGTTCCTGAGGGCTCTCCCGAAGGCACCTCTCTCACTACCCTCGCCCAGCGGCTTGCCGACGACCTGCAGCGCACCGCAGGCATCGCCCTGTCCGTTTCCGCGTCCGATGTCGAAACCGGACAGCTTTCACTAACCCTTGACGAGTCACTTGTTTCGGAAGCCTACAAGCTCTCTATCACCACGGAAGGCATACTCATTAAGGCTTCGGACTACGGCGGCTTCTTCAACGCCCTGCAGACTTTGCGTCAGCTCATGCCCGCCGCCATCTTCGGACAAGACTCCGCACCTGATGCCGAATGGGTTGTCCCCTGTCTTACTATCAATGACAAGCCCGCCATGAGCCACCGTGGTTTCCACCTCGATATCAGTCGCCACTTCTTCGACAAGGCCGAAGTGAAGAAGCTTCTTGATATGGCTTCCGTGTACAAACTCAATCGTTTCCACTGGCATTTGACCGATGATCAGGGATGGCGCGTTGAGATTCCCGAGTACCCCAAGCTCACCACCGTCGGTGCCATCCGTAAGGAATCTCTTACCATCTGCGACCAATCAGGCGATAGGTTCTTCGACGACACCGAATATGGTCGTGGTTGCTACTACACTCTCGACGACCTGCGCGAAGTGGTGGCTTACGCTGCCGAGCGTAATATCCAGATTATCCCTGAGATAGATATGCCCGGACACATGACGGCTTGCATCGTCGCCTATCCTGAGCTGGGCTGCGATCCATCAAAGAAGATTGAAGTGATGACCGAGGGGGGCATCAGCCGTGACATCTTGAATGTCGGCCGACCTGAGACCATCGATTTCCTTAAATGCGTGCTCGGTCATCTCGCTGAGGTCTTCCCCTACGAATTCATGCACCTTGGTGGCGATGAGTGTCCCACCACAGCTTGGCAGAGCAATGCCGACTGCCAGCGACTCATCCAAGAGGAGGGCCTCGGCAACGTCAATGGAATACAGCCCTGGCTTGTAGAAATCTTAGGCAGTTTCCTACGCGATAACTATGGCAAGACCGTTGTCGTGTGGGACGAGCTCCTTGCCAACTGGAAGAACTCATACACCGTCAAGCCCGTCGTGATGTCTTGGCGCGGTGTCGATTATGCCAAGCAGGCAGCTGACCGCGGTCTCTATAGCATTATGGTGCCCACCTCTCCGCTATATTTCGACTATCCACAGGTCGAACGCAGTCAGTGGGAAATCGACTGCCCATACAACGCCCCTTACAACACCATCAACACCGTTGATAAAGTCTATAACTTCGATCCACGCTCCACTGTCAGCGGTCGCGAACAATACGTTCTCGGCACACAAGCCAACCTCTGGACGGAGAGCTGCACCTCCAATCGCGAGGCCGAGTATCAATATTATCCACGCCTCCTCGCTGTCAGCGAGATTGCTTGGCTACCAACGTCGAAGAAGAACTTCCTCGGTTTCTACAGTCGTCTTCAGGAGCAGGCCGCCATCCTCAAAGCCAAGGACATCACTTATGCGCCACATTACTTCGAGCCTGCTGAACTGACACCTGCCGAGGTTGCCATAGCCGAAGCCGAGGACATCCTTGCCAACAGCCTCCCAGGTGCTGTAGGCTATCCCTCCGTCGCCGAAGCCGATGCCCTGCGCACCGCCCTCGATGCCCTCCGCTCAGTTACGGTTCCCGAGGGCTCTCCCGAGGGACAAGCTGCCCTTGCTGCCCTGCAAGCTCAACTCACCGCTTACAAATCCGCTCCCGTCATCCTTCCCGAGGCAGGCCGCCTATATAAGATTGTCAGCGCATCCACTTATTACCGCTACCGCTTCAACGGTTCGTCGCTCTACGCTAAGGACAAGAAAATCTCCA
>JAFZXF010000012.1 GCA_017616915.1 Bacteroidaceae bacterium
GTGGTTGCAGGAGAAGCTGAGCCCGATGCATTTCATCGGCCTCGTTGACGGCTCCGGCGACACCGAGCTTAAGCAATACACTAATCCTAAGAAAGTATAGAAAGAAATGAAAAAATACCTTTTTATAGTTCTCTGTTCCGCGCTGCTACTGCAAAGCTGCGGCATTTACAACAAGTATAAGCGTCCTGATGTAAACACCACCGGACTCTACCGCGATACCCGCAGCGACCTCGACACGCTGGTAAGTCGCGACACTACCTCACTTGGTTCTACTCCTTGGCGAGAAGTGTTTACCGACCCTCAGCTCCAAGCACTCATAGATACCGCTCTGGCCAACAATTCCGACCTGTTGACAGCGGCACTCTCCGTGAAGCAGGCAGAGTCGATGCTCTCGGTTGCCAAACTGGCCTATGTGCCCTCGTTTGTGTTTGCGCCCAGCGGAAGTCTTTCATCATGGGATCACAACAAGGCCGTGCAGACATACTCGTTACCTATCCAGGCATCGTGGACTATCGATCTTTTCGGCAGTCTCACCAATGCCAAACGTGCTCAGCAGGCGGTGCTCATCCAGAGCCGTGATTACCAGAGGGCCGTCAAGACGAGCATCATTTCCAACGTGGCCAACTGCTACTACACCCTGCTGATGCTTGACCGTCAGCTCGAGATAACCCGTCAGACCGAGAGCCTCACTCGCGAAACCTGGCTTAAGATGCAGGACATGAAGGAACTCTACGGCTATACAGAGGCTTCGGTGCTCAGTGCTAAGGCCAACTACCTCTCAGTGCAGGCCTCCATCCCCGAGATAGAGCGACAGATTCGCGAAGTGGAGAACTCTCTTAGCCTGCTGCTGGCTCAGGCTCCGCAGCATATTAACCGTTCTACTTTTGACGAGCAATGCCTGCCCTCTAACCTCAGCACCGGAGTGGGCATACAGCTGTTACGCAACCGTCCCGACGTTCATGCCAAGGAGATGGCCCTGGCCAACTGCTTCTATAATGTGAATAGAGCCCGTGCGGCGTTCTATCCCAATATTACTGTCAGCGGCTCACTTGCATGGACCAACTCGTCAGGAGCCGGAGTGGTAAATCCCGGTAAGATGTTGGCTCAGGCCGTAGCATCATTGGTTCAGCCAATCTTCCAACATGGTCAGCTCGTCGCAAGTCTTAAGGTGGCCAAAGCCGATCAGGAGAAAGCATACCTTGCTTGGCAACAGTCAATACTTAATGCAGGTAGCGAGGTCAGCAATGCCCTTAAGCAATATGAGACCTATGCTCGCCTTTCAGAGATAGAGGCCGAACGTACGGCAACCCTTCAGGCCAATGTGGAAGCGGTGGAACTACTCATGACCAACGGTGCCACTTATCTCGAGGTAATCACAGCACAGCAAGCCCTGCTCTCCAGCCAGCTTACTAAGGTGGGTGACGACTTTAATAAGATGCAGGCTGTTGTCAACCTCTACTATGCCCTCGGCGGCGGACAATAAAGGAAGTCTAAGAGTTTAAAAGTATAAGAGTTTAATTCCCAATGAAAAACATATCTCCCCAAGCATACGTTGATTCTTCGGCTCAGATTGCCGACAATGTAACCATTTATCCCTTTGCCTACATCGAGGCCAATACAGTGATTGGTTCGGATTGCGTAATCTATCCCTTTGTTAGCATTATGGCTGGGACGACCCTCGGCACGGGCAATACCGTACACCAGGGCACCGTGCTCGGCGCCAAACCTCAGGACTTCCGCTACAACGGCGACGCAACAGAGCTGATTATCGGTGACCACAACATCTTCCGTGAGAATGTGGTAGTCAATCGTGCCACCTTTGCTGGAGATAAGACAGTTATCGGCAACGGTAACTGCATCATGGAAGGAGTGCACATATCTCATGACACCCATATCTTCAACAACACAGTCATTGGATATGGTACCAAGATAGCCGGTAGCGTGGAGATTCATGACGATGCCATCCTAACCTCCAATGTTATTGCCAATCCAGGGGTCAGGGTAGGGCGTTGCGCTATGATTAAGAGCGGATGTCGCTTCTCTCAAGATGTGCCTCCCTTTATTATTGCTACCCACAACCCCATTGAGTACGGTGGCGTAAACTCGACTATTCTAAGCAATGCAGGTATTGCTGAAGACGCTCAGCGTAATATAGCCAATGCTTATCGCTTGGTGTTCAACGGCAAGACTTCGTTGGAGGACGGTATCATGCAGGTTCGGTCTCAGGTAGAAGGCGGTAGCGAAATTGATGCCATTGTGGAATTCCTGGAGAAATCAAAGCTCGGCATTATCGGAAAGTAGTAATTCTATACATCTCTCGCGAAGAAGATTTCGTCATATTACTACGCGTAGAAAACTACGCGTAGTTTTTTGTTATATTCTTCCTCTGTTTTTTGTCATACACCTCGCGTACCTTATATATAATTTAAATAAAAATGGTTCTATGTGGTGCAATCATTGCTCTTTCTCTTCTGTCAGTTCGGGATGTCATTTTGCATTGCGGGGTTATACAAAATGACGTTTCTGTGATTTTTTTTATTATTTTCTAAAATTTGTCGTTGAAATATTTTGCTGTATGGATAGAAGGTTGTACTTTTGCATCCGCTTTCGCCCAATTTTGGGTGTGGGCA
>JAFZXF010000013.1 GCA_017616915.1 Bacteroidaceae bacterium
TATCATCAGGGGTATGTCGATGCCGGCAACGCGAAGGGCGGCGGCAGTATGGCACATTTCGTCGAGGCTGGGAGTGATGAGTCCGCTGAGCCCGATTATGTCGGGATGGTGGAGCTGGGCTGCTGCAACGATGTCCTGGGCTGGCACCATTACTCCAAGATCAATTACCTTATAATTATTACACCCCATCACTACCGCCACAATGTTTTTGCCTATGTCATGGACATCACCTTTCACGGTGGCAAGCAATATGGTGCCGGCGGTGGCTGTGGCGCTTTGTTTTTCCTTTTCTATATATGGTTGCAGTATGTTGACTGCCTGCTTCATGGTACGGGCTGTCTTTACTACTTGAGGTAGAAACATCTTTCCGCTGGCAAAATTCTGCCCCACCGTGGTCATGCCTTCCATAAGGGGCCCCTGAATGATGTCAACTGCACTGGAGTAAAGGTTTAGGGCTTGTTGTAGATCGGCTTCCAGGGTGTCGGCATTGCCTTTGATGAGTGCATACTTCAGTTGCTCTGGGATGGATCGCGATGCATGGACGGTAGTATCTCTCTCCTCCTTGACGGTGGCCGATACTGCCTGCGGTGCTTGGGAGGTCTGCGCATATTCTATAAGCCGTTCGGCGGCATGGGGAGTGCGGCAGAGTATGACGTCTTCAAGCAGGGCGCGTAGCTCGGCGGGAAGGTCGTCCCACTGCACCGAGGTGGCGGGGTTGACGATGCCCATGTCCATACCGGCTTGGATGGCGTGGTATAGGAACACGGCGTGCATCGCTTCGCGCAGATAATTATTGCCCCGGAAGGCAAAGGAGAGGTTGCTGACTCCGCCACTGACATGGCTGCCCAGCAGGTTCTGGCGAATCCAGCGGGCTGCACGAATATAGTCGAGAGCATAGCGGTCGTGCTCCGGCAAACCGGTAGCTATAGACAATATGTTGGGGTCGAAGATGATGTCCGTGGGATGGTAGCCCGCCTTTTGCGTAAGTAGGTCGTATGCTCGGCGACAGATGCTTATCTTGCGTTCATAAGTGGTGGCCTGACCGTCTTCGTCGAAGGCCATCACTATGACGGCAGCTCCGAGTTGGCGTATTCGCTTTGCCCGTTGGAGGAAGACTTGTTCGCCCTCTTTAAGTGATATGGAGTTGACAATCGACTTGCCCTGTATGCATTTTAGGCTCTGTTCAATAACGTCGAATTGCGACGAGTCAATCATCAGCGGTACCCGACTGATGTCAGGGTCGGCAGCGATAAGGTTTAGGAAAGTGGTCATCTCTGCGCGGGTATCGAGCAGACCGTCATCCATGTTGATATCGAGCACAAGGGCACCGTCTTCAACTTGTTTGCGTGCTATGGAGAGAGCTTCTTCATACTGGTGGTTACTTATAAGGCGCAGAAACTTGCGACTGCCAGCCACGTTGCACCGCTCTCCAACATTGATAAAATTGACCTCAGGAGTCGCCTCCAGTAGCTCTAAGCCCGACAGTTGCATCCACTGCGAAGGAGCCACGGGTTGATGAATTGGCCTTGGATATCGGGGATTATCCGCTGATGATTCGGCGCGGCTATAGATAATATCCTGATATAGAGAGATATACTCGTCGGTAGTGCCGCAGCATCCACCGACGATGTTCACAAGTCCTGCATCTACAAACTGCTGCATCTGCTCCTTCATCTGCAGCGGAGTGATGTCATATTGACCTAGTGCGTTGGGCAATCCTGCGTTGGGATGAACGGAGATATAGTATGGTGCTTTGGCGGCAAGCTCTTCCAGAAATGGTTTTATCTCTTTTGGACCGAACGAGCAATTGAGGCCTACGCTAAATATGTCGGCATGGCTTATCGAGGCAAGGAAAGCATCGATACGCTGGCCGCTGAGTGTGCGTCCACCCTTATCGCTGACGGTAAGCGAGAGCATAAGTGGTACGCTAATACCGGTGAGTTTCATGGTCTGCTGAGCGGCATAAATCGCCGCCTTGGCATTGAGAGTGTCGAAGATGGTCTCTATAAGCAGTCCATCAATCCCGCTTTCAAGCAGAGCCTGTATCTGCTCAGCATAAGCTGCGGCCAGTTGGTCGAACGTGATATTTCGCAGAGCCGGATTGCTTACGTCGGGAGACATAGATGCTGTCTTGTTGGTTGGACCTATGGTAGCCACCACAAAGCGTGGCCAGTCCGGATTGCGACTAGTGTACTCGTCGGCCAGCTTGCGAGCCAGACTTACTGCGGCATGGTTGATATCGACACATAAGTGTTCACAGCGATAGTCGGCCATCGAGATGCGCTGGGCCGAGAATGTGTTAGCAGTTATGATGTCTGCACCGGCTTCAAGATATCGGCGGTGTATATCTCTGACAATGTCGGGGCGTGTCAGGCAGAGCAAGTCATTGTTTCCCTTCATCAGCAACTCCTCTACAGGAGGCAGTGCCAACCCATCCTTGCGGAAGTCGGCTTCCTCAAGGTTGTAGCTCTGAATCATAGTGCCCATGGCACCGTCGAGCACCAATATTCTCTGCTGTATCGCCTGCTGTAAAGTCATTATTAGTATCTGGATGGAATCACCTGCTGTTCAATGTTCAATAAGGGTGGTTTTTGGTTGCACGTTCCATCTCACGCTGGTCGTCGCGGTCTTTCATCGTGGCTCGTTTGTCATACATCTTCTTGCCACGTGCGAGAGCTATCTCCAGTTTTGCGCGTCCTTGTTCGTTGATATATAGTTGCGTCGGAACAACGGTTAGCCCAGGGTTCTTCAGCTGCTGTTCTATTCGTGTTATCTCTCTGCGGTTGAGCAGTAGTTTGCGGTCACGGCGGATATTGTGGTTGTTGAATGAGCCGTAGAAGTATTCCGCGATATACATATTTTTTACCCATACCTCTCGTCCGCTAACGTAGCAGTAGGTATCTACCAGCGATGCACGGCTTTGGCGGATAGACTTAATCTCCGTACCGGTAAGTACTATGCCGGCAGTGAAGCGTGAGAGGAAGAAATAGTCAAACTCTGCCTTCCTATTTTTTATTATCACACTAGACTTTATATCGTTCTTTTTATTAGCCATATTGTTTTCAATTCAATATAGACTCAGATCTAAATACTGTCCGTAACCGCTCAATGCTCAATGGTTAATGAATCGTCCCACGCTTCACAAACTCGGCGTGTGATGTCCGGTTCCATTTCAACAAACTTATCGTCGAAATCGTCCCATTCGGGATATTGCTCATAGAGCGCCATAAACTCCTCGTCGGTCTCTACGGGTTGCCCAAGTCGGTCGGCAGTACGCTCATAAACCTTGCGGGCATCATAAAGCCAGTTGCAGAAGTCCTTCAGCCCCCATAGACGCATTGCCTTTGCAAAGGGATTCAAAAATATGAAAGGGCCGTAGCCGTTATGTATCAACTGAACGAAGCCCCCTTCTAGCAACTCTTGGCGTAGGATGGAATAGGCGATCAGAGTCAGCTCGTCACTGTTGAGCTGCCCCATCGTCTCAGCGGTCAACTGTCCGCCTATTTTCCCCCATAGCGGAGCGGTTAGTCGGTCTATATCCTTAGTGGTTTCATTCATGTCTCATCTCTCTGTTGTCCTTACTTAATTGTCAAATGACAAATCTCAGTTTTTTATTCCCAACGAGCATTATTTTGCCTCAGTGGCGCTTTTAACTTGCAAAAGTAGCAAAAAATCTTAATTTATCCCCCCGAATTGCATTTTTTTTTATATTTTTGCAGTTAAATTCAGAATTATGCAACTCAAGAATACAAAGTTCATAGAACTGATGCAGCGACGCATCTGCAACGTGCTAATCGTGGCTAACCCCTACGACGCCTTTATGTTGGAGGACGACGGCAGGGTGGATGAGAAGATCTTTCAGGAGTATTCACGACTGGGGCTTACTTTCCCGCCACGATTCATACAGGTAAGCACCGAAAAGGAGGCCGAGGCGCACCTTAAGAGGGGTGAGATAGACCTTGTGATATGTATGCCATCCAAAACGGCAGGCGATGACAACGATGTCTTCGATATGGCCAGCAACATCAAGACTCGATACAACCGCATACCCATGGTGGTGCTCACTCCCTTCAGCCACGGTATAACTGCCCGAATGCAGAATATCGACCTTAGTATCTTCGAGTACGTGTTCTGCTGGCTGGGAAATACCGACATTCTCATCACTATCATTAAGCTCATCGAGGACCGTATGAATCTGGAGCATGACATCGGCGCCGGCGTGCAGATGATTATGCTGGTGGAGGACAATATACGGTTCTACTCATCCATACTGCCTTCGCTATATAAGTTTGTGTTGCATCAGAGTCTGGAGTTTGCTACTGAGGCCCTCAATACCTCGCTGGAGAAACTGCGTATGAGAGGCCGCCCCAAGATAGTGTTGGCTCGCAACTACGAGGAGGCGTGGAGCATCTATAGCCGTTTCGCTAACAATGCCCTCGGTATCATCAGCGACTGTCGCTTCCCCCTGCATCCTGTCAAGGGGGCTAATCCCCAGGATGACGAGAAGGACAATGAGGCGGGCTTTAAACTCTGTCAGGCCATCAGAGCCAACGACCCCTACATCCCGCTCATTATCGAGAGCTCCGAGACCGACAACCGCGAAAAGGCATGGAGTATGGGTTACCACTTTATCGACAAGAACTCCAAGAAGATGGAGCAGGATCTGCGTGATGTGTTGCGAATGTATTTCGGCTTTGGCGACTTTATCTTCCGTAATCCCGATACCCACGAGGAGGTGCTTAGAGTGCGCAATCTGCGTGACCTCCAGAACCATATTATGACGGTGCCGCGCGACTCCTTCCTATGGCATATCCGCCGCAACAATGTGAGCCGCTGGCTTAGCTCCCGAGCGCTGTTTGGACTGTCGGACTTTGTGAAGGCTATGTCGCTCAAGTCGGTGCAGGAAATTGACGCTCACCGCAAGCTTATCTTCGATGCCATAGTAGCATACCGACAGATGAAGAACAGGGGTGTGGTAGCTGTGTTCCAGCGTGATCGCTTCGACCAGTATAGCAACTTTGCTCGAATCGGCGAGGGCTCATTGGGCGGTAAGGGTAGGGGGCTGGCTTTCCTCGACCACATCATGCAGAAGCATACTGAACTCAATGCCGACACCCCCATAATGATACCCAAGACGGTGGTGCTGTGTACCGATGTGTTCGATGATTTCATGGATAGCAACAATCTCTACCAGACGGCTCTTTCTGATGATTTTACTGACCAGCAGTTGCTCGACCGCTTTGTCAGTTGTCCGCTGCCCCAGAAGTTGCTCACCGATCTTAAGGTATTCCTTGAGGTGGTCAAAGACCCTATCGCCGTGCGCTCTTCGTCGCTGCTTGAAGATGCTCATTACCAGCCTTTTGCAGGTGTTTATTCAACCTATATGATACCCTCGGTGGCAAACATCAACGAACGCCTGAAGATGCTGGCATCAGCCATCAAGTCGGTGTATGCATCGGTCTATTTCAAAGCCTCTAAGGACTATATGACTGCCACATCTAATGTTATTGATCAGGAGAAGATGGCCGTCATACTGCAGGTGGTGGTGGGCGAACGCCACGGTGACCGATTCTACCCCGTAATAAGCGGTGTGGCTCGCAGTATCAACTATTATCCAATCGATGGCGAGAAGCCTGAGGAGGGTACCGTTTCGCTTGCTTTCGGACTGGGTAAGTATATCGTGGATGGCGGGGTGTCGCTCCGAGTCTGTCCTGCTCGGCCTAATCATGTGTTGCAGATGAGCGAGTTGCAGACGGCGCTACGTGATACCCAGACCTCTTTCCTTTCTCTCGACATGAACCAAACGTCACTGCAGTTCCGCACCGACGATGGCTTCAATCTTAAGAATCTCTCTATCCGTGAGGCAGAACTGGATGGCACCCTGCAGTATATATGCTCTACTTATCTGCCAGAAGACCAGCAGATTTATGATGGATACTATGAGGGACGTAACCGCAAGATAATATCTTTCAGCGGGGTGTTGCAAAACGGTGTGTTCCCACTTCCGGAGGTGTTGCAGCGAGTGCTGCGCTATGGTGCCGAGGAGATGCGCCGTCCGGTGGAAATAGAGTTTGCCGTAAATCTGCATGCAGACCGCAGCGGAGAGTTCTACCTGCTGCAAATACGGCCGATGGTTGACAACCGCATGAGCATCGATACCAATCTCGGCGCCATTCCTGACAGCGAGTGCCTGCTACGCTCCGACAACGCTATCGGCCACGACGTAAGCCATGATATCTGCGATGTCATCTATGTAAAAACCGATGGCTACATCCAGCAGGATAATCCCCAGATAGCTACCGAAATTGACGAACTCAACAGTCGATTGCTTCATGAGCAGCGCCACTGTATCTACATAGGTCCCGGTCGATGGGGCAGTAGCGACCCTTGGCTTGGTATACCAGTCAAGTGGTCGAATATCTCTGCAGCCAAAATGGTAGTGGAGGCTGGTCTCACCAACTATCAGGTTGATCCCTCGCAGGGCACCCATTTCTTCCAGAACCTCACCTCGCTTGGCGTTAGCTATCTCACGGTTAACGCTTTCAAGGGCGAAGGTATATACAATCAGAAATACCTTAACCAACTGCCAGCCGTGGAAGAAACGTCCCATTTGCGCCATGTACAGCTTGATCAGCCCCTTACGGTAATGGTGGATGGTCTCCATCGCCAGGCCGTCGTTAAATTACCCTCCACCACTGCCCATAAAACCCTAAACGACATTAAATGACTCTAAACGACGCTAAAAAGATAAATAGGAAAGCAATGATTTTTGCTGCAGGGCTCGGCACCCGATTGGCTCCGCTAACCAACGACTGCCCCAAGGCGTTGGTGAAACTCCGTGGCAAGCCATTACTGCAGCATGTCATCGAGCGCCTCGCTGCCGAGGGCTTCACCCGTCTCACTGTCAATGTCCACCACTTTTCCCGGCAGATTATTGACTACCTAAATAATCAACTGCCCAAATTAGACCTAGATCTAGATTCCGGCATCATGCCCCTTAATGTTCAGTGTTCCGATGAGACTGCTCAGTTGCTTGACACCGGTGGCGGACTAAAGAAAGCCGCGGCGCTACTCTTCGCCGCCGACGATTCCCCGGTGCTTGTTCACAACGTAGATATCCTTAGCAATGCCCATCTCGCCGAACTCTATGCAGCGGCAGGTGATGTTGATGCTTTGTTGCTTGTTAGTGACCGTTCGACCACTCGCTATCTACTTTTCGATGCCGATATGTGCCTTGTGGGTTGGCAGAATATACAGACAGGTGAAGTGCGCACTCCTTATGCCGATCTGCGGCCCGAGGAGTGTCACCGCCTCGCTTTCTCCGGTATTCATGTCGTTAATAAAAGCCTCACCAACGCCATGTCGGATTGGCCCGATAAGTTCGGCATCATCGATTTCTATATTCGTAAGTGTGCTGAACTCAACATTCGTGGCTATGTACAGCCCGGCCTTCAGCTTATCGACATCGGTAAAATAGAGGTTCTAAGAAAAATGGAAGAACAATAATCTTCAATCATACGTTTATTTTGGTAAGTCTAATTATCCCCGTTCATAATCGTAAGGAGCTTCTTCCTCGCCTCTTCGCATCTCTGCGCCGCATCGAGGGCTGCGAAGTGGAAATTATCTTCGTTGACAACAACAGCGATGCTGACACTCATACTGTGCTCCAGGCTTTTGTTGATGAGATTGGTGCCCGGCTCCTCACTGAGGCCAAGCCTGGGGCTGCAGCAGCTCGCAATGCTGGTCTTGATGCAGCTACCGGAGATTATGTTTATTTCTTTGACTCCGATGATGAACTGAGCCCCGAGATGCTGCGTGATGCAGAGACGCTGGCTCGTTCTGCCGATGTCGATGCTGTAGGCCTTCAGGTTGTGTATATCAATCCCGATGGCAGTTCTCATCCTCGCCATTTCATCCGAAGTGCCGACCCCCGCTGCCATGTTGTGGCCAACAATTTCGCCACGGTGTCACTCTTTCTCCGTCGTAGTTTTGCCCAGGCTCTTGGCCGCTGGAACGAGTCTCTCTTCTACTGGATTGACTTTGAGTGGGCTTTCCGCATCCTCTTGGCTCGGCCCTCTATGGCGTGGCTTACCAAGCCTTACCATCGCATCCATGTCCACCCCGATAGCATTACCGGCACTCGCTTTGCTGACCGAGTCGATAAGATTCTCTCCACCCACCAAGCCCTAGAGGATGATATCAAGCAACTTTCAATCCTCGATTCTCAATTTTCAATTAATAGAGCCTTAAACTCTCGCAAAGCTCTCTATGCCGGCCATATACGTCATGAGGGCAATCGTGATGCCGCTTACCTTATATATAATAGTATAAGGCCCGAATATCGCACCTTTCTCGACCGCCTCCGGTTGTCCCTCCTTTATTGGTTGAGTGCCTGGGGAGTACCAGGTGTGTGGCGACTTGCCTGATTTTGTAATGTTCGTATTAAAAAAGCGGCACAAAAGTTTCTTTATGTCGCTTTTGGATGTTTAAATTGTTAAATTGTCAAAAATTTATTGGTATTTCTTTTGGCATTTTTTCTAAATTCGTTGTATTTTTGCAACCAGAAAGTAATTACAAACTATTTCTAAAACAGTATTATTATGAATGCACAGAAAGTATTAGAAGATTTGAAGCGTCGTTTCCCCGGAGAGCCCGAATACCATCAGGCCGTGGAAGAAGTATTGGGAACCATTGAAGAAGAATACAACAAGCACCCTGAGTTTGAGCGTGCCAACCTCATTGAGCGCCTATGTATCCCCGATCGCATATATACCTTCCGCGTAAGCTGGCAGGATGACAAGGGCAATATCCAGACTAATATGGGTTATCGTGTGCAGCACAATAATGCCATTGGTCCCTACAAGGGCGGTATCCGTTTCCACGCTTCCGTTAACCTCGGCATACTTAAGTTTCTCGCCTTTGAGCAAACCTTCAAGAATTCCCTTACCACTCTGCCCATGGGCGGTGCCAAGGGTGGTAGCGACTTCTCGCCCCGCGGCAAGAGCAATGCCGAGGTGATGCGTTTCTGTCAGGCCTTCATGCTTGAGCTCACCCGCAATATCGGTCCCGATGTTGATGTTCCTGCCGGTGATATCGGCGTAGGTGGTCGTGAAGTTGGCTTTATGTTTGGTATGTATAAGAAGCTCACCCACGAGTTCAGCGGTGTCCTCACTGGCAAGGGTCGCGAATTTGGCGGTTCCCTCATTCGTCCCGAGGCTACTGGCTATGGTAATGTTTATTTCCTCCAGGAGATGCTCAAAACCCGTGGTGACAGCATAGAGGGCAAGACAGTCCTCATCTCCGGTGCCGGCAATGTGGCCCAGTACACCGCTGAGAAGGTGCTGCAGCTCGGTGGCAAGGTGCTCACCATGAGTGACTCCGACGGCTATATCTACGATCCTGACGGCATTGATCGCGCTAAACTCGACTATATCATGGAGCTTAAGAATATCTATCGTGGCCGCATCCGTGAGTATATTGACCATTATCCCACCGCAAAATATGTTGCAGGTCAGAAGCCCTGGAACGAGAAGGCGGATATCGCTCTTCCTTCTGCCACCCAGAACGAGATTAGCGAGGAAGCCGCTGCGACACTTGTTAACAACGGAGTCATTGCCGTCAGCGAAGGCGCCAATATGCCTTCCACCCCAGGAGCTATCCGCGTGTTCCAACGTGCCAAGATTCTCTATGCTCCTGGCAAGGCAGCCAATGCAGGCGGCGTGAGCGTTAGCGGTCTTGAGATGAGCCAAAACTCTGAGCGTCTTTCTTGGACTGCCGAGGAGGTTGACCGTCGTCTTCACATCATCATGGAAGATATACATGCCAACTGCCTCAAGTATGGCACCGAGCCCGATGGTTATGTTAACTACGTGAAGGGCGCAAATGTCGCCGGCTTCATGAAGGTTGCCAAGGCCATGATGGCACAGGGCATCGTCTAAATTTTGGAACAGGGGACTTGCACTCTTTAGCATCTGTGCGATGGGTACATGTCCCCTGTACCTTTTAAATGTGGAATATTTAATTAAATCTAAACATGAAAAGATTTGCTTTTTTCCTGCTCATCCTGAGCCTTCCCATCGGCATTCTAGCCGACAAGAAATGCCCCGTCTGCGGTGGCTTAGGTCACGCCTTCGGTCGTAGCGACATTTTCTGCTCCGCTTGCAATGGTAGTGGTCGTGTGCCCCTCTCTGCTTCCGAGCAGATGCGTGAGGATCGTGATCGTGAGAACTATGCCAATAGCGCCAACAACCTGATGGAGGCCTATAATCTCACCCCCGAAGAGTTTTTTGCCTATGAGGAGCTCATGAAGCAAGCCATGGAGCAGGTACCCGTCTATCAGACCTGCACCGCGTGCAACGGCACTGGCAACTGTAGCCAGTGTGGTGGCTATATGAATGTGTCGCTCGACGATGATCTGTGCCGTGTCTGCGGCGGCTCCGGTTGCTGCATCGCCTGTCGTGGTGCTGGTCGTATGACCGTTGGCTATCAGGAGAATCCCAACAAGGAGCAACTCATCCAGCGAGCCAAGGAGATTCTCACCCATGGCTCTGCTCATCCCGAGGGCTACAACAACCCTGGTGTCGTGACCTCTTCCGATAACTCCTTTGGCGATTTCGACCCCTCCGCTCGCAGTAAAGGAGTTCCCGTCGGCACCATCATCCTGTCAATCCTCGGTGTTGCCGCCCTCGGTTTTATCGGTTATAAACTATTTAAGAAATAAATAGGAATGATGGGATAGTCCCAACGCTCATAATATCGGGGTTATTTGTAATACAGTTTGGAAGATATGGCATATTTTTTGCCCCTAGTTGCTAACGGTATCCTGTATTACTAATCCGGCGAGCATGAAACCGAAGATAGCGGTAATATGAACTATTGTGCCGTTACCCCTATCATCAGGGTTAATGGTTTTCTTGTTCTCTAATAACTCGTCAGAATAGACGCATTGGAACTTGTGTATGGGGTACTGGCTGTCGCGTTTGAAACGCTTGCGGAGGGCACGTGCTAGAGGGTCGCCCTTTATTTTCCAAAACTCAGTAATTTTAATACGTGTGGGGTCGAGTTTGAGGGCTGCCCCCATCGAGGAGAAGAACTTAGCATTGGTCTTTGTGCCCATCAGGATGAGTTGCGCTTTGTCTTTCAGCGAGTCGATGGCATCGATGATATAGTCATAGGTGTCCAGTTCGAAACTCTTAGCGGTCTCTGCCGTGAAGATCTGTTGCAGGGCGGTGATCTCTGCCGAGGGATTGATGCTCAGTAGACGCTCCTTGAGGGCATCCACCTTTACCTGTCCCACGGTCGTCGTCGTCGCCATCAACTGACGGTTGATATTGGTGATGCACACACGGTCGGAGTCGACAATTGTCAACTTCCTGATGCCGCTGCGCACCAGGCTCTCAGCACACCAAGAGCCCACGCCGCCCACACCAAAGATAATCACGCGCTTTTCAGCGATGCGGTTAATCGCGTCGTCACCTAGTAGGAGTTCCATCCTACTAAACATTGAGCATCGGGCATTATTTAAATCCTGTTTGAGCATTGAAGATTATTAGAATGGCAGACCTACGGCAAAGTGGAATGTGAAATCGCGGGAAAACTTGGGATGAAGTAGGGGCAAATAGCCATGACTGCTAGTAGGGTAGGCTGGATTGACGGCTTTCATGGCCATGTCGAAGCGAAGGATGAAATAGTCGAGGTTGAAGCGGAGCCCCCATCCGTAAGAGGCGGCTATCTGATGCCAGAATTTGTCCCAATGGAACTGCCCGCCGCTACCGGTGGCATCGTAGCAGCGAGTGGTCCATATGTTGCCAGCATCAACATAAAGAGCACCGTTTAGTTTCCAGAAGAGTTGGGTGCGCAACTCCACACTAGCGAGCAACTTGAGGTTACCGGTTTGGTTGATGAAATCGACTTTGCCGTCTTCGCCAATATAGTTGCCTGGACCGAGTTCGCGTACCGACCAACCGCGCACTCCGTTGGCACCGCCGCCAAAGTAGCGCTTCTCAAAGGGCACTATGGTGCTGTTGCCGTATGGCTGTGCTATGCCGAAAGCTCCATGCAGGGCAATGGAGTTGCGTGAGTTGAGGGGCAGTGAGCGTGCGTAGTCGATGTCGAACTTGAGGTACTGTGCGAATGCCACATCGAATAGGGTGTATTGGTTGTCCTTATCCTTATGAAACGACATGGGGCGTGCAAGTGCGTATAGGAGATTGCCAGCCGACTCTATCGACCACTGAAGGCGGGTGCTGACACCGCTGCGATTGGATTTGGGCGGAGCCCAAGTGTGGCTATAGGTGGAGTTGAGTATGAGCAGGTTCTCGTAAGCGTAGCGTATCAGAGCTGAGCGGTAACTCGTCGATTCGAGGTATTCTTGGCGGAAAGTCTGGGATATCCACGGCATATAGACGTAGTTGAGGCTGGGAATGTCAAGGCGGTTACGTACGGTACCTGCTCCGCTGACCCATTGGTAGTTCCACAGGGCTGTAAGCACGCGGCGGTGGAACTCGGGGCGCTCTTGAGTGTCGAATTGGAGCGAGAGGGAGGTGGATGCGGATTGTGCACTGACTGTTACCCATTGCCCGTTACTCATTTTCCGTTTTCCATTGGTATGGTGGAATGGTATGATTAGGCGAGGGAAGGTGAGCTTAGTCTCTAATGCCACCTCGATATAGTTTTGGTTGGTGTAGCCCTCGAGTCCGGTAATGGCTTCGTATGCTGTTTTGAGGCGGGTGGTCCATACTTCAGCGCCACGAAAGAGGTTGCGATTTGTATAGGCGAGGTTGGCGGCCATACCGAGGTTGCCTGCGGTATTGGTGCCTTCAAGTTCTATACCAAGTGTGTTTGTCTTGCGCGGCAGGATGTTGATGATGCAGTCGAGCAGTGCGGAGTCTGTTTCCTGAGTTTGAATGGAGACGTAGTTGATGGCTTCTAGCGAGGAGAGTGACATATAGGTGCGAGCCACATCGGTTTCGCGGTAAAGATTGCCTGAATGGAGATGGGTCTTGCTCTGAAGTAGCGATGGGCGGAAGGGTAGTGGAATACTGTCGGTACTGACGGTGTTGATGTTTCGGAGATGATAGATGGTAGTTTGGGGATTGATTATTGAAGATTGACCATTATCAGTTTGATGATATAGGTGAATGGCTACGTTGTAAGGGCCGGCAAGGGTGTCGATTTCGTAGCGGATAGAAGCCTTGAGTGCATGATAGTAGCCGTGGTTGTGAAGCATATTGGTGATGCGGGTGCGCTCCTTATCGAGCAGCGATGCATCGCAGAGCATGCCGGGCTTGAGATGCGACTCGGAGATACTGAGGAGAATGAGGCTGTCGATGGCAGGATGGTCGGCGGAGTAGGTAATAGAACTGACCTTATAGGGCGTACCAGGATGAATGGTGTAGTGCACTTTGACCTTGCGAGGATTGGCCTTGGGACTGACCGTGGTGCTGACTGTAGCACCGAGATAGCCCTTATCTTTGAGTGCGAGGGCTATTGCATTTTGCGAGTTGACAGTCTGCTGCGGACTGTAGATGACAGGCGGTTCACCGATGCGCTGCCAAAAGCGGTTAGAGGCTTTAGTGGTGTCAGTGCCGGAGACACAATAAAGGCCGAGTGGCACTTTGAGGAGGTTGAACCATTTAGAGTTGGGTTGCTGGCGCACATAGAGGTTGTAGGCAGATGCATCAACATCACGGCTGTCACTGCTGAGCTTGACGGAGGTAAGCAGCTGGTCGTTCTCTCCAAGGAATTTCTCCGACGAACAGGAGGAGAGAATCAATATAGCGATGACGAGTCTTATTAGATATCTATGTGTAAAAGAGAGCATTGGGTTAATATTCCGTGGAAGCTTTGATAAGTTCAGTGGGGTTGGTGACGAGTGGCACATGGAGACGTTTATTGTCTTGACGGCGGGCATGAGCACTACATGTGAAATGGATAACGGCAATGGCGAAGAAGAGGATGACTGCGATAATAGACCATTGACCATTGACCACTGACCATTGATTTGGGGTGATGCCGGAGTTGGGATTTAAGTTATGCAGAAAGCCTAGGCCCAGTTTGGCGCATAATGCAGGGAATTGCTCGATGAGCACTCCTGCTGCGAGTGTGAGCACTGAGAGTAGGAAAAGGCCTGCGAGACGGGTCTTATAGCCGCGTCTAAGTTTGACAGAGCGCGGCAATTGTCTAGCAGCTTTAAGTGTTTGTTGTCTCTCGGTGTTCCATAGTTCGCGGATAGGTGGTAGCACCGTCTCGACTTGTGCATCGGGCATGGTAAGGAAGGTCGTCTGGCGCGGTATGGCATTGCTGGCGGCATAAAGTTGCTCATGGTAGTTGGCAATGTGGAGCCATTTGCCATATCCTCTGTTGGCAAGGAAATCGGCTTTGTTGAATGTGAAGTTGGAGGGCTCAGCTCCAATGGGTGTTCGCTTGCCACTATTAATTGCGTTGTAGTTAAGTAGTTGCCTGTGTCGATACCAACGGGCGGCTTTGCGTTCCCATGAGGCAGAATAATAACCGTAGTAGTGGTTGTAGCCAATGCAGAGGCGATTGCCCTTAGCAATGGCTTCAGCAATGCTGAGCAGCCAAAGGTCGGTTTTAGGTGTGGAATTGGGTCGGAGGAGTACTATCCAATCTTTTCGTGATGCTCTGATGCCGAGCGTTACGGCCATAGACATATGGAGGAGTCCATGGGTATTGCGTGGCAGACGAGTGCTACGCAGGAGGTTGGGATGCTGAGCGGCGGCACGCTTAATAACGTCAGCAGTCTCATCGGTGGAAGCATTGTCAACCACAACTATTTCGAAATCGGGGTACTGCTGACGAACTACTTTGTCGATAGCTATTTGGAGCATGTGGTCGGAGTCGTGAGTGATGATTACGATGGATATCGATGGCAAGGTGGCATTACTAAGCTCTTCTTTGGTGGGTGGCACTAATTGGCGTGGTACCTTAATGGAGGTGTGAGCATGCCACCATAGCAGTACGTATATAATTAGCAGCAATAGGGCTGCGGCGAGAATCAGGAATTGGAGGCTGGGCATAGTATAATAGTTATTTATTCGGTTTATTGGAGCGACGGCGGAACTCAGCGCATGTGATGGCGGTGGCGATGCCGACGTTGAGACTCTCAATCGCTGGTGTAGTGTTGGTGGGGAAATGAGGTATGTATAGGGAGCGATGGAGGTGTGCTCGCACTTCAGGACTGATGCCATTGCCCTCGTTGCCCATCACGATGATGCCACCAGTTGTAAGCGGAGCTTCGTAGATATTCTCACTGTTGGAATCGAGGAGTGTACCGTATACAGTGACACCCTCTGGAACCGAGTCAAGAAATTGCGGCAGCGGAGTGTAGATAACGGGTGTCTTGCCTATAGCCCCCATAGTAGCCTGCACCACTTTGGGAGAGTAGATGTCGGCGGTGTCGGGTGAACAGACGATGGCTAAGATGCCAAACCACGAGGCAATGCGGAGTATGGTGCCGAGATTGCCAGGATCTTGGATGGTATCGAGAGCGAGAACTATTGAACATTGAGGATTATCTATGATTGGTTCGTGTAACTGAAAAATTTTCTTGCGGAAGATGGCGATGACTTGTTGTGGGGTCTGTTGCAGACTAGCCTTGGTGAGTTCGTCGGGAGTGACGACCTCGGTCTCTACATCGGGTGATAGCAATACGCGATTAGACGTTAACCATTCAGCAGTAGCGGCGATGTAAGTGCACTGAAAGGTGTGCAGAAGTTCCTCTACTACCTTAGGTCCCTCGCCAATGAATAGCGAAGTTTGGTCGCGGAATTTCTTGTGCGCCAGAGAGTGGATAGTCTTTGTCTTTTGTTTGCTAATCATTTAAACTGTGAATCCTCACTGTTGAAGTAGTGGTAATACCAGAAATAAGTGTCACCATATAGTTGACGGCATTTATTAGCGGCTTCTGTGGCATTAGAGTATTTCTGCTTTTCGACCATGAAGTCGTGGTAGTTTGCATCAGTTATCACATCACTGTATTTTATGGCGGGATTGGCAGTGGTGGAGAGGTAGAGCACTAGTGCTTCTTTGTAGTGACGTGGCAGAGAGGGTGCTTGCAGGTCATAGTACTGCGGCAGCTGGTTGGCAAACTTGCTTAGTTGCTTGCTGAGCAGGAGATTACATAGTAAAATATCATGAACTGCATCGAGGTCATTGTCAGGGAACTGTATGCGAGTGCCTGATGCCGGAATTGGATATACAAAGAGCTTGTCGCCTATCTGATGGGTGTGAATCATTGCCTGAGCGCGTAGATTAAAAACGGCGCTGTCAGTGTTGAGTGATTTTGCTCCCACAAGCAGTGCATCTTCATATTGGTGGTTGGCGAGCATATTCTCAATTTTATAACGATTATGAGTAAGCTCGTTGGTGTTGCTAAGCAATAACGTGGCAATAGTGGCAATGATAATGATGCACAGGTTAGATATGATAGGTGGGCAGTTCAGCAGTGGAGGGCGGATGGATAGCAGTATGAAAACCAGTATGAGAATCGCCCCGCCAACTATGCTGGTGGTATCGGGCTGCTCGTTTGCCACAAGGGCAAGGATTATGAGGCTCGGACAAAATGCGAGTGCATACCACTGCGAAGACATGCGAATGCGGTGGCTGAGAGAGTAGGGTAGCAATGTAAGCACTACGAGCAGACAGATGATTGTAAGCCGTGTGATACCAATGCCGCTATAGGTGGCAAGGATGAATAAGTGCTGATAATTCCAGTAGCCTACCATGAAGACCAGGAACAATGCCCAACATAGGATTTTCTCGATTGAACATTGATGGGAAATAATTCCCAACAGTCTAGATCTTAGTCCAGTTTTAAACATTAATCTATCTGTTTAAGTACCTGTGCTGAACGTGCAGGCAAATATAGCTTAAGCCATCCTTTGTGTTGCCTTGCCAAGAGGGGATCGAAATTGGTAAGATGCTGCACGCTGTCGTCGGAGAGTCCGAAACCACCATAGAGAGTTGAGTCGGTGTTGAGCACCACACGGTATTTGCCTTCAGGCATCATGAAGCCGTAGCCTTCATAGCTGCGGTTAGGACTGAAGTTGAAGACAAACAGGTATTTGCCGCGACTGAAGGCAAGCACTTGATCGCCATCGTTGTGCCACACCTCGCGCACCTTGGTCTGTAGCAGATGGGTGTTGGCCTTAATAACTGAAAGCATGTCGCGGTCGAAGTCTCCTAAGTAGTGGTAGAGCAGGTCAGGATTGTCAACGAGATTCCATTGGCGGCGTGCATACTTGTGGCTCCATCCGTTACCCTCTCGTGGGAAGTCAATCCACTCGGGATGTCCGAACTCATTGCCCATGAAGTTGAGGTATGCACCATTTATGGTGGAGCAGGTGATGAGTCGTAACATCTTGTGGAGGGCTAAGCCTCGGTTTGCAATATCGTTCTCATCGCCCTTCTTGAAATGCCAATACATGTCAGCATCCACAAGGCGGAAGATAACGGTCTTATCGCCCACTAACGCCTGATCGTGGCTTTCGAGGTAAGAAACGGTGTGTTCATCTTTGCGTCGGTTGGTTACCTCATATAGTATGGCACTTGGTTTCCAATCTTCGTCACGCTGTTCCTTGATTGTCTTAATCCAGAAATCGGGAATATTCATTGCCATGCGGTAGTCAAAGCCGTAACCACCGTCCTCAAAGCGGGCTGCTAGTCCCGGCATCCCCGATACCTCCTCAGCTATGGTGATAGCATTGGGATTTACCTGATGTATGAGTCTGTTGGCAAGGGTTAGGTAGCAGATGGCGTTATCATCCTGATGGCCGTTGAAATAGGCATCATAACTAAGGAAATCTTCGCCCAGTCCGTGGCTGTAGTAGAGCATCGATGTGACGCCGTCGAAGCGGAACCCGTCGAAACAGAACTCCTCAAGCCAGTAGCGGCAGTTGCTGAGCAGGAAGTGAAGTACCTCATTCTTTCCGTAGTCGAAGCAGAGGCTGTCCCACTGATTATGAGTGTGACGGTCGCCGGGATAGAAATACTGGTTAGGATCTCCAGCTAGGTTGCCTAGACCTTCCACTTCGTTTTTCACAGCGTGACTGTGTACGAGGTCCATAATCACCGTGATGCCCATGGAGTGAGCCTCGTCGATAAGCTGTTTCAGTTGCTCAGGAGTGCCAAAGCGGCTAGAAGGCGCAAAGAAGCTTGACACATGGTAGCCAAAACTACCATAGTAGGGATGCTCCTGTATGGCCATGATTTGTATACAGTTGTAACCAGCTTTCTTGATGCGTGGCAGGATATTGATACGAAATTCGTCATAGGTACCCACCTTCTCGGCATCTTGTGCCATACCAATGTGGCACTCATAGATGAGTAGCGGTCCTGCCTGTCGCTTGAAAGAGTGCTGCTTAAAGGTGTAAGGTTTTTCGGGAGCCCAAACCTGAGCACTGAATATCTTGGTAGCATCATCTTGTACCACTCTTGTGGCCCATGCCGGGATACGCTCCCCCTGCCCGCCGTTCCAGCATACCAGCATTTTATATAGCTGGCCGTGGCTCATACTCTTAGCTGCGAGATAGATTTCCCAAACACCGTTGCCTATGGGCTGTAGCTTGTAGTCGTCCCTCTTCTGCCAGCCGTTGAAGTCTCCAATGAGATAGATGGCGGTAGCATTGGGTGCCCATTCGCGAAATACCCATTTGCCGTTGCTGCAACGATGTAGTCCGAAATACAGGTGGCCAGAGGCGAAGTCTTTCAGTGAGAACTTTCGCCGCGACTTTGTGTTCTGGCCGGTCAGTTCACGCTCTTTGTCAACGGCGTGCTGGTGGCGGCCCTCAATAGCCTGTTGATAGGGCTTGAGCCAGGGGTCGTTGTCGATAATCTTCATTACTCAGTAACTTTTTTTCCGTTTACATATTTGCCTTGGGATATCACCTTGCCGGTGCGGTCTTTTTCTACGTAGGCTCCATCGCGCACTCCGTTGCGGTAAGCTCCTTCAAAGCGTATGCCGGCTTTGTCTTCTTCTATGCAGGGACCGTTCTTGACTCCGTTCTTGAATCTGCCCTTGAATTTCTCGCCATCCTTTTTGCGAAGGATGCCTTCACCGTTCATCTCGTCATCTTTCCACATGCCGTCATAGACATCGCCGTTACCATAGGTGAACTTGCCTTTGCCGTTGCGGCGGTCGTTGGCCCATGAACCTACATAGATAGAGCCGTCTTCCTTCCAAGTGAAGGTGCCGGTACCGCTCTTCTCGCCGTTTACAAAAGTGCCATTGTATTTGTTGCCGTTGGCAAACTTATAAATACCTACACCGGTACGTTTGCCGTCATGATATTGGCCGTCATATTCATCGCCGTTTCTGAAACGGTAAACACCTTTGCCGTTCATATTGTCATCCTTCCATTCGCCGCTGTAGCAGTCACCGTCGGAGTAGGTAAATGTGCCGTAGCCGTTGCGCATATTGTCGGCCCACGAACCTACATATTTAGAACTGTCTGGCCATACGAAGGTACCTATGCCGTATTTCTTGTCATCTTTCCATTGCCCTTTGTAATAAGCGCCTTTGGCATAGATATATGTGCCGTCGCCTTCACGCTTGTCTTGCATCCATGTGCCTTGATAGGTGTCACCGTTGTAGTAGTACATCGTGCCCTGTCCGCGCTGGTAGTCCTTATACCATAGTCCCTCGTAGCGGTTGTTGTTGTTGAAGTAGTAGGTGCCCTGTCCGTGCTGATGGTCTTCTACCCATTCGCCTACATATTTTTCGCCATCGCTAAAGGTATATGTGCCTTGTCCGTAGCGTTTGCCCTTGAGGTAACCGCCCTCATAGGTGTCGCCACTGGGCCATGTGGTTTTGCCTTTGCCATTGGGGCGTCCGGCAACCAACTGTCCGTTGTATATGGAGCCGTCCTTGAAGGTGTATGTACCTATACTGATTTTTTGTGCTGAGATTTCTGTCGGCAGTGCTGTGCCGAGGAAAAAGAGTGCGCTAAGGATAATTGTTTTTCTCATATTATGGATTGTTTTAGAATCTTGTATGGTCTTTTAAAGTTGAGGGTTCTAGGTCTAATAGGGTTAGTCGGGGTTGGCCTTGAGGAATTCTTCGGCTCGTTGCAGGTCTTGCGGAGTATCGATGCCGATGGTTTCGTGGTCGGTTATTGCCACCTGTATGCGCAGTCCGTTTTGCAGCCATCTCAGTTGTTCCAGCGATTCGGCCAGTTCCAGTTGAGAAGGTGGCATTTGTGTAATCTGGCGGAGCACTTCAGTGCGATAGGCATAGAGTCCGAGATGTTTATAGAATGTATGACTGCTCAACCACTGCTCCTTATCCGTGTTTCGCAGGTAAGGTATCACGGAGCGACTGAAATAGAGGGCCCGCATGTCGTTGCCGATGACTACCTTGGGTGAGTTCGGATTCTCCAGTGCAGCCAGGGGAGCGTCCTTATCAAAAGGCTTCACCAGTGTGGCGATGTGTGTGTCGGGATTATCAAAACAGGCTTTCAGTTGCTCTATTTGTTGCGGATGAACAAAAGGCTCATCGCCCTGCACGTTGACGACTACATCATATTTGTCGGCACCAAGTTTACTCACAGCCTCCCAGCAGCGATCGGTGCCGCTTTTGTGGTCATTGCGAGTCATCACGGCTTGTCCGCCAAACTGTTCAACAGCTTTGAATATTCGTTCGTCATCAGTAGCCACGCAAGTAGCATCTAGCAGTCCGCTTACTCGCTCATATACTCGCTGTATGATAGGCTTGCCTCCAAGCATAGCCAGAGGTTTGCCGGGAAAGCGTGTCGATGCGAAGCGTGCAGGAATTATTGCGATAAATTTCATAATTATATGGACTTATAATCTTGTTCCGGCGATGCCGGTCAATGCTCAATGCTCAATGTTCAATGTTCAATGCTCTACCTCTTACCAGTCTTCTATTTCAAAGATTTCTTCGTCGGTATCGTATTTGTATGTGTTGCCTCCGTTATAGAGTGAATCGGCGTCGTAGAATAAGCCGTAGCCACACATATCAAAGTCCTGAGGAATGCTGAATGTCTCGCTCTGCGAGTATCCTAGTGTCGGGTCGGCATATACCCGCTTCATATATAGTGCCCACACCGGTAGTGCCATTGCGGCACCCTGTCCGTAAGCCATGCTGTTGAAGTGGATGTTAGGATTCTCTCCTCCTACCCAGCAGCCGCTGACCAGTCTCGGCACCACTCCCATAAACCAACCGTCGGAGTTGCGCTGCGTCGTACCCGTTTTACCAGCTATCTGGGCGGTGAATCCGTATTTGCTGCGCAGACGGCGACCTGTACCTTGGTCAATCACGGCCTTCATCATGTCGAGCATTCGATAGGCACTCTCGCTGCTTATCACTTCGTCGGTGTTGGTGCGGAATCGTTCTATCACCTTGCCGTTACTGTCTTCGATGCGTGTCACCATGAGAGGCAGCACCCTCATCCCACTGTTAGCGAAACTGGTGTAGGCACTTACCATCTCTTTAACTGATATCTCGCATGTGCCGAGACACAGCGTCATATTCGGGTTGCTGATCTCGTGTTTGATGCCAAAGTTCTTAAGCATCTGCACAAAGGCACTTGGCCCGAATTTGTCAATCAGATAGGCCGATATCCAGTTGTTCGACTGCGCTAGTCCCCATTTGAGCGGCACCAGTTCGCCGTAGCGTGCTCTACTGCCGTTGCGTGGACTCCAGTTGCCGTAGGTGCGCTGTATGTTTTGCACCATGTCGCAGGGAGTCATGCCATTTTCCATCGCCATAGCGTAGAGGTAAGGCTTGATGGTGGAGCCTACCTGTCGGTGACCCTGCGAACACATGTCATACTGGAAATTGGTGTAGTCGATGCCGCCCACATAGGCTTTCACATATCCGTTGACCGGGTCCATAGACATAAATCCGGCCTGCAGGAAAGCCTTATGGTAGAGGATGGAGTCGAGGGGAGTCATCACCGTATCGATATCGCCGTGGTAGGTAAACACGGTCATCGGCACTTTGGTGTGGAGTGCTCGGTCAATGTCTTCGTCGCTTGCTCCGTTGGCTTTCATGTTGCGATAGAGCGCACTTTGCTTGATGGCCTGGTTGATGAGGTTCTGCCTTGTCTTGGCGCTGATACCAGCTGCGTATGGGTAGTTGGCTGAGCCGCGCTGCTCCTTGTAGAACACATGCTGCAGGTATCCTCCCAGATGTTCTCTTACGGCCTGCTCTGCGTAGCGCTGCATCCTCGAGTCGATGGTGGTGTATATTTTCAGGCCGTCGGTGTAGATGTTATACGGCTCGCCGTTGCTCTTGAAGTTTTTGTTACACCATCCGTAGAGCGGATTGTTGTCCCACTCGTATTTGGCATCGGTGTATTCCAGTTCGGTGGCGAAGTTGTCTCTCTCCGGTCGGTCGGCCATCATGATGTGGCGCAGATATTCGCGGAAATAGGTGGCGATGCCTTTGTCGTGCGACACTCTCTGGAAATCGAGTCCCAGTTCCTGAGTTTGGTACGCACTGGCTTCCACCTGACTTATGTAGCCTTCGTCGGCCATGAGCTGCAACACTGTGTTGCGGCGGTCCTTCACTCGCTCCGGGTTGCGGATGGGGTTGAAGTAGGAGGGATTCTTACACATGCCTACCAGCATGGCGGCCTCGGGCACTGTGAGTTGCTTGGCATCTTTGTTGAAGTAGATCTTCGCAGCGCTCTTAATGCCCACGGCGTGGTGCAGGAAGTCGAAGTTGTTGAGGTAGAGCGTCATGATCTCGTCCTTCGAGTAGTAGTGCTCCAGTTTGAGCGCTATCACCCATTCGATGGCTTTCTGCATCACTCGCTCTGTGCTGTTCTGCGTCACCGACGTGTAGAGCTGCTTGGCCAGCTGCTGAGTGATGGTACTACCGCCACCGGCAGCCGACTGGCGGAATATGCCTCGCTTTACGATGGCTCTGAACAGTGAGCGCAAGTCGATGCCTGAGTGCTCATAGAATCGCTTGTCCTCAGTGGCAATCAGGGCTTTGAATACACACGGTGCTATCTCATCGTAGCTGGCGTAGATACGGTTCTCATTGTACGACCATGTGCCCAGCAGTTCGCCGTCGTCAGAGAATATCTGCGAAGCGTAGCGGCTGATGGGGTTTTCCAGTTCCTCCACGGGAGGCACATAGCCAATCCATCCGTTCCAGATGGCAGCAAAAAACAGAGTCGTACCGATAATGAATATGCCGGTGAGTGCCCAGAGTATATGTGTGATTCGTTTCCTCATCTTTGATGTCGAGTGTTCATTGTAGGTGCTCAATGCCCCTATTTGCATGCAAAATTAGCAATTTTTTTTCGTTCGGCCTTGTTTTTTTAACGTTGTTTGCATAAAAACTATTACTTTTGTACTTTCTTTCACACTTATGATAAGGATTACAGAAGAAAAACAGCTACTTCAGCAGTTGCAAATCGCCTTTCCGGAGATAAGTCGCACTCGCTTGAAACAATATCTCCAGAATGGTCGTGTATTGGTCAACGGCAAGTCGGTGACGCAGTTCGACCACATGCTCCATCCCGGTGATACCATCGATATCGGTCAGTCGCAGCCCAGGGCGCTCTTTCCGCAAAATTCGGGCATCCGACTGGTGTATGAAGACCGCCACCTCGTGGTCATCGATAAGCAGGAGGGCATACTCTCTATGGCTACGTCCCATCACTCTTTCTGCGTCAAGACTGTGCTCGACAACTATTTTGAGCGCAGTCGCCAGCGTTGTCATGCCCATTTGGTGCATCGTCTGGATCGTGAAACGTCGGGGTTGATGATATTTGCCAAGAGCCGCACTGTCCAGCAGCTCTTTGAGCAGGACTGGAAAGGCTTTGTCTATGACCGGCGTTATGTGGCGGTGGCTCTCGGCCATATCCAGGATGATGAGGGCACCATCCGCAGTTGGCTCAAGGACAATCGACAGTACGTCACCTACAGCAGTCCTGTAGATAACGGTGGCAAACTGGCCGTGACCCACTACCGTGTGTTACAGCGTGGTGCGGAGAACACTCTTGTTGAGGCTCGTCTCGACACGGGCCGCAAGAACCAGATACGTGTTCATCTTCGTGATCTTGGCCATCCCATCGTTGGAGATAACAAGTATGGATTACAGTCTAAGGCTCATCGTCTTTGTCTCCATGCATATCGTCTGCACTTCGTTCACCCCGTCACAGGCGAACGACTACAGTTTGATACTCCCATTCCCAAGGAGTTTCTTAATGTTCTTTAATTAATAAAGCCGGTCTTGACCGGCCTTTTTCGTCAAATTGTGAAATTGTCAAATGAAAGAATGTTCAATGCTCAATGCCTTGCGCATTGCGAACCGAAGCAAGCATAAGTCGCGCCGTCCTGAAAAAGCAAGATGCTTTTTAGGCGCGGGATGCGAATAGCGGAGGTGAGAGCGAAGCGGCAATGTTCAATGTCTTTCACCTGCTGACATTCTTCACTCCCTTCACTCCGCGTAGTTTCTTGACCACGCTGTCGAGCTGTCGTTTGTCGCTTATCATTATGGTCAGCACTCCCTCGAATAGTCCATCGTGGCTGTCGATGCTGAAGGAACGTATGTTTACTTTCTCGTCCTTACTCAGTATGGAGGAAATGTTGTTCACCACTCCCAGGTCGTCGTGGCCCACTATGTGGAGTGTCACCGGCATACGGCTATGGCCGCCCTCAGCGCTGCTCTTGTTGCCTTCGCCGGCCCAGCGTGCTTTCACTATGCGGTAGCCGTATTTCTCCCTCAGCGCCGGAGCGTTGGGGCAGTTGCTGCGGTGGATGCGTATTCCGTTGTTGATGGTCACGAACCCGAAGATGCTGTCGCCATACACCGGTGAGCAGCACTTGGCCAGCGTATAGTCCAGTCCCTTGATGTTGCGGTCTATCACCAGTTCCTCGCCGCTCAGCGCCTCGTCGTGCATCTTGTTTTCGAGCACAAACTCGTCGGCCTTATGCTGCGGCTGGGTGTTCTCCAGTTCGCCCAGGTCGCGCTTCACCACCGTCTGGTAGCGCTCTATGATGTCGTTGATGTCGAGCTGGTCGTTCACCACTCGCTGGTAGAACTCGTTGGGGTCTTTGTACCCCATCTTCTTTATCACCGTGTTGAGGTAGTTGCCGTTGAGTTCTATCTTGCGGTTGCGGAATTTGCGCTCCAGTATCTCTTTGCCCATACCGGTGGCTTTGGCCTGCATCTCGTTGAGTGACTGGCGTATCTTCGATTTCGCCCTGCCCGTCACCACGTAGTCGAGCCACGCTGCCTTTGGCGTCTGGTTGGCGGAGGTGAGTATCGTCACTTGGTCGCCGCTCATCAGTTTCTGCCTCATCGAGGCGTTGCGGTCGTTGACGATAGCTCCCGTGCAGTGGTCGCCGATGTTGGTGTGGATGCTGTATGCGAAGTCGAGCACTGTGGCTCCTGCCACCAGCTTGTGGAGGTCGCCCTTCGGTGTGAACACATACACCTCGTCGGTCTGCAGGTCGGCGCGGAACTGGTCCATCATCTGTGCGCTGTCGCCCTCTTCGAGTGCTGCCCGGATGCTCGAGAGCCAGTTGTCGATGCCTTTCTCGCCGTTCTTCACGCCCTTGTAACGCCAATGGGCTGCAAGTCCGTGCTCCGCTATGTCGTCCATGCGCTCGGTGCGTATCTGTACCTCCACCCATTTCTGCTCGGGTCCCAGCACCGTGATGTGGAGGCTCTCGTAGCCGTTGCTCTTGGGTATGGAGAGCCAGTCGCGCAGTCGCTTGGGGTTGGGCTGATACATGTCGGTTATCACGCTGTAGGCCTGCCAGCACTGCGCTTTCTCCTTCTGTGGCGGTGAGTCGAGGATGATGCGTATGGCGAAGAGGTCATACACGCCCTCAAACTCGCAGTGCTGCTTCTTCATCTTCTGCCAGATGGAGTGTATGCTCTTGGTGCGCCCTTTGATATGGAATTTCAGTCCCTGCTCGTTGAGCAGTTTCTCGATAGGCTGTATGAAGTTCTCGATATATTTGTCGCGTGCTTTCTTGGTGGTGTTGAGCTTTTCCTTGATGTGATAGTAGGCGTCGTGCTCCAGTATTTTCAGCGAGGTGTCCTCCAGTTCGCTCTTCAGTTTGTAGAGTCCCAGCTTATGGGCTAGGGGAGCGTAGAGATAGGATGCCTCGCTCGCTATCCGCTCCATGAACTGGGGCGTGTAGTCGGGTATCTCGGGGTGTTCATCCTTTCCTTTATCATCCGAGCATAACACGCTCATTTTCCGCATCATATTCACGCAGTCTGCAATCATGATGAGTATCACGCGCATGTCCTTAGCGAACGACACCAGCAGGTTGCGGAAGTTGTCGGTCTTGATGCTCGTGTTCTTCCTGTAGAGCTGCTCCACGTTGATGATTCCCTCCAGTATCGTCGCCACGCTGTCGCCCATCTGTCGGCGTACGTCGCCCACCTGGTTGGCATCGCTCACGAAAGGCGCTATCAGACACGCCCTTATCCCCTCCGCACTCATGCCAATCTCGCGGCTCACCGTCACGGCGTTCTCCACAGCCTGCACTATCAGTGCCTGCCTCTCCGCAACGCGTACTCCGCTCTTCTCAGCCGTGTGCTTTATGCACGTCCTGAGTTCGCGGTAGGCCTTGCCCTGAAACGTCTGTGGCTGCAGCTCGCGCAGTTCCCTATAGAGAGTAAGGATGCTCAATTCTTCAAACTGGACTTAGATCTAAAGCCGGTCTGTGACCGGTCAATGTTCAATGCTCAATAATATTAACTATCATCGTCGTACCGCCGATGTTTATCACCGCCTCGTTGTCGAGGAATATGCGGTCTTGGTCGCGTAGTATATCGCCCTGGTAGAAGGTGCCTGTGAGGCTTGGGGCGTCGCGCAGTATGAACTGCAGCTTACCCTTCTTGTTGCGCTTCACTGTCACTATGCAATGGGTGGTGTCGATGCTCGGATCCGACGTCATGATAGGTCGATTTGCCGAGGTACCTTTCACGTAGCGTCCTATCACGTTTTCGCCCATCATCAGCGGCAGTTCCTGTCGTTCATGAAAGGCGTTCTCCAGCACCACCAGCTTGCCCAGCACAGGCTGTTGTGCTTCGGTGGGACTGCCCAGCTTCACCTTGAATTGCTTCTGGCACACGGGGCATACGAAGACCAGCACCCTGTCGGGTGGATAGTCTTTTTCGTTAAAGGTAAGGTAATGTCCGCATCGCGGGCAGGAGAGTCGTTTCATAATTTAATATTCCATCACCCAGGCCGATTTGAAGTTCTTGTGCTGACTGCGCAGTTCGCGGGCAGCCTTGTAGGCTTCCTCCTCGGAAGGATAGGATGAATATATTACTCGTGTCATACCGTCGTCGTCAATCACTCTGGCCTCGGTGTAACCGTCGTCGTGGAGCCTCTGTGCCAGCGTCTGCGCTCCCTTCACCGTTACCTGACTTGCCAGCACGAGAGTGTAAGTCTTTTTCGATTGAGAATTGAGAATTGAGAATTGAGAATTATTTTCGTTAACTCCCTTAACTTCTTTAACTTCCTTAACTCCCTTAACTTCTTTAACTTCCTTAACTCCCTTAACTTCGTTAACTTCCTTAACTTCCTTAACTTCCTTAACTCCGTTAACTTCTTGCGCCTTGGTCGGCACGATGGTGGCTTCCTGCACGTTAGTGTTCACTACGGGGGATACGGAGGGTGCGATGGTGAAGACGAAGTAGAGCATTGCTGCGGCGATTGTGGTGACGGTGTAGCGCACGGCGTTCTTGCTCACCCGGATGATGTAGTGGGTGTTCTCTGATTGAACGTTGAGCATTGAACGTTTGGCATTGGTCTTTGGTGATTGACCGTTAACTTCCTTAACTTCCTTAACTTCGTTAACTTCTTCAACTCCCTTAACTTCGTTAATTGCTCGAACTATCTTGCATTGCACCAGTCCGTAGAGGTCCTTGGCGAAGATGCCGCATTCGTGGGCGGGGGTGAAGAGCAGCGAGTGGCTGAGCGTGAGCTGCAGGCGACCGATATTGCCGATCTGTACCTCCTGGTTGTGCTCCAGTTCCTTGCGCAGTTCGCTGACGTCGTTTCTCACCAGCGTCATCGCCTTGGGGTAGTTGGTGTCGTAGGTGGTCACATACGACTGCGTCAACAGTCCGTCATCCTCTTTGAGTCGTGCGTTGAAGCTCACCGAGCGGTAGGGCGGGAAGATCTCGCTACCGTCTTCAGAGAAGAATGCCTCCTCATATCTGGTCACAAAACCGCCTAGCCCGGGCACAACTATGCAGTCGTGACTGAGCAGCAGATTCTCGATATGTGATATGATGCGTAGCATTCCTAAATAATTTCGCCCCGCAAAATTACTCATTTTTCGCGATACGCGCAAAACATTTTTTATATATTTTTTTGCACGAATTTATCAACTCAGATATAAGTGTTTTGTTCATAGCAAGATAAGCGCGAAAATATTTTTTAAGATTAGTTGCGAAGTGAAACCATCGGGCCTTTTTACCCCGGAGTCGGGGTGCAGGGTGAGGTATAACCGCCTGATAAGCAGCGGGGTAGGGGAAATGGTGCCATTTCTGCCGTTTACGCCAAAACGTAATTTCTTGGCACATAAATTATTGATTTGTAGCCCCCAATCTCGCTTGGTTAATCGTGAAATTGAGAGTTGAAAAACCTAGGAAAAACGAACACGAATCTGACAAATCTACACGGATAGTTCGACACGCTCACCACAAGTAAACAAAACCAAATGATATAAACAACCTTTTTTTTAATTGACCACGAATCACACGAATTGATTTTAACAAAAACAATAAAAACACTCTTGTTCAGGTAGAGACTCCGTCTCTTATGATGTATCTGTCTCCTTTTTCTTGTGAACGAGTTCCCATAAAAATCTCACAGACACACCATCTATCACTATGTGATATCTACCTGAACAAAAGCAAAAACAGAAAAACATTTTTTACCCTTCGAAATGCCTTTTTAAATGCCTTTTTTATATATAAATAATGTATAGGAATTTCCATTGAGCATTGACCATTAGCTAAGCCCAGTTTAGAGTATTAACAAAAACATTAAAAACCCCTGTCAACGGCATAAGTCTTTACAGACTTTTGTAGCAATTCAAGTGATAGCGCCATTATAAGTAAACTTCTATGTCACTTACCCTTAAATTCCTACACCTTCCTCCGTCAGGTTATGCCCTTGCCAGGCAAAAACAGAAAAAATCAACTTCAAAAATACTAATAAATAAAAAAATCATAAAAAAAATTGTATGAATCAGATTTTTATCTTACCTTTGCCATGTCATTGACGGATTTCGCTTGCTTTGATTTGCAGCACCAGGGTAATTGACAATCCTGACATGACCAAAACAATCAACGCCTTGTTTATCAGGCACCATGACAGAGACCTAATCTAATGTGCTGCTGAACTACGAAAATTTTAATTATTATGAAAGAAAAGAATCTAACCTTAAGCATTTTGGCGCTTGTCTTTCTAGTTTTGCCAACTACACTTAAAGCTCAGGACGTTTATTCCTTCACCCCAGTGTTGGATGGCCGTTATTATGCCATAGAACACAATACCACTCACAAACGTGGAATTGTTAATCGTGACATTGATTTAAATCCTATAGCTGATGGTTACTCTTTCGAAGGGTATGATGACTTAGTCCCAGAATATATTATAGTGCCTGTTGATTATGATGATATATCTGTTGTAGTTGCTATCAATCAAAATGGCCAGAAAGCTTCGGATGTAGCTTTCTGTGGGGTTTCTGGCAATAAGTATATAGCATATACCAATGAAGGAATAAGACTGACAGACGCGATAAATCAGAAAGCTTTATTTTTGGCTAGAGTTCTTGGGGCTAATTTGCAGATGCTTGGATTGAATAGACCGGATAATCAAGGCTATGATTTGCGAATCATATACGACCAGCCGAATAGCGAAGTGTTCACAACGCTAACAGGGCCGTTTGATATATCTTTTTATGAATCCGTATCCGTAGATGGCAATTTTTATTTTTATATAAAAGCTAAGCTGTTTGGTAAAGAGGAATATGTAAAATATGACGTTTTGGGAAATAGACTTTCAGAAAACGATTTCTCGAATATCGCATCATATTATAATAGTTTGGGGAATTCTAAATGGAGTAAGTTTGCGCAGTTGCCCCAAGCGGACAAACTTAAGAGCAGTGGTCAAAAACTATTGTATGAAGCTGCATCCGTGGGAAATAAAACTGCCATAAATGAAGTGGCCAGGGAATTACACAAAAAAGGAGAGTCTCGTTATTTGACATCTTGGGCGTATGGCACTGGAGTGCTAGCGAAGTGTGGAGAAGCTCTCTATCATGCTGGCAATTGTTTTTATGAGGGGTTGAATATCCCCCTAAATATTGCTTCAGCGAGATATTGTTTTAAAAAAGCAAAAGAATTTGGGTATAATCTCGCATCTGGAGGTCTTGAAAAAATAGATAACATCGAAAAGCCAATTGTGCTTAAGGGTGGTCCACAACCCGTAATTGATGAGTTCATAGATGAGGCCAAACTAGAAAAGTTGGCAAAAGAGGGATATTTGGAGGCAATAGAACGCTATTGTCATCGAGCCACATTTTTTGTATTTGGTGACAGCGAACAGTATATACCTGATCAACTTAAATATGTTATCAACGACAAAAATGTCATAGATGTTATTCCACTTTTGCTTGCAGCAGCTCCCAAAGATGCGAATTGTCAACTTATGTTGGCATGCGTCTATGCAGGTGTAGAGGCCCTTGGTGGATCTTTCGATTACAAATATAGTTTTCGCAACCCTACTAAAGCCAAATATTGGATAGAGAAGTTCTGTGCTAATCCCAAGAAAGACGAGGCTCATGCATGGGGATACAAGAAAGAAATAGTTGAAAGCATCATCAAGAATATTCGTAACTTACCTGAGTAAAAAAATCTGAATTATTAATGGTACAAATTGGTTTTTCAGGTTTGGAACAAACCGGTGTTTTTGCCCATGCCGGTATGTGAGGGCTCTGCAAGAGACTGAGATGGAGGGTAGGTATTTTTATCTGTAAGTCTTGCTTATAAGTAAAAATAACTGCCTTGCATCCTGAAAGGGCTGTAAGCTCTTCATACAGGCATGGGTGTTTTTATGGTTTTTGTTTACTTGTGGTGAGCTTGTCGGACTATTCGTGAGGATTCGCTTGATTCGTGGTTGATGTTAAATAGAGTTGTTTGTGTCTTAAGATGTTCGCAGTTTTCAAATATTTATAGCGTTCCGTGTGATATTATTCACTTTAAAACGGCGAAAGCAAATATTTATCCCGCAATGCAGAAATTATTGGCACAAAAACTTTGTCAAGTGAAATTGAATCACTATTTTTGCTGCTCGATTTCTCCGTGAAAACGAATAATCGTGAAAACTATTAACACATAAAATTATAAATACATGAAGAAAAAGTATTTTGCACCAACGTGTGAGGCGTTTGCATTGCCCTCCGGTTCATTATGCCAGATGAAAGTGTCCGGCGGAAAAGTTGATGATCCTAACGACATCGGTTTCTCCCAGAAGTTCTGGGGTCTGGTGGACGAAGAAGAGAGTGAGTCCGAATTTGAATGGGACGAATAACCTATAGTCTAACCTGAAAACAAGAAACAGAAATGAAAAAGTTTTTATCTATTATAGTTGCGCTGATTTTGAGTGTAAGTGGAGCATGGGCAACAGACATCAGTGTCGGAACATCCACAGGAACTTTCTACAAAGATGGATCAACTGAAATTACGCCAAGTAGCAGTAATCAATTCGCAAATAAATGGGTAGCAACTGCTGCCCCTGCGTTACAGATAACTTGTGGCAACAACGATATGGTTATCAACAGCAGTGATGCCACAGACACCAAATTCCGCCTACATACAGACACCTACACAATGACTGCCCCTGATGGGTACATCATTACAGGTTACAGCATCACTGGTTATGCAACCAATGGTACTTCAAAGATTAATGACACGACAGTTGGTACAGACGATGCTTCTGCAACCACAGTGTCTAATACAAATCTCTCTCGTTACACTATTTCATTTACTGTTAGCGGAACAGCCAACCCTTGGATGTATATCAAGAGTCTTACGGTAACCGTAGAACCTATTATTACATCAGTTGCTCAATTCAGTAATAATAAGGCATACTATGTTACCACTAATGATAGAGGTGCATGGTTCGTTACAAATGGCGGCACAGCCATCACATCTACAGCCAAAGCTGGATTCGCTCCTTCTACGAGCGATGTTAAGCAACAGTTTGCATTTTTGACATACGGAACCACAGGTGTCTATCACCTTTATAGCGTTAGCGAGAAGAAGTTTATAGCAAAAGATAATGGGTATTCTGAGGGTAAATCGAGAACCAAGCTTATCAGCGAACTCGGTGATAATGTTACCCTGCTGACTGGCACAGGAGATACTAGATATCCCGTTGTGGCAGCCCTTCAAGATGGAGCATATCAGATGGGTATCTCCAATGGTTATGATCCTGCAGTCATCACGTTTTGGAACAGTTTAAGTGATGGTGGCAACAAAGTTCAGATTCATGCGGTTGCCGATTTTGATCCTACAGAGGCAATGGCAATACTCGAAGCCGCGTATAGCACAACGGTAGAAGTCACTTACGAGGTTTATGATGGCGAAACGTTTATTGAGAGCAAGAAGGTTGTTCAGGACAAGAACTCGGCCGTTTCTGTACCTGCCTCGTTACTCAAGAATACTTGGTATTATGACTATACTCCGAGCGGTTCTATCGGAACGTCTAATTGCACCATCACAGTTGCAAGAACATACAAGGCAGGTGTCGTAACTACTTTGTCAGGATTGAGCAACAACAAAGCTTATCGCTTGGTAACCGAACGCGGCACGTTCACGACAGACAATGGAGCCCTGACAAACACTTGCAAAACTGGTTCAAACTATACCGTATATAATTTTGCCATTGTATATTATGATGGGACGGATGATGCTGTAGATAATGGTAGTTATTATCTCTGGAGTGTACAAGATGGCAAGTTCGTCGCTGGTAGCGGAACCAATCTAACTGAAACTCCCACCGCAATAACATTGAATGCTCTTACAGAGCCTTTGTTCAAATTCCAGTGCGGTTTAAATTACATGAACTGTAATGCTAGTGAGGGTGGCTTCTTTAGCGGTTGGAGTACAACAGATGGTGGTAACAAGGTTGCTATTATCGAGGCCGCAGACTTTGACCCCGCTCCAGTCATCGCAGCTCTGACGAATCTCGCGCCGAGCGTGATTGCCAACATCAAACCGTTCTTTGACGCTGCTGGCTCTGGTCTATTCCAACTTAAGGCATCTGTTGCTGAAGCATATAATGCCACATATACAGCAGCTTTGACTACTTGCAGCCAGTCGACTTATGAGACTTTGGAAGGAGTTGTAACCAATATAGATAACTTCAACCTTCCTGAGACGGGCAAGTATTATGTAATGAAAAATGTTAGCAATGGTAAGTATCTGAATGTAAAATCAGCGAGTGAGATTTATGCAGATGTAGATTCGCCTGTTCCGGGTTCACTTATTCGGCGTGTGGTTCGTGCAGAAAAAACCTATTTCGAGACCCAAGGCAAAGAGTTCGGATGGTGTTATAGTAGTGGTGATCCTGCATTGCTTGATAATGCTGGTGCAGGCAAATATGCACATTTTAGCATTACGAATCCTGGTCAAATCGCAACTGCGCATTGCATAGGTAACGGAGAAGGAAGTTATTCCGGTTATTTGTCTTCTTCATATTATGCTGTAAATGGTAGCAATAGAGTCATCGATAGTACTGCCACTGCCGCAGCATCGCAGTGGATTTTTGAGGAAGTCACTAGTAGTACAGCCATTAATGTTACTCTCAAACAGGTTGGTAACAGTTATTATGCAACTCTCTGCGCCCCATTTGCATATACTGTGTCTGGAGCGACCGCCTATACACTTGAGCTTAATGGTAATCAGTTGGATATGACAGAGATTGGAACCGTCCCTGCTGGTACTCCCGTGGTACTCGTGGGAACTACTACGGAAAATCCTAAGCCGGAAACCATCAATGCGACGATTAATATTGCAAGCAACGATTATCAAGGCACCTCTCTTACTTCAACTGCTCTCACAGGTATCTATATCGCAACTGATATTGATGCTGCAAATGCAACCAGTCCTAAAGCTACCAATTACTTCCTCGGCAGGAAAGGCGGAGTGGTCGGTTTCTATCAGTATGATGCTGCCAAGCTAACTCTCGGTGCGAATAAGGCATACTTATCAATACCACTTGCCACTTCTTCTTCCAACGGCTTCAAGTTGGTACTTGCTGACGACGACATCACCGCAGTTGCTCCCATCAATGTTCAATCCTCAAAGGCCAATGGTCAGTTCTACGACCTGCAGGGCCGCAAGGTGAAGAATCCGCAGAAGGGACAGCTCTACATCCATAACGGAAAGACTATCCTCTACTAATCGAAGTAAAAGAGTTTTGTTTTCATAATGATTTTTGTGTGCCGCCTGCGCTTGATGCGTGGGCGGCAACGTTTTGAATAATGCCTTGTAGAGAAGAAGTAGTTAACCGACCTAAGTGTTCCTGTTGTTTCTGCTATTCCAATTATTCCAATTCCAATTAAAAAATAGAGAGTACAATAGTCTTTTATATATTATATAACTAA
>JAFZXF010000014.1 GCA_017616915.1 Bacteroidaceae bacterium
CGGCGCACCACCCCGCTCTCCTTGCTCCATAAGCTCGAGGAAGCAATGACCCTTGACCGACTCACGCACCTCGCTAAGCTCGGCAGTAACCCAATAAGAATCCGTGAAAGAACCTTCGAGCAGTTCCCTCACCAAACTATTGAGCTGATATAGAGTTAAAACGTTGCCCATTGACCATTAGAGATTCATCAGGTAGGCAAGCTTGATGAAGATGGTGCTATTGGCTGAACGGGCAAAGGGGTCTTTCTTGCTGTTGCCAAACATATCACCGAGTCCGTAGCAGTAGCGGCCCTCAAGGATGAAATGGCCCACGGGTGAGTTGTACTCAAGTCCTAGGCCTCCGGCAATACCGTAGTCAAAGCGGCGCTCGATGTCAAGGTCATACTGGGCCACGACATTGTTAGGGCGCGACGGAATGCCTTGCGAATCAGTGGTCCATGCGGCACTGCGGTCGGTGCTTTCTCCAATGCAGAAGGCTATCTGCGGTCCTGCCTGGAAGAAGAACTGCACTCCCCTATCTTCTTTGCCCCATGCCAGTCGGGCGAAAATGGGCAGCTGCAGGTAGTTAGTGTTGCGGCGATATGTGTCGGGGAGCTTAGCGCCTTCGAGAGCATATATATCTTCCTTCCAGCCAAGCTGGGTGTAGTTGAGCTCTGCGTAAAGGGCACAATAGGTATTGAAATATTTCTCGCTAACGTATTTCAGGGATGCGCCAAAGGTAGGTCCCACATGCATCTTCTGCTTGATGGTGGGGTCGAAATCGACGGTGTTAAGTGCCACACCTCCGTTGACACCAATGCTCAATCCCCTACGGGGTTCACCAATTTGGCCATGAACCGAATTGATAATTGAGAATTGGAAATTGAGAATTATTAAAAGTAGGATTGCTTTCTTCATGCTATTCAGTTATCTCTACCAATTCCTGAGTGCCGTCGGGCTTATAGTGAACGAGGAGTACAGCGGTATTGATAAGGCCGGAGAGAGTGGAACGCGGCTTGAAACGCAGGGCACTCTGGAGTGGCGCGGCATATACCTGCTGATCATAGAACTCTATCTTGTGACGGGCAAGTCCCTTGAGCATGTAGTAACCGGTGTCGAAGCCCCACATGGGAAGTGAGAAGCGCTCATGGGGCAGCTCCTGGTCGAAGTTGTCCTTGTAAAGGGATGCAAACTTTTTGACGCGGGGCAGGTCGGTACGCGGATAATACTGTTGCATCACATAGGCATTCATCTGGCAGAGCACCTTGCGGTCGGCATCGGTCTGCACACGGTCGTACCAAGCAGGATACCCAATCACGGCGGCACGTACTCCACCGCTCTTGGCAGCAAGCGCCGAGACGATGGACTGAGTCTGCTCATCATACATGGTGGGAATGATCACAGCACTCTCGTCGGCCATGAGCTGGAGGATCTTCTTCTCCTGCTTGGGCCATTCAAGCATACGTACAGCCTTGACATACTTGCTGATATAGTTGGCGAACGGACTAATCTGAGCACCTCCGTCTGTGGAGAGAAGATAGAGGGTCTTGCCCCGCAACGCACTCACCGTGAGCTGATAGGCCTCAGGAGTGAAGTCGGTCATCGTCACCCTGAGGGCATAGAAAGAGGGATTGGAGATGAAATTGTCGTACGCTCCGCCAAAGGGGATGGCAACCTTGGCTCCGTAGCGACGGGAGTAGTCGTTGATGACCTTGATTTGCTCCTGATTAGAGGGACCGAAGATGATGTTGAAGGGGCCGTCCTTCTGCTCATTGAGCAAGGCCTGCATGTCCGCAGCCGACTGTCCGCTATGGGCTGCTACGACACAAAACTCCTGACCACTCTGAGAGAGCGAATCAACGGCCATGAGCAGACCGCGGTAATACTCCACGGCACTGCTACCGACGGCACCTTGCGACTTGAATGGCAAGAACACGCCCACCCTAATCTGGGCCAAGGCAGGCAAAGCGACGGTAAACAATAGAATAAGGATATTCTTCTTCATAATTATCGGTTTTGACTGCGAAATTACAAAAAAGCTCGCAAATACACCGCACGAGGAGCGATTTTTTGTTAATAATTTTGCATTAGGGGGCATAGTGTCGCAATAAATGTGTATCTTTGCACGTTAGAACATTAAACAATGTAAGATTGAAACACTATGACTAAGCAACTACTCACCACGGCCACTCTGATTATTATTTCCGCCTTATGGTTATGTGCTGTCCCTGCCGATGCTTTCCGCGATGACGAGGGGCCTACAGCCAAGCCCACGATGGTAATTGACACCGCTGGAGTTGGCCAGGAGATGACCAGATACACCGGTTCAGCACCGGTGAGTGCGCACTTCTACGCCAATGTGCAGAACTCGGGAGCCTATACCCCGCTGTATGAGTGGCACGTCTATAAGGCCGGCCATGAGAGCGACCCCTACTTAGTGCGCTATGACGAGGATTTCGACTATGTGTTTAACGAGACCGGCACATCCTACATAACGCTGCAGATAAGCTTTGTGAACGGCAACGACACTGTGGCCTACGACCTGCGAGATCCTTTCAGCGTAGAGATTTGGACTTCGGAACTGAAAGTGCCCAATGCCTTCTCGCCCAATCATGACGGCGTAAACGATGAATTCCGCGTAAAACCGGATGGATACAAAAGTATAGTTTCATTCCACGGCTACATCTTCAACCGCCACGGTGTGAAACTCTTTGAATGGACCGATATCACTAAAGGATGGGACGGCACATACCACGGTCACGATGTAGCTGACGGGGTGTACCTTGTAAACATTGAGGCAAGAGGTGCCGATGGCAGGCACTACCATATCAAGAAAGCCATCAACCTGCTACGCGGCTACACCTACAACTCAGCGGCAGGAACTAACTAAGATTTCGGGAATCCCAAAGCGAGAGTCGCAAACCAATGGCCAATGACATAGAGATTTGGGGAGCACGCGCCAACAATCTGAAGAATGTTGACGTGAAGATTCCGCACGACAAGCTGACTGTAGTCACTGGACTGAGCGGCAGCGGCAAGTCGAGCCTTGCTTTCGACACCATCTATGCAGAGGGGCAGCGGCGCTATATAGAGACGTTTAATGCTTATGCCCGCAACTTCCTTGACAATGTGCAACGGCCTGACGTTGATAAGATTACAGGCTTATCGCCAGTGATATCGATAAGCCAGAAAACCACCAACCGCAATCCCCGCTCCACAGTAGGAACCATTACCGAAGTTTACGATTTCCTCCGACTGCTCTATGCCCGAATAGGCGAAGCCTACTCATACGCTTCGGGCGAGAAGATGGTGAAATACACCGAGGAAAAAATCATACAGATGCTTAGCCACGACTATGCCGGCCACCGCATCTACATTCTCGCTCCTCTGGTACGCAATCGCAAAGGACACTATCGCGAACTCTTCGATAGCATCCGCCGCAAGGGCTTCATCTATGCCAGAGTGGACGGAGAGATGGTGGAACTGAAGCCCCACTACAAGGTTGACCGCTACAAAAACCACACCATTGAGGTAGTAATCGACAAGCTAAGAGTCGCCACACCAGGCTCAGCGGAGAACGAGGCCGACCAGGAAAGGCTGCGCCGCACAGTGCTCACCGCCTTCCGTCAAGGCGACGGCATGCTAACGGTGCTTGATGCCGACACTAAGCAAGACCGCCATTACAGCAAGCACCTGATGTGTCCGGTCACCGGTATAAGCTACCGCGACCCGTCGCCCCACGACTTTTCATTCAACTCCACGCAGGGAGCCTGTCCGCATTGCAAAGGACTCGGAGTGGTGAACGATATTGACATCAACAAGGTGATTCCCGACCCTCAAAAGAGTATACACGACGGTGGAATCATTCCTTTAGGAAAAGCCAAGAAATCACTGATATTCATAGAACTACAGGCGCTGCTAATGGCCTATGACTGTGACCTCGACACACCCATTTCCGAGATACCCGAAGAAGCTATTACCGAGATTCTGCAAGGCAGCACTCGCGACATAAGAATACCTGCCGAACTGATTCATACTTCAAATGACCACTTCGTTAAATATCCGGGCATAGTGAAGCACCTGCAACAGATGGCTGACGGTGAGCTGTCGGCAAGTGCCGAGAAATGGGTGGAGCAGTTCAACCGGCAGGTAGTGTGCCCCGAATGCGGCGGGCGGCGCCTCAACAAGATAGCCCTTCACTACCTCATTGACGGCAAAAGCATTGCCGACGTATCAGAGATGGACCTCGTAAGTCTCAGTCGCTGGATTAACGAACTGCCCCCCAAGCTCAATGCCAACCAGCAGAAAATCGGTGAGGAGATTATCAAGGAGATCAACAACCACCTGCGGTTCCTGCTTGACGTGGGCCTCGGCTACCTATCGCTAAGTCGCGGCTCAGCGACACTCTCGGGCGGAGAAAGCCAGCGTATCAGACTCGCCACCCAGATTGGCTCCGGACTGGTAAACGTGATATACATCCTCGACGAACCATCGATAGGTCTGCACCAACGCGACAATATGCGGCTCATCCGGGCACTGCAGGCTCTGAGAGACAGCGGCAACACTATCATCGTCGTGGAGCACGACAAAGACATGATGCTCCACGCAGACAACATCGTTGACGTAGGTCCGATGGCTGGCCGCCACGGCGGAAAGATAGTATTTAGCGGAAAACCAAGCCAGATGCTCCGCAGCAACACCCTCACAGCACAGTATCTTAACGGCAAGAAGCAAATAGACATCCCCCAACAGCGCAGACCGGGCAACGGACTGACACTGAAACTGATAGGTGCCACCGGCAACAACCTCAAGAACATTGACCTCACCCTGCCGCTGGGCAAGATGATTTGCGTCACCGGAGTGAGTGGCAGCGGCAAATCGAGTCTCATCACCAACACCCTGCTGCCAATACTCAGCCACCACTTCTACCGCAGCCTCGACACTCCCCTGCCCTACAAATCCATACAAGGCATTGAGAACATCGACAAGGTCATCTCGGTGGACCAAAGCCCTATCGGACGGACTCCGCGCTCCAATCCAGCCACTTATACCGGGGTGTTCTCCGACATACGTAACCTCTTCGTACAACTCCCCGAGGCAGCCATCCGAGGCTACAAACCGGGACGTTTCTCGTTCAACACCAGCGGTGGACGTTGCGAAGAGTGTAAGGGTAACGGCTACAAGGTAATCGAGATGAACTTCCTC
>JAFZXF010000015.1 GCA_017616915.1 Bacteroidaceae bacterium
GGTTCTAATCGTGCTACCCTCTGACGCTCTGGCTGCGCTCGGCAGTCTCTCGGACGGACAGCCCTCCGGCGCCAGTTTACATGCACTTTCACCCTCTGCCACGCACACTCCCGTCATCACTGGCGGGCGTCGTGAGCTCTTACCTCGCGTTCTCACCCTTACCTTATTATATAATATATTAAGGCGGTTGTTTTCTTCTGCGTTGCGGTATTCTCGCGAATACTTCCCGTTAGGAAGCAGAGTGTCCTGCGGTGCCCCGACTTTCCTCCGGTTTGGCGTATGGTTGCCCATACATGCCAAATCGGCGACAGACCGACCAACTCATGTCTTTACTCTTTTCTGGGGTGCAAAGGTAAGCAAAAAAGTCCAATTATATACAATGTAATTCTAAACTATTCTTAAACTACAATAAAAATAGGTTAAATGTGTGCAAAAATGCCCTTTTTATGCCCTAAAAACTTGGATTGTTTCGAAAGATAGTGATAACTTTGCAGCCGAAATTTTAAAAACCCTACAAATCATGAAACATAATTCTACAAAATCCCTGGCAGTCGCAATGCTCCTGTCTTTAGCCACTGCCTTCATGCCGGCAACCCCCGCTATGGCAGTCGTTAATCCGTCGAGTCCACTTGTTGACCTTACCTATGCTGCTGAGAACGCAGTCAACTCCGTAGTTTACATCAAGGTGACCATGACGGTCAAGCAACAGATACAGTATTACTCGCCTTTCGATGATTTCTTTGGCGATTTCTTCGGCTTTGGCGGTAGCGGCAAGAAGGCCGAAGCTCCTAAGCGCAAGGCTTCGGGCAGCGGCGTTATCATCTCTCAAGACGGCTATATCGTGACTAATAACCACGTGGTGCAGGATGCCGATGAGATCCTCGTGAAACTCAACGACAAGAAGGAGTATAAGGCCCGCATCATAGGTACCGACAAGACTACCGACCTTGCACTCATAAAGGTCGAGGCAACCAATCTGCCTGCCATCCCCATCGGTGACAGCGACAAGCTTAAGCTCGGCGAATGGGTGCTCGCCGTGGGTAACCCGTTCAATCTCACCAGCACCGTTACCGCAGGCATCGTTAGCGCTAAGTCGCGTTCACTCAATGCCAACGACGTAGAGTCATTCATCCAGACAGATGCCGCAATCAACTCCGGTAATTCGGGCGGAGCACTTGTAAATGCAAAAGGCGAGCTGGTGGGCATCAACGCTATGCTCTACAGCCAGACCGGCTCGTTCTCTGGCTATGGCTTTGCCATCCCCACCACCATCATGAACAAGGTCGTTGACGACCTCAAGCGCTTTGGTACCGTACAGCGCGCTCTGCTGGGCATCAACGGAGCCGACCTCACCAAGTGGATTGATGAGCAGAAGGAAAAGGGCAAGGATGAGTCCGACCTTGACTTTGGTACCAGCGAGGGTGTCATAGTGGTAGATGTAGCTTCCGATGGTGCAGCAGCCGATGCAGGCATCAAGGAGAAGGACGTCATCACTGCTATCGATGGTAAGACCGTTCATTCTATGGCTGACCTGCAGGAAGCCCTGGCCACCCATCGCCCAGGTGATATGGTCAGCGTAACCTACCTGCGTGACAAGCATCAGTACAACAAGAAAGTCACCCTGCGTAATATCCAGGGCACCACTGACAAGGTGTCGGATGTTGATCCCTACAGCCTCGGTATAGCTCTCAAGCCCCTCACCAGCGAACAGAAGCGTGAACTCGCCCTGCAGCATGGCCTCATGGTTATCTCCGTCAAGGAGGGTAAGATGAAGCAGGCAGGTATCACCAAGGGACTTATCATCACCGAGGTCAACGACAAGAAGATGAACAGCGTCGACGACTTCAACGAGGTTGTTAAGCAGACCAATGCCTCCAAGGACCCCGTCCTTTGGATTAAGGCTAAGACCCAGAGCGGCCTTCCCAAGAGCTTTGCTATTGACCTCAGCTCCGATAAAGACAAGTAGCGGCACGTTCCGTTATCCCCATATCAATGGCTCCTCCGTCCATCCCGGATGCAGGAGCCATTATTTTGCACGCCGAACCCCTAAATTATTATTGCCTACTCGCTGGAAGATATAACGTACTCGCAAAACCGTATCGCCTACTCGCTGAAACTTAGAAGCATCTCACGGCTGCGAGCAGGCTCTAAGTTTTTGCGAGATGCTTCTAAGATTTTTTCCGATATAGTCTATGTTTACGCGAATGGGCTCTAAGCAAAAATAAAATGGCTCTAACCTTGGGGGCACAGGCTCTTAGCCCCAGTATCGTATGCATTTGTATAGATATATGCCGCAGATACGCTATTATATATAAAAATGTATACAAATATTTGCTTTTTTTAAATTTCTTTCGTAATTTTGCAGTCAAATATTAAAAATGTTACGACAATGAGAAAGATTTTAATGACGTTCGCAGCCCTAGTGTGTTGCACAGCGATAATGAATGCTCAACAGAGCAGAAACCAAGTGTATAACATCGTGCTGGGAAATGTGCAGTACGCTCACCACAATGAGAAAGTGTCAACGGGCGATGCCGTAGGGCAGATTATCACAGGAGTGCTCACCGGCAAGACATCAGTGCAGGCTACCAAGTTTGAGCCGGACGTGAAAAACGCTATCATAAAGGGACTCTCACACGCTCACCGATTCCGCTTCAACAACATGGGGGAGACGGCCGAGCCTATAGAGGGTGACATACTGGTGGATGCCGTGATAACGAATATCAACGCCAAGTCGAATACTGATACATGGAAGGACAAGAACGGCAAGACACAGGTCAACACCTACTACACCGGAGTGGTGGAGGTGATGCTCACCATGAAAGACGCCATCACGGGCGACATTATCTACAACCCTACGATGAAGGGGCAGAGCAGCACCAGCTCAAAGTCGGCCACCTACGACCAAGCGGTACTCGACGCCTGTGGTAAGCTGTCGGGACAGATTACGGGATGGCTCAACCGATACTGCCCCCTGCAGGCTAACATCGTGGAGGGCGCTGCCGCCAAGAAAGACAAGCAGAAAGAGGTTTATATCGACCTTGGCAGCCAAGAGGGCGCATACGCCGGCCTCCACATGGGCGTGTTCATCGTTAAGACGGTAGCCGGACGCGAGGCATTCTCGCAAATCGGCAAGCTGAAAATAGAGGCGGTGGAAGGTGCCGAGATTAGTCGCTGCAAAGTGCAGAGCGGCGGCAAGGACATCAAGGCGGCCATCGACCGAGGCGAACAGCTTAGAGTAACGTCGATAGACTAGAAATCTTGAACCTGAAACTAATTACAAAAACATAAATTTTATAATCATGAGAAAGTTATTATTTACACTTGTAGTGATGATGTGCGCCACGTTGGTAGTGAACGCGCAGACTGCTCAGGAGAAGGCTCTTAAGGAAGCCGAGAAGGCGGCAAAGCTCGCCGACAAAAACCTCAAGAACGGAAAGCTGCAGTATGAGGCTGCACTCGCATTCTTCAACGACGAGATGGGCGACAAGAAGGATCTCGACCGTGCCCAGATGTACGCAGAGCGTGCGGTGAAAATAGCCCAGGAGTTTCCTTCACCTAAAGACACTCTGCAGGGCCTGAGCTGCATGGTCCTCGGTCTGGTACACCTGCAGAAGAATAACGCAGAGGAGGCCATGAAGTATCTCGAGATGTCGATGGACGGCTTCAACGTGGAATTGGGAAGAAATGACCCCGTGACCAACGGCTCTAAGCTGGTGTATGGCTACATGATGATTAACTCGTATCCGCTACGAGGATTCCCCAAGGTTATGGAGTCATTCTTCGACAACGCTATGGCGCCCGAGGACAAGCGCATAGAGAACATGGCGGAAGCTAACATACTGCTGGAGACATCGCTGGAAATGCTTATTGCTCAGCAAACGAAGATGTTCCGCTACGCGCTGCCGATGGTGACCTACAAGGACCAGAAGTATCTGGTTGTTGAAACCACCGACTGGTGCATGGAGCGCCCGCTCGTGGGATGGCTGGTGCCCAGCTTCATGGAAGATGAAGAAGCCTGCGGTGCACAAGGTGATGATCTCATACTGGTAGACGATAACATCAACTTCCATGTTTTCAAGGGCGAAGAGCGCCATCAGGTTCAGCTGCAGTTTAATTTCAAACACTTCATGAGGAATCCCAAGCACCTGGAGGCTAACCCTGACGATACGCGAATATGGTTCCTCGAGCCCGAGAACTATAAAAACGTGCTCAACAAGTATCGCGAGTTCAAAGCTGCTGCAAAAGTGACAGAATAGAAGCCTAATAATACCTATTAAAAAAATATCGGGCATTTTAAGCAGGATGTTCGATATTTTTTTTGTACCTTTGCACGCCAAAAGTAAAACATACAAGAATTTCTAAATTCTCATTTGTGATGACTGACAGACTTTATATCTTCGACACTACGCTGCGCGACGGGGAACAAGTGCCCGGATGCCAGCTTAACACCGTGGAGAAAATACAGGTGGCCAAGCAGCTCGAAGCCCTCGGAGTGGACGTGATAGAGGCAGGATTCCCTATCTCGAGCCCGGGTGACTTTAACAGCGTGATTGAAATCAGCAAGGCTGTGACATGGCCTACTATCTGCGCCCTGACCCGCGCAGTGGAAAAAGATATTGACGTGGCTGCCGAAGCGCTGCAATATGCAAAGCGCAAGCGTATCCATACGGGTATTGGCACTTCGCCCTCACATATCAAGTATAAGTTTAACAGCACTCCCGAGGAAATCATAGAGCGTGCCGTAGCAGCTGTGAAGTATGCTAAGCGCTATGTGGAGGATGTGGAGTTCTACGCCGAGGATGCAGGTCGCACCGACAATGAGTACCTGGCACGCGTAATTGATGCCGTGACCAAAGCAGGAGCGACCGTGTGCAACATCCCTGACACCACCGGTTTCCGCCTTCCCAACGAATACAACGAGAAAATAAAGTACCTCTACGAGCATGTAGATGCCTTCGCGGCAGGTAAGAGCATCCTTTCCACCCATTGCCACAACGACCTCGGTATGGCGACAGCTAACACTGTGGCCGGTGTGCTGGCTGGTGCACGCCAGGTGGAGGTGACCATTAATGGTATCGGCGAGAGGGCAGGCAACACCTCGCTGGAGGAGATTGCTATGATCTTCAAGACACATCCCGATCTAGGCATTGAGACGAACATCAACACAACAAAGATATATCCTACCAGTCGCATGGTTAGTAGCTTGATGAATATGCCCGTGCAGCCCAACAAGGCTGTGGTGGGACGCAATGCTTTCGCTCATTCTAGCGGCATCCATCAGGACGGTGTGCTCAAGAATGCCTCTACCTACGAGATAATGGATCCCAAGGTTGTGGGCATCGACGACAACAGTATTGTGCTCACCGCACGTAGTGGGCGTGCAGCCCTCAAGCACAGACTCAGCGTCAACGGCATTGAGATTGACGGCGAGCGGCTCGATAAGATATATGAAGACTTCCTCCGTCTGGCCGACCGCAAGAAAGAGGTGACCGACGACGACATCCTGGTACTGGCCGGCGGCGACAGGGCTCAGACTCGCAATGTGAAGCTCGACTACCTGCAGGTAACCACCGGCATGGGAGTACGCTCGGTTGCAAGCATCGGACTAATCGTAGCCAACGAGCGTTTCGAGGCAGCCGCCTCCGGTAATGGTCCGGTGGATGCAGCCATCAAGGCTCTCAAGCAGATTATCAAGCGCGAAATGACGCTCAAGGAGTTCACCATTCAGGCTATCTCGAAGGGTAGCGACGATATGGGTAAGGTGCACATGCAGGTGGAGCACGCCGGACATGTGTACTATGGATTCGGTGCCAACACGGATATCGTTACAGCATCGGTGGAAGCATATATAGACTGTATTAATAAGTTCCGCTAAATGAATACCCTCTTTGACAAGATATGGGACAGTCACGTGGTTCAAAACGTTAAGGACGGTCCCACACAACTCTTTATCGACAGACTCTATGCCCATGAGGTAACAAGCCCGCAGGCTTTCGACACACTCAGGGACAAGGGCATCAAGGTGCTGCGCCCCGAGAGGGTGGTGGCAATGCCCGATCATAACACGCCAAGCGACCAGCAGGAAGTAATCAACGACCCCATAGGACGTAATCAAGTGGAAACACTCAAGCGTAACTGCGAGGAGTTTGGCATCCGCCACTTCGCCATGGGCACCAAAGACAACGGTATCATCCACGTGGTAGGTCCCGAGAAAGCACTCTCGCTACCCGGCATGACGATAGTATGCGGCGACAGCCACACAAGCACTCACGGTGCTGTGGGGGCATTGGCTATGGGTATCGGCACCAGTGAGGTAGCACAGTTGCTTGCTTCGCAGTGCATCCTTCAGCAGAAACCCAAGTCGATGCGCATCAACATCGAGGGGGAGTTGCAGGAGGGAGTGACAGCCAAAGATGTAGCTCTCTATCTGATGGCCCAGATGACCACCAGCGGCGCCACCGGCTATGTAGTGGAATATGCCGGCAGCACTATCCGCAACATGAGTATGGAGGGTCGCCTAACGCTGAGCAACCTCAGCATCGAGATGGGCAGCCGAGCCGGTATCATCGCTCCCGACGACATCACCTTTACCTACCTCAAAGGACGTGAGTATGCTCCTAAGGGCGAGGCATGGGACAAGGCCGTGGCTCAGTGGCGCAAGCTTTGTAGCGACAACGATGCCGTCTTCGACAAAGAACTGACATTCCGCGCAGAGGATATCAAACCGCGTATCACCTACGGCACCAATCCGGGAGCTGGCATCGCTATCGATGAGTGCATCCCCACTATGGAGAGCATTACCGAAGCAGAGCGTCCACAGTTCATGGCACAGCTCGACTATATGCAGTTCAAGCCTGGTCAGAAGCTGGAGGGCACACCGGTGGATTATTGCTTCCTCGGCGCCTGCACTAATGGCCGTATAGAGGATTTCCGCGCTTTTGCATCAGTGGTGAAAGGCCGCAAGAAAGCCGACAATGTTGTAGCATGGCTGGTTCCCGGCAGTTGGCTGGTGCGCCAGCAGATTATCAACGAAGGTATCGACAAGGTGCTGGAGGACGCAGGCTTCGAGCTGAGACTGCCGTCGTGCTCCGCTTGTCTGGCTATGAATCCCGATAAGGTTCCTGCCGGCAAGCTTGCTATCTCCACAAGCAATCGCAACTTCGTAGGCCGACAAGGTCCCGGTGCCCGCACCGTATTAGCAAGTCCGCTCACAGTAGCAGCTTCGGCAATTACGGGTGTAATAACGGACCCGAGAGGCCATTAATGTTCAATGCTTAATGCTCAATGTTAAATGAAAGAAAAATTCGATATTATTGAGTCAACCTGCATCCCCGTAGCGATTGACAACTGCAATACAGACCTTATCATTCCTGCCCGATATCTGGCAAGCACCACCCGCGATCCGAAGTTCTTCGGCGATGCATTTATGCACGACCTGCGATATGATAGCGAGGGCAAGCCGGTGAAGGACTTCGTGATGAATCTGCCCGAATACTCAGAGGCACCCCACAAGGGAGTGCACGAGATTATCGTGGCAGGCCTGAACTGGGGAAGCGGCTCAAGCCGTGAACATGCAGCCTGGGCAATTGCCGGCTACGGAGTGAGAGTGGTAATAAGTAGCAGCTTTGCGGATATTCATCGCAATAACCTGCTCAACTGCTTTGTGCTACCCGTGGTGGTGAGCACAGAGATGCAGCAGGAGCTATTCAGTACTATCCAGGCTAACCCGCAAGCCAAGGTAAAAGTTGATCTGCCTGCCCAGACAGTAACCAATATGGAGACAGGGCGCAGCGAACACTTCGAAATCAACGGCTACAAGAAATACTGCCTAATGAATGCGCTGGACGATATCGACTTCCTTCTTGAGAATAAAGCCAAGATTGAGGATTTCGACCGGAAGCGGGGCGGATTTTAATCTAAAACTAATCAATAAAGACTGTGGACCGCTACATTGAAATACTCGATACCACGCTACGTGACGGAGAGCAGACGGATAGTGTCAGCTTCCTGCCCCACGAGAAACTGTCGATAGCACGTGCATTGCTGCAGACGGTTAAAGTGGATCGTGTAGAGGTGGCGTCGGCCCGAGTGTCTGAGGGCGAGAAAGAGGCCGTAAGCATGATATGCCGCTGGGCCAAAGGCGCTGGTATGCTGGATAGGGTAGAGGTGCTGGGGTTCCTTGACGGAGGCAAGTCGGTAGACTGGATTGCCGAGTGCGGAGGACAATGCATAAACCTGCTGTGTAAAGGTTCGCTGCGCCATTGCAAATATCAGCTGCGCAAATCCCCCGAAGAACACATCGCCGACATTCGCCAGAGTATCGAGTATGCACGAAGCCGCGGAGTGAGAGTGAATATCTACCTCGAGGATTGGAGCAACGGCATGAAAGACTCGCCGGAGTATGTCTATCAGGTGATGGATGCACTTGCCGACACCGAGATTGAGCGCTATATGCTGCCCGACACGCTGGGGGTGCTTAATCCGCTGCAAGTGCTAGAGTTTGTACGCAAGATGGTAAAGCGGTATCCTAAAGCCCACTTTGATTTCCATGCTCATAACGACTACGACCTCGCCATCAGCAATGTGCTTGCAGCAGTGCTGAGCGGCTGTCAGGGTATCCATGCTACGGTGAACGGACTTGGCGAGAGGGCTGGCAACGCACCTCTGGCTAGTGTGCAGGCAATACTTCACGACCAGTTTGAGGCTCGCACCAATATCGACGAAACGGCTTTGTTCCAAATCAGCCGACTGGTGGAGAGCTACTCGGCAATTCCAATATCGCCCAATCGCCCCATCGTTGGCGAGAGCGTGTTTACACAGGTGGCAGGAGTGCATGCCGACGGCGACAGTAAGCATAACCTCTATCAAAACAGCCTGAGACCTGAGCGATTTGGCCGCAAACGCGAATACGCTCTCGGCAAGAACAGCGGAAAGGCAAATATAAAGAAAAACCTCGATGCATTGGGATTGGAACTGACACCCGAGCAGACCAAACTGGTGACGGAGCGCATTACCGAACTCGGTGACAGGAAGGAGATAGTTACTCCCGACGACCTGCCGTTTATCGTCAATGATGTTATCAAGCACAACGCCGACACAAACAAGGTGAAGCTGGTGAGCTATATGGTAAGCACAGCACGTTCGTTGAGAAGCTATGCCTCACTTCGCATAGAGGTGGACGGTGTGGAGTATGAGTCGGCATCCACCGGCGACGGTCAGTATGATGCCTTCGTGAAAGGCCTACACAAGATATATGCTGAGAAGCTGCATCGCGAATTCCCTGTGCTGACCAATTACTTTGTAACCATCCCGCCGGGCGGACGTACCGATGCTTTGGTGCAGACGGTTATCTCATGGGAGTATAAAGGCAAGTCGCTCAGAACCCGTGGTCTCGATGCTGACCAAACCGATTCTGCCATCAAGGCGACTATCAAGATGCTTAACGCAATAGAGAATATGTAGAGAACAACTCAAGATGAAGAAACTCGTATTTCCATTCTGTATGCTTATGATGCTGGCCGCAGCATGCGGAGGTAAATCTGACAAAGACGGAGCCGACACACTCTCTGATAGTACGGCTGACTCGATGCCCGCAATGCCGGAAGACGCTGAAGACTCCCTGATGGCGCAGATGCAGGTGTCGAAAGCAGCTGACGGTGTATTTTATGACTTTGTAGCATCTTTTTGCCAGAATAGCAGGTATCAGAAAAAGCGCATTGCCTTCCCCCTGCAGCGCACCGTGAACGGCACTACCTACACTATCGAGAAAGACCAGTGGCGTTTCTCCAAGCTCCATTTCAACAGCGATGCCTACACGGTGTTCTTCCCAAGCTTTAAGGATATGCAGATGGAGAAAGACAAAGACATCGAGAAGGTAACCGTGCAGTGGTATGAAACTGAGAAAAACTACGCCAGCAACTATAACTTTGAGAAAATAGAAGGACAGTGGATGCTGACATCCATCGATGAGCACTCTATTGACGAAGACCCCAACATTGACTTCCTGCGCTTCTATTCATCGTTTGCTGCCGATCCTGATTTCCAAGCGAAGCATCTGGCAGAAACCGTTACTTATGACGGACTAGACCCCGACAATGACGATGAGTTTGACGCACACTTTGTTAAAAACCACAAGATTTCCGCTTCCAAATGGAGTGAGAATCTTATTCCCATCTTGCCCGCCAAGACTTTCTCCAACATTGACTTCGGACAAGACCTGAGCGAAGCAACCAACGAACGGATGGTGTCGCTGGAATCTCCCGGCTCCGGATTTACCAGTCGTCTTTATTTCCGTCGCGGTGCCGACAGCTGGCAACTCTATAAGATTGAAAATTATTAAGTCATGCTTACGGTCAAGACAGACTACTCTCTGAAAGCTCACAACTCGTTTGGCCTTGATGTTAAGGCCAGGCATTTCGTGGAGTATGAGAGCGCAGAAGACTTGGCCGCATTCTTGCATGATACAGATGTGAGAAACAGCCGCATGGTTCATATAGGTAGTGGCAGTGACCTCCTTTTCACCAAAGATTATGACGGATATATAGTTCACTCTGCAGTGAGAGGAAAGAAACTGCTAGAGGAGAAAGGCGAAAGTGTTCTTCTGTCGGTAGGTGCCGGAGAGAACTGGGATGACTTAGTAGATTGGACCATATCCAACGGCTACTATGGCCTTGAGAACCTGTCGCTAATCCCCTCTGAAGTGGGTGCTGCTGCCGTGCAGAATATCGGTGCCTACGGAGCCGAAGTAAAGGACTTTATCGTTTGGGTGGATTGTTTAGACCTAGAGAGCTGCGATACAGTCAGATTCCGGAATGATGAGTGTGGCTTCAGTTACCGCAACAGCAATTTTAAGAGTAAGTGGCAGGGCCGCTACGCCATCATTGAAGTAGCCTTTGAACTTTCGACGGCCTTTAAACCTAATCTGTCCTACCGAGCTCTGAAAGGGGTGTCTCCCGAAGGACTTACCCCGCAGGCTTTGCGCCAAGCTGTGATTGATATACGCCGCAGTAAATTGCCCGAACCCGAAGAGATTGGTAATGCCGGCAGTTTCTTTATGAATCCCGTGATTACGGCAGAGCAATATGCCCAGTTGTACCGCGACTATCCCGATATGCCACATTTTGATGTAGAAGGCGGGGTTAAAGTCCCTGCAGCTTGGCTGATTGAGCAATGCGGCTGGAAGGGTCGCAACATAGGTGCGGCAGGAGTATATGAGCGTCATCCACTAGTAATAGTGAATCTTGGAGGAGCAACCCCGCAGGATATCATCAATGTTGCTGATGCAGTAGTTGGTTCTGTGCGTGAGAAGTTTGGCATCTCTCTCAAGCCCGAGGTTATCTGGATTTAAAAAGCTATGGGACTTTTCAGCAAGCGTCCGTCTGCTATCCCCACCGATATGGCGGAATGGCCATTTATGGAGAATACGCAGGTGAGGGCATTCAACGATGCTGCGCCAGAGCGTATCTGCTCGTGTATGCCTGCCGAGTGGCATCCTCAGAGATATGTGCAGCTAACGTGGCCTCATGAAGATACCGACTGGGCTCCCGTGATGAGAAAGGTTACTGATTGCTATATCCGCATGGCTTATGAGATTAGCGATGTGGAGCAGCTAATAATTGTGTGCCCCCAAATTAGCAGCCTACATGCTTTGCTCACTGAGCGACTGCCCAAGCGATGTATAGCCAACATTCATCTTGTGGAGATACCAAGCAACGATACGTGGGCTCGTGATCATGGTTTTATTACCATTCTTAACGATGGGCACTACGAACTGCTCGATTTCTGTTTCAACGGGTGGGGTGGCAAGTTTGAGGCTACTCTGGATAATGCTATCAATCACCGTCTTTATGATAGCGGACTATTGCATGGCGACTATTGTGATAATCTCGATTTCGTGCTAGAGGGAGGTAGCATTGAGAGCGACGGCCGGGGCACGCTACTTACAACATCGCAATGTTTGCTTAATCCTAATCGAAATCCCGCTCTCGGAAAAGTCGAGATAGAGCGACAGCTGCTCAGTCGCCTGAAAGCCCACCGTGTATTGTGGCTTGATTACGGATATCTGGCTGGTGACGACACCGACAGCCATATCGACACGCTTGCACGCCTGTGTCCCAACGACACTATCCTCTATGTGGGCTGTGAAGACAAGAATGATGAGCATTATGCTGAGCTGCAAATGATGAAGGAACAACTGCACACTTTTCAAACAAGTAGTGGAAAGCCTTATCGCCTTCTGGAACTACCGATGGCTCCTGAACTGCGCGATAGCGATGGACAGCGCCTACCTGCCACCTATGCCAACTACCTTATTATAAATGGCAGAGTACTGATGCCTTCATATGGAGACGAAGAACTCGACAATCGCGCTAAGGCCGTTATAGAACGTGCTTTCCCTAATCATAGTGTAAGGATGATTGACTGCCAGGTACTTGTTTGGCAGCACGGTTCACTTCATTGTTGCACCATGCAGTATTACTGATTAGCAAAAAATTTGCTAATTTATACCGCATATTCGGTTTTTTCTTATTACCTTTGCAGCGCAAATGAGGGCATGCCCCAAGCTTGCATTCCCTAATACGGATAAAATAAAGTATATTCAACGACGTGAAAATTAAGGAAGTCATCGCGACCCTTGAAGTATTCGCGCCTCTGCCCTTGCAAGATGGATTCGATAATGCCGGCTTGCAAGTGGGTGTGACAGAAGCGGAAATTTCAGGGGCCTTATTGTGTCTGGACGTTACGGAAGATGTGCTCCGCGAGGCTGTCAGCAAAGGCTGCAATCTGGTTGTGGCGCATCATCCGCTGTTGTTTCATCCGCTTCGTCAACTCACCGATGCCACTCTGGTGGAGCGCTGTGTGCGCTATGCAGTAGAGAACGGGCTCACCATCTATGCTGCCCATACCAATCTCGACAATGCTCGGGGCGGCGTTAATTATGAGATAGCTGCCCGTCTAGGATTGCACGATATAGTTCCTCTTCGCCGCAATGATGCAGGTAATGGAGGCAGTGGCATTATCGCAACTCTGCCTACTCCGATTTCGTCAGGTGAGTTTATAAATCTAATCAAGCAGACTTTCGGTGTGGAATGTGCGATGTGTAATGCTTTGATTGAACGTCCCATAAGTCGCGTGGCGCTCTGTGGTGGCGCAGGCGATTTCCTTCTTGACGATGCTGTGGAGCAACAAGCCGACGCTTTCCTTACGGGTGAGATGCATTACCATCAGTATTTCGGTCACGAAGGACAGATACAGATTGTTGTTATCGGTCATTATCAGAGTGAGCAGTTCACTCCGGCGGTGCTGCAGCGCATCATAGTGGAGAAACATCCCAATTTGTCCACCTATATCACAACGGTCAATACTAACCCGATTTTATATTTATAACCGAATCAAAATAAACTTATAAAACAATACAAACTTATGGCAAGAGAAACAAAGAAAACCTCTCCGATGGAGATGACTGTAGAGCAGAAGTTGAAGAGTCTGTACAAGTATCAGACCGTGCTCTCAAAGATTGATGAAATCCGTACTATTCGTGGCGAGTTGCCCCTCGAGGTGCAGGACCTGGAAGACGAGATTGAAGGCCTCGGTGCCCGTATAGCTCGTTTGCAGGAAGACCTGCGTGCTGTCAATGCCGATATCAACCGATGGAACGAGGATAAAGTGCAGGCTCAGGCAGCTATTGAACGCTGCAACTCCCACCTCGACAATGTGCGCAACAACCGCGAGTATGACGCTTTCACCAAGGAAATTGAGTTCCAGAATCTGGAGATTCAGCTTCGCGACAAGAAGATAAGGGAAGCTGCCGAGTTTAAGAAGAATTGCGAGGCTGGCATCCAGGAAAGCCTTGAGATGCGTGAAGAGCGTCAGGGTGACCTAGAGGCTAAGCGTTCAGAGCTGGAGGAGATTGTTGCCGAAACAAGAGTGGAGGAGGACAACCTTCGGGATGAGGCTAAGATCCTTGAGTCAACCATCGACTATCGTTTGCTCTCATCTTTCAAGCGCATCCGCAAGAATAGCCACAACGGTCTGGGGATCGTATATGTGCAGCGTGATGCCTGTGGTGGTTGCTTCAATAAGATTCCGCCCCAGCGTCAGCTCGACGTGCGTATGCACAAGAAGATTATCGTATGTGAGTATTGTGGTCGCATCCTTATCGACCCGGAACTGGCTGGCGTACAGATTGGACAGCCTGCTGAGCCCGAAAAGAAGACTCGTCGTCGCCGCGCTACCAAGAAGGCTGAGTAATTTAGCATCATGAAAAAGTTTTCCCTTTTCATTTTGCTGACTATGCTGGCAATGGTGTCCCGAGCCGATGTGGTAGTAGCGGACTCCAGCGATTGCAGACTTACCATCAAGGTGTTGCCGACTGAAGACGTTACCAAGATACCCATCCAGGTAAGCATGACCAACTCTGTGCCGATGACCTGTGTGCAATGCTATCTCTCAACTCCCGATACCACTGACCTCTTCTTCTATACTGGCGAGAACAGGGGTGTGGCTTTCACACCTTCCGACAGATGGGCCAGTCAGCATCACACGATGTTCTCTTGGGGCACCAAGAAGCATCCCTTTGCTATGATGGCGTTGGTAGTAAGCACGTTGAGTGAGAATTTTAAAGGTACCGACGGTCCGTTGTTTAAGGTCTATTTTGACGGATCCAAACTTGCTGACGGCAGCTATAGCATCAAGATGCAGGATGCCAATATGGTGTGGACCGACAGGCGTAAAATAACCACCTATCTGACTCCCGACGCTGAAGCTCCCTTCTCCATACAAGACGGGAAGCTAGTTGTGGAGTGATAGGCAAAATACTGTTCTATCAAAAAGATACGTTACATATTGACTGTGCTCGTAGGCATCATCGTGGGACTCTATCTCGCGATGATGCTGGTTATATCGTTGCCTGGAATCAGGGCACGTATAGCCGGAGAAGTCGCCGATGCTCTGAGTCGCACCATAGGCAGTAGGGTAGAGATTCGCAATATCAAGATTGACCTCTTCAATACTGTCACAATCGACAGCCTTACAATATACGACCAGCAGGACAAGGAGATGTTGCGTGTCGGACAACTTATCGGCACCGTTGACCTAATACCACTCCTGCTGGATGGCAAGGTTAGCATAGCCAATCTTCGCGTATTCCGTTCTCAGGCATCACTTTACAGAGAAAGCCCCGGCCAGCCTGCCAACTATCAGTTTGTAATCGACAGCCTGGCCCCTAAACCCGGCAGGGAGGCCAAGACAGAGGTGGACCTCCATAGTTTGCTCGTTAGGGACTTGGGGCTTAAGTACGACGTGCTCAGTCAGCCGCATGACAACGGCTTGTTTGACCCCAACCACATCGATGTCGAGAAACTTAATGCCAGCCTTGTTTTTAAGAGTATTAAACCAGAGGAACTTGACCTCCGTATCCGCGATATGATGGTCAGAATTCGCGGCGGTATGGTGCTTGAGAGTCTGCAGGCAACAGTTACTTCTAATCCGCAGGCATCTCAGCGTACTATCGACATCAAGCGAATGGATGCCCGTCTCGGATCTAATATTCTCTTGGCAGTCAGTCCATCACGACTGGTGCTCACTGGAGGTAGTCCGGCATGTAAAGGTAAGCTCTGCTGCGATGTCACTATTGGTTCCGATACCTACAACACCATAATTAGCGTTGACCGCAAGGATGACGGTTCTCTGCGACCTATTTTAGCCGATATCAGCATGGTTGGTAACGGGCGCAATGTGTTGCAAGCCAAGGTTTGCAGTTCTGCAGAACCGCTCGAATCCTCCGAGGCCGATGTGCACCTTGATGTGACTCGTTCTCAAGTCTGCGGAGTGCTAAATGCGTTTAACCTAACTCTACCCGACAGCACCATATTGAATCGTGTGGCATTCCTCACCCAAGATGCTCATATTGATATCAATCATAGCCGTATAGCCTTCGTCGGCAACACACGTACCGACCTCTGTGAGTTTGATGCTGATGTGGATGCTCGCGGCAGTACTGCGCAATACAAGTTGAATGTGGCGCGTCTGCTTATTCCCGCCAGCGGAGAAGCAAATCCTGCTACTACAGTTACGGATGCAGCTATGAGCGGAACTGTCATTCTGCCCGGTACCGAGTTTCGCGACATGTTCACCACGCCTTTGGGCCAATATGCCCAACGTCTGACGGGCAATCTTAAGGCGCGCATCGGTAACATTGTTTGCGGTAATACCTCGCTAAGCAATATTGATGTGTCTGCCAACTTGCAGACTGATAATAATCTGTCGGCAGAACTCAGCGTTGACGATCCCAACCTCAAGTCGAGTGCCGTTATTTTGTTGGCGCAAAGCGGTGGGCTCGCCCGCCTGGTTGCGACCGCTGAGATTTCAGAATTGAAGGGTAGGGCGCTCGGTATCCAAAGTCCGCTGATGCCCCACCTATTATCAGGCACTCTTGCCGTTGATGCTGAAAACCTGCATAATCTCTCTGATTCACCATTCTCTGCCACCGACTATACTGTTACCCTTAGCGATGTAAATATTACCAACGCTGATGGCAATAGCCAGGTAATCCATCAGTTTGCACTCAACAGCAAGACTGAGGAAACGGCTCGTCGCTACACCATTTCCGGCGATATTGCTAACGGCGAGATGGTGTCAAATATCCCAGTTTCGCAACTTGTCCATCAGACCTTCAGTCAGATTGCAAACCATCTGCCCACACTCAATATTCAACGGTCAATGGTCAATGCCCAATCTTCAAATACTTGTCATTACCCAGCAGGGTTCGCAGACTTGAAGTTTACAATCAATAATCTGTCCTTACTTGCTGATTATCTTAATTCTAACATAGAACTAGACAAGCCCATACAGATAATAGGGCACCTCTCCGAAGCTGCCAACACTTCATCGCTAACTGTGCTAGCTCCTGCCTTTGAAATCGGGGGCGCGAAATATGAAGACACCGGTCTTTATTTCAATAGTTCGCCCGATTCACTTAGCGGCTCACTTATGACGACCAAATTTTTCGGAACCATTCCCGTTAGGATTGAAAACCATCTCTCGGGACGCAACGATAATATCTTTAGCGAGACATTATGGAAGAATGAATTGAACGGCAGTACTCGTGGCACCCTCTCTACCAGCACAAGTCTCAGTCATACCCCGACTAATCGTTTAGTGGCAACCACCCGTTTGCTGCCAACTACTCTTTATGTGTCCGACAGTACCTGGCAACTCTCGCCGGCTGTCATCGAATATTCTAGTGACGCTCTCCATATCGCGGACCTCATCCTATCGCGCGGACAGCAGTATATCAGCGTCAGCGCTGACTACGACGTCTCGGGGCGCAAGGACCTGATGCTCCAACTCAACGATATAGAGGTGGCTCCGTTGCTACAACTCTCCGGATTCAAACCTGTGGAGTTTGGTGGCAAAGCGAGTGGTTTGGTAACCTCTGCCGACAGTTTGCAGGCCGATATGCTGGTGCGCGATTTTACTTTTAACAAAGGCTATCTCGGCTCCTTGCGTGCTAATGCGTCCTTTAATTATGGTAACCGTGAGCTCACCATAAAGGGTAGGGCACAGGCCTCCGATCAGGATTCCACCCTTATTGATGGTCTCGTTAATTTCGGCACAAAGAACCTCGACTTCCGTTTTAAGTCAGAAAAGACCAACCTGCAGTTCCTCAACAAGTACATCGGCCGTTTCACTTCCGATCTTGAAGGCAATACCACAGGTGATTTTCACCTGTTTGGCTCATTTAAGTATGTGCAGATGGAGTGTGACGAGGTAATTAATTACCTGAAGTTTCGCCCCAAGATGCTTGGCGTGCTCTACACCTTCGAGAACC
>JAFZXF010000016.1 GCA_017616915.1 Bacteroidaceae bacterium
GAAATACTTGATGGGGGCCGGCCAGGTAAAGATCATACCGGCAGAGGGACACTCGCCTGACTGCAGGCGTGCGAAAACCTTGCCGTGCTTGTAGGAGAACCAGAACTCGCAAGCCACCAGACAGTTGGCATATTCGGGTTTCTGCAGGTCGGCAAACATACGGTCTGCATCGAAGTTCAGCGTATCTACATGATAGACGGGGAAGGTGCCATGTACTCCCGGTGAATACTCGCGCATAGAGAAATCCACTCCGGGGGTGAGTTTTTTGCCGTCAGCCTGCATCTCCATCTTTCCGCAGAATGTGTTGATATCGATGGTAAAAGGTTGGAGGGTTACTTCGTCAACACCGGCTTTCTTGTATTCTTTCTCCAGGAACTTGCCTGCTTTGTTGGCGCCTCCCTTGGCATAGCCGCGTCCTTGATACTTGGCGGAACTCAGTTCTTTGACCACCCGTTTGTAAAGTGCCAAATCCTGCGCATTTACCATTGACCATTGTCCACTGACCATCAGAGCCAGTAGCAGAAACAGAGTATGTGTAGTCTTTTTCATCATAGCTTAAGATTGTTTGTAGTCTTTTTCATCATAGCTTAAGATTGTTCGTTGATAAAGGTTTCCAATATCTTAGTCCCACCGGAAGCGGGGATGACGGTATAGTCGGCAATTTCCGCAGGGATAAGGCAGCTCTGCCCTGCTTTGAGTTCCACTTTTGTGGATTCTTCCTGACCGTTTACTTCAATGGTGCAGGCGCCATTCATGCAGATGCTGATGACAAAAGAGTCGTACTGCTTCATGTTGCGCTGTAGTGGACGGCTCAGGTTCATCACGTTGATATTGAAGAAAGGACACTCAATGACAGGAATGGCCTGATCCGGAGCCTGGCTGTAATGGGTACGATAGTCGGAGAGCACTTGGTAGTTGATGGCTTCAGCTGCGAGTTGGGTATGAAGTTCGCGAGGTTTACCATCGATGCCCGGACGGTTGTAGTCGAAAATGCGGTAGGTAACATCGCTGCTCTGCTGCACCTCTGCCAGCAATATTCCTCCACAGATGGCATGTACGCGGCCTGCAGGAATGAAGAACACATCGCCGGCCTTAACCTCGTGGCGTGCGAGAACGTCGCAGATGGTGCCATCTTCAACACGACGGCAATACTCGTCGGGCGTTATTGACTGCTTGAATCCGGCCAGTAGGCTTGAGCCGGGCTTAGCATCAATAACATACCACATTTCTGTTTTGCCTTTCTTGTTATGGTACTTGAGGGCCATCTCATCGTTGGGGTGAACCTGTATGCTGAGGTCTTGCTGTGCATCGATAAACTTTATAAGAAGTGGCAGTTGGCGCCCATATTTCTCTACGATGGATCGACCTAGCACTCTCTCTCCTAATTCCTCGGTGAAATCGGAGAGTTTTCTTCCTGCAAAGGAACCGTTAGCGATGACGCTTTCACTGCCGGGGATGGCACTAACTTCCCAGCTTTCGCCAATGGGCTTGCCATCGGCTGCCATATTTTTCCACTCGCGTAAACGAGTACCGCCCCATACTGTCTCATGGAGATTGGGGCCAAATAAAAGAGGATATAAAAACATTTATAAAATGAGTAATTAGAGATTATTACATTATGTCGTTGCCGAATTTCATCTGCGCATCGTTCATGATGCGGCGCACGAGCGAGGGGTCGTCTTTCTTGCAGATAAGGAGCATCTTATCGTTCTCAACTACCATGTACCCCTCAAGATCTTGAAGGATGACCACCTTGTCAGTTGAGGCCTTTACAAGGTTGTTCTTGCAGGAGTAGAGCAGGTGCTGGGAGTTGCAGATAACGTTGAGGTCTTCATCCTTTTCGTGCAGGTCATAATAGTTCTTCCATGAGCCTACATCTGCCCACCCGAAGGTGCAAGGCGCAATATAGACATTGGTGTGGTGCTCGAGTATTAGCAAGTCGAGCGACTGGAAGCGTATGCGGGGATATTGCTCGGTGATGAGGTGTTGCACGGCATCGCTGTCGATGGTTATACCAGTATTGGTGTTACCGCGGGCGATACCTGCCATATTTTCGATATAGGGATAGTCTTTGCGCATTGCTTGGAGCATGGTCTGGGTATTCCAGATGAAGATACCCGTGGACCAATAGAACTCGCCACTTTCGCAGAATAAGCGTGCAAAATCTATATCAGGCTTTTCGGTAAAGCTCTTGAGTTTGAAGAAAGAGTCCTTTGTGTCCACGCTTGCCTGTAGGTAACCGTAGCTGGTGGCAGGCCGTGTGGGCTTGATACCAATAGCGAGGAAGTCCTTGGTGGCATCAACAAAACGGAGTCCTTCGCGCATCTGTTGCTCAAAGGCCTCGGGATCATAGATGAGTTGGTCGGCGGGAGCAGAGATGACAGTGGCATCAGGCTCTCGGGCGATGAGATGGACGAGAGTGAGGGCTGTAGCAGGTGCAGTGCTGAGCTGTAGAGGCTCACTTACTATTTGGTAGGGACTTATTTCGGGTAGCTGTTGCCGTACAATATCCACATAGTCTTTATAGGTAGAGATAAAGATATTCTCTTTGGGCACCAGTTTGGAGTAGCGGTCATAGGTAATCTGAAGCATGGTGCGCCCTGTGGCAAAGAGATCTAGAAACTGCTTGGGCAAACTGTCTGTGCTCATTGGCCATAGCTTTGAGCCAATGCCGCCTGCGAGGATGATACAATAGTTTTTGTTCTTCATATTATTAGTGTCGAAGGTTCGGAAGTGGTTTTTTGCGTTGCTAAGTTAGTAATTTTTCAAACAACAGCCATAATATTTGATTGAAAAAACGCTATTGACGATAAAAATGCCAAAAACTTTTGCCAAATGAAAATAAAGTCTTAACTTCGCCGCGCAAAATTTGCGTTACCTGCCCAGATGGCGGAATTGGTAGACGCGTTGGTCTCAAACACCAATGCCGCAAGGCGTGCCGGTTCGATCCCGGCTCTGGGTACAAAAAACACCTCACATGTTGAGGTGTTTTGTTATTTGGTGGAGGCGGTGAGTCGCTTGCTGATATATCGCACAGGGTACCACGACACAAGGAAACTGACTAGCACCACAGTGACAAAGATGATTATGATGTCCCACGGATTAACGGACACCGGGTAGGCATCGATGATAAACGCGCCGGTTTTGTCGCCTAGTTTCAGGATGCCGTACTGCTGCTGCACAAAGCAGAGGGCGAGTCCTGCAAGGATGCCCATCAAGGCTCCCGAGAGACTTATCATTCTGCCCTCAAAGAGGAAGATGCTCTGTATCTGGCGGTCGGTGGCACCGAGGTTTCGGAGAGTGACGACATCCTTCTTTTTCTCGATTATTAGCATGCTGAGCGACCCCACTATATTGAAGCAGGCGATAAAGAGGATGAAAGTGAGGAAGATATATGCTAGATACTTTTCTACCTTCATGATGCGGAATACATCTTCCTGTTGCTCATAGCGGTCGATTACCTTGAAGTTGGTGCCAACAGCTTGCTGTACCCTGCGTTTTGCTTCGTCAATGGATATGCCGCTACGCACTTTTATCTCGAGAGACGATACCTGCCCTTCTTTCTCAAACATGCGTTGCGCAAAACCTAGAGAACAAAGGATGTATTCTTGATCGTACTTCTTCTGGCCGATGGAGAACACCACCCCGGGCGAATTGAGTTCGTCCATATTGAAACTCTCGTCGGGAGACAGCAGATTTACTCTGGCACCACCGGCGGGAGTGTAGATTTGCAGGGGGTCGATATAGTCGGCATCCATTCCCAAAGTGGCAGCAAGGCGGATGCCCGGAATGCCAAATTCCATTACGTCGGCATGGAGCAGGAAACGGCCGGGACCGAAGAGATTCTGAGAAATGTCAGAGGTCTTAGGGAAGTTGTCGTCCACACCCTTAAGCACCACCATCGCCTGCTGTCCGTTGTAGCGGGCGAGGGCACGCTCTTCGAGCGAAGTGGTGACGGCCTCGATGCAGTCAAGTTGTTTAATCTTCTGCTCCAAGGGCTGGTCGAGAGAGAAAGTCTTGCCCTTGAGAGCTACAACCTTCAGTTCGGGGTCGAAAGCAGTGAAAAGGGAAGCTACCAGCTGGTGGAAACCATTGAAGATGGAGAGAACGCACACCAATGCCATAGTTGCCACAGCCACACCCAGCACCGAGATGATGGAGATGATGTTGATGGCGTGGTGGCTCTTGCGTGCGAAGAGGTAGCGGCGTGCTATGTAGAAAGGGAAGGACACAGTTTGATTTACCTTACTATCCTATTTCTTAAGGAGTTCGTCGATACGCTCCATCTGGTCGATAGTGTCATCAACGAAGAAACGCAGTTCGGGGATGATGCGTAACTGATAGCGGAGTCTGCGCCCGAGGTCATAACGTACGGTACGCAGATTGGCAGTGACATTGTTGACTATCTCCTGAGCCTTGGCAGAGGGAAACACACTTAGATAGACGTTGCAGTAGCTGAGGTCGGATGACACTCGGCAGGCGCTCACAGTGACCATTACTCCGCGCAGTCCCTTGCCCTGCTGCACAAACATTTCGCCCAGTTCCTTCTGTATGAGGCGGTTTATCTTTTGTTGTCTTGTGCTGTCCATAGAAGTCGAGATTATTTATTAGCTGATGCGGCTGCCCGGCTTGACATTGCTGAGAGTGGAGGTCACTACAGCAGAGCCATCCCAGTTGGTGGCACTGAGTATCATTCCTTCGCTGACGAGACCGTTCTTAAACTCACGCGGGGCGAGATTGGCCACGAAGAGAACTTGCTGTCCCTTGAGCTGCTCCGGCTCATACCACTCGGCAATGCCGCTTACGATGGTGCGCTTCTGCAGGCCGTCGTCAATGAGGAACTTGAGTAGTTTCTTCATCTTGGGAACACGCTCGCACTCCAGAACGGTGCCCACACGAATATCCAGCTTCTGAAAATCGTCGAAGGCGATAGTTTCTGCGATGGGCTCTACCTTGTAATCAGCTTCCATGTTAGCCTTGATAGTGTCAGCGAGTTTCTTCTGCTGGAAGGCGATAACATCGTCCTCAATCTTGCTGAACAGCAGGCTGGGCTTAGGAAGTTGCTTGCCTACGGGCAGCAGGTCGGTGCGACCGAGCCAGTCCCACTGGAACTTCGGCATTGCCAGCATATCGCGCAAACGCTTGCTGCTGAAAGGCAGGAAAGGCTCGAAGGCAATGGCAAGATTAGCGGTGAGCTGCAGGGAGATGTTGATGATGGTATTGACACGCTCGGGGTCGGTCTTGATAACCTTCCACGGTTCGCTGTCAGCGATGTATTTGTTGCCGATACGGGCGAGGTTCATAGCCTCCTTCTGTGCGTCGCGGAACTTGAAATTCTCAAGCAGATTCTCAAGTTTCTCCTTTACGCCCTGGAACTCGCTGAGAGTCTCTCGGTCGAAGTCGTTAAGTTCGCCACAGGCGGGCACCACACCTTCATAGTATTTCTGGGTGAGCTGCAGGGCGCGGTTTACGAAGTTACCATAGACAGCTACCAACTCGTTGTTGCAGCGAGCTTGGAAGTCAGCCCAGGTGAAGTCATTGTCTTTTGTCTCGGGCGCATTGGCGGTGAGCACATATCGCAGCTCGTCTTCGCGTCCGGGCAGTTCGTCAAGATATTCGTTGAGCCATACGGCGTAGTTCTTCGACGTGCTGATTTTGTTGCCCTCAAGGTTGAGGAACTCGTTGGAAGGCACGTTGTCGGGCAGGATGTAATCGCCGTGAGCCTTAAGCATGGCAGGGAAAACGATGCAGTGGAACACGATGTTGTCCTTGCCTATGAAGTGCACAAGGCGTGTCTCAGGGTCTTTCCACCAAGTCTCCCATGAACCTAGCTCGGGGCGCTGCTCGCAGAGTTCCTTGGTATTGGAGATATAGCCGATAGGCGCGTCGAACCACACATAGAGCACCTTGCCTTCAGCACCTTCTATAGGAACGGGGATTCCCCACTCGAGGTCGCGAGTAACGGCACGCGGATGGAGTCCGCCATCCAGCCAGCTCTTGCACTGACCATATACATTAGGGCGCCACTCTTTGTGCTCCTCCAGTATCCATTTCTCCAGCCACTCCTGGTCTTTGTCAAGAGGCAGATACCAGTGCTTGGTGGCTTTCTTTACGAGGGGGTTGCCGGTCTCGGCATTATAGGGATTGATAAGCTCTTCGGGCGAGAGCGTAGCACCACATTTCTCGCACTGGTCGCCGTAAGCTTCAGGAGCATGGCAACGAGGACACTCTCCCTTGATGTTACGGTCGGTCAGGAAATGGCCGGTCTGCTCATCGTAGAACTGCTCGGTTACCTTCTCCACGAACTTGCCTTCATCATAAAGCTTCTTGAAGAAGTCGCTGGCTACCTGATGATGAGTCTTGCTGGTGGTGCGGCTATAGATATCAAACGAAATACCGAAGCGTTCGAAAGACTCTTTGATGAGTTTATGATAGCGATCCACTACTTGCTGAGTGGTGATGCCCTCCTTGCGGGCGCGAATAGTCACAGGTACTCCGTGCTCATCGCTGCCACCGATAAAGACAACATCCTCACCCTTCAGTCGAAGGTAACGGGCATAGATATCAGCAGGAACATAGACGCCTGCCAAGTGACCGATATGTACCGGGCCGTTAGCGTAAGGCAGAGCTGAGGTAACGGTAGTTCTTTTGAATTTCTTAGTCATTTTCTATACATTATTTATAATAGAGGGTGCAAAGGTAATAAAAACATTGAACATTGAACATTGAACATTGAACATTTTTCTCCTTTTCTCCTTTTCTGCTTTTTCCTTTCTCCTTTTTTTGTTATTTTTGCAATCTGAAAATGAAACAGCGCAACCATACGTTCGATTTCTTGTGCGGCCTGTGCATAGTGAGGATGATACTGCTCCACACTTTTCAGTACACCGGCTTCGCCGCCCAGCATTGGTGGAACACCGTAATGGACTGGAGTTTCTATCTGATGTGTTTCTTCTTCTTCAAGGCGGGTTATTTCAATCGCACCACTGCGGGTGCTACGCTTCCCTATATTTGGGACCGCACCAAGCGGTTGCTGTTGCCCTACATTACCTGCGGACTTATTGGTAGTGTGCTCTTCTGGCTGTTTATGTGGCTGCTGGAGGGAGAGTATTCGCGCAATCCCATCCGCTTCTTATGGATTCACACCTATAAGGTCAGCGATTTCTACGGCAATGCGCCGATGTGGTTCCTCTTCTCCTTTTATATAATGTATATCGCCGTGCACTTCATTGAGAAAGTGCGTTGGCTGCATTGGGGCGCCCTGTCGCTTCCATTTATCAGCTACTGGCTGTGGAAGGAGGATAACCCGCTATGGATGAACCTCAACAATGTGTGCATGGGAGTGTTCTTCTTCTATCTCGGCCATTGGTGGCGCCTGCTCACTTCGCGCATAGGTCGCCGCCGCGAGTTTGTGGTGTCGGTAGTGTTGTTGACAGCCTTTGTTGTTAGCAATCTGTTGTGGCATGGAGTCTATACGATGCACTCTAATCTTTTTACAGGCAATCCCTGGGGCGCTATTGTTAACACGGTGCTGGTGGTGTGTGGACTCAGTGGCCTGTTCTTGTCAATCAGACTGCCGCGTGTTCCTTTTATCGGTTACATAGGTGAGCACTCAATGGTGTATTTCGTACTGCATTTCCCCGTGCTGTTTATCTATCGCAACATTGCGCTCTACAACCATGTGTTGGTGCGGGGCAGCTGGGCTGATGCCGTGCTGATGCTCGTCATTGTCTTTGCCTTCTGCTCGTTTATCGTTCCCTACTTTGAGCGCACTCCTGTGCTCAGCGGTCGCTGGCCCAAGAAAGGGGTGCCGGGTAAAGCTTAAACCACGCTTACAGAATCTTACTGCGAAACCGCTGTTGTTTATAGCGATTTCGCAATATTTTTATGCGTTCCGCCTTCGATCCACCGCGCGATGGACATATAGCCACCGCCCGATAGACATATAGCTACCGCCCGATAGACATATGTCCACCGGTCGGTAGATTATAATAAGAAGCCTTTAAAATTCGAGGAGAGTACTTTTAGTTACAATCCAAACAGTTCAAAAATCTGTGAGATGCCGATTTGGCGCGAGATCTAATGTGTCCATAAAAAAACGAGGGGCATCCTCGTTCTTTTTGCTACATATCTAAAAATATCTTATGTAGACAAGATATAAGGCAACAGCAATATATATCCATGTAAAAATCTTTAGACACCGTTGCCAAATAAAGCTTTTGTTGAAAGAACGATCATCATGTACAGCCTCAATTAAGCGAGAAATCTCTTGTCGTGCTTCGTCAGCTGATTGTTCCGTCAAGTATTCTAACTCCTCATCGGTGAAATAATAGAAAGAGAAAAATTGTCTCGGAGTAAGACGATAACCTGCCATGAGTCTTTGAACCGCTTTCTTTTTTCGTTCAAAATCTTGAAACACGAAAGCAGTACTGAGTTCTTCCAGAGGTTGATGGTAATACCACTGATGGAATCTGCCCCTTAATCTCTTTACCTTTTCCCAAATAGTATGAAATCGTTCTTTCATCACTGGTATTTTGGGTGCAAAAATACGAGTTAATCTGCACATCTCCAAAGGAAAAGCCATTAAATTGCGAAAAGATATCAGGGAATGATGATAAAGTGTAAGAAGATGGAGTGCTAAACCGTAATAATATGTGTATATTTTCGTCTACTTCTTTGCTATTCTAAATAATTGCACTACTTTTGCACTGCTATGAAAAGAATCTTATCCATCCTTGCGACAATCTTCGTTGTCTGTGTAAATGCACAGACACAGGTGAACTCTACCGAGCAATTGTCGGCAGAGAAGACTTATACTATCTATAATCCCCATTTCACTGCTTATGCCATATTCTCTCCCGAGGATCACTCAACCTACGTGTGGACAGCGGAGATGACCGGCGACGAAGGCCACGCGGTAAAGAACGACTCTTATAGCCAGACTTTCGATCCTACTTCTCCTTATGGAGCATGGATGGTAGTGGAGTATCATCAACATACATATATATATAATGTTGGGGCACAGAAGTTCCTCGTAGTGGGAGTGACCGGAGGTACTCAGGCCACTACCTTGCAAGATGATCCCGTGCCCGTAACCATCAGTGATGACGGAGAGGGCAATTTCAACTTCATTACCACCGAGGGAAAACGCAACTATATGTGTGTTGCTCCTCAGATGACATATCCAGTCAGTGTGTGGACTACTGATGACGCAGGCTCCGTATGGCAGATAAGAGAGAATACCTCGGTGCCTGCAGACTATGAGACCTGCATGGCAATATTGGAGTCAAAGGTAATACTTACAGGCAAACTCGAGATTGTCACACGCAACGGCAATATCTACTCTGGCGCAAGCGGCGGAGGATTTACGGACAATATCGTTCTGAGCCAGCCAATTACTTTCTCTGCACAGGGTGTTGACGGCTACAGTTGTCCCGACGGAGTGGTCATACGCCATGGGCGCAATCTTGACGGCCCGCAATTCGTTGAGGGGGAAAAACAGTGGAGCGAATATCCTGTGGAAGCAAACAAAGCTTTGACCACGATTCCTGCTGACAGTGTAGACGGAGACATTAGGCTCACTGCCATCTGGGAACGCGTTAGTGAAGATGCTGATGTCCTGGTGTTTAGCGATGAGTTTGACGGCGAAGGAGAGCCTCGTGCCGATTACTGGATGCGTACGCCGCGAGCACGATCCACATGGAATAGATGGTGTTCTGCAGACCCTCGTGTAGTCTTCGAGCAAGGTGGAGCCCTTCACTGCCTAGCTATACGTACGCCCGATGATGTGGAAGATACAGAGCCCATGCTTACCGGTGGCATCAAGAGCCAAGGACTATTCAGCTTTCAGTATGGACACGCGGAGGCTCGCATCAAGACCAACCAGTGGCGTGGAAACTTCCCTGCTTTTTGGATGATGCCCGCAGACAACAGTGCAGGATGGCCAAATGCAGGTGAGATAGATATTTGGGAGACTATTGACAACAGCACACAGAGCTGGCACACCGTCCACACCAACTGGACATACAATCTGCATCAGGGTACAAACAGCCAGACCAAGAGCGGTATTGACTACAGTTGCTGGCATACCTATGCCGTGGACTTGAACTCAGAGGCCATCACATGGTATGTTGATGGTGCAAAAGTGTGGTCTTACACCAAGAGTACTGACAGTAATGCGCTCAGCAATGGTCAGTGGCCCTTTGATGCGCCGTTCTATCTTATTCTTAACCAGAGTGTAGGTAACGGTTCGTGGGCAGCCAACGCAGATACAAACCATACCTACGAAACCCTTTTCGACTGGGTGCGTGTATATCAGCCGGCAGACATAACCGCGGTGGATAGGATGATTGAGGAAGAATTAGAAGCCAGGAAGAGTAACCTGTCTCTCCGTTCGCAATTATATTATGACTTGCAGGGACGCCCCGTCAGCAACCCCTCACATGGAATCTACATATACAAAGGGAAGAAGATTATCCGATAAAATGGAAGTAATACAAATCTTTTTTCCGCCTACTTCTTTGCCGTTATAAAAAAAAGCAGTACTTTTGCAGCGCGTAAGGAAAAAGGTGGACAGATTTGTGCTGATTGCAACCACGTAAAAAAATGCTAAACGCGGCTTTTCCATCTTATATACTGCGCTTTATGTATTAACAAAATGGTATAAAAGATGAATTACCTATTTACTTCAGAATCTGTTAGTGAAGGCCATCCTGATAAGGTGGCCGATCAAATCAGCGATGCACTGCTTGACCAGTTCCTCGCCTACGACAGCCAGGCCCGCTGCGCCATAGAATCATTCGTTACCACCGGTCAGGTGGTCATCATGGGCGAAGTGCGCAGCAAGGAGTACATCGACCTGCAGACAGTTACGCGCAAGACTATCGAAAAGATAGGCTACACCAAGGCCGAGTATCAGTTTGACTACAATTCGTGCGGCATAATGACGGCCATCCACGAGCAGAGCGGCGACATCAACCGTGGCGTGGACCGCGACGTGGAGGACGAGCAAGGCGCGGGCGACCAGGGCATGATGTTCGGCTACGCCACCAACGAGACGGAGAACTACATGCCCGTAACGCTCGATCTGAGCCACTTGATTGTTAAGACGCTGGCCGATATACGGCGCGAGGGCAAAGTGATGACCTACCTGCGCCCCGATGCCAAGAGTCAGGTTACGGTGGAGTACAGCGAGGAGGGCATCCCGCAGCGCATCGACACGATTGTGGTCTCTACGCAGCACGATCAGTTTATGGCCGACGACGAGGCCATGCTGGCTAAGATTAAGGCCGACGTGATCGGCATCCTTATCCCGAGGGTGAAAGAGCAGATCAACTCGGAGAAGGTGCTGAGCCTGTTCAACAGCGACATCACCTACCACGTCAACCCTACGGGCAAGTTTGTGATTGGCGGCCCCCACGGCGATACCGGCCTCACTGGCCGCAAGATTATCGTGGACACCTACGGCGGCAGGGGCGCCCACGGCGGTGGGGCCTTCAGTGGCAAGGACTCCAGCAAGGTGGACCGCAGCGCAGCCTATGCCGCGCGCCACATTGCCAAGAACATGGTGGCTGCGGGTGTGGCCGACGAGATGCTGGTGCAGGTGAGCTACGCCATCGGCGTGGCCGAGCCGATGAACATCTACGTAAACACCTACGGGCGTAGCCACGTGAAGGAGAGCGACAGCGAGATAGCCAAGAAGATAGAAAAACTCTTCGACCTGCGCCCGAAGGCCATCGAGCGGAGCCTGAAACTGCGCCAGCCGATGTATTTGGAGACCGCCGCCTACGGCCACATGGGACGCAAGCCCGAAATCAAGACCAAGACTTTTACCAGCCACTACCACGAGACGAAGACCGTGGACGTGGAGCTCTTCACATGGGAGAAGCTCGACCGCGTAGAGGAAATAAAGAAGTCGTTCGGCATTTAAAAAAGTACACCAGAAACAAAATGAGTAAGAGGCTAAGCATATACTGCGCTTCAAGTGCGTATATAGATGAAAAGTACAAGCAGACGGCCCACGCGATAGGTCGGCTGTGTGCTGAGTGTGGCTGGACTCTTATCAACGGTGCCGGCAGCGAAGGGCTGATGGGCGCTACCAGTGACGGTTGTCAGCAGGCCGGCGGTAAGGTGGTGGGCATCATTCCTCGCTTTATGGTTACTCGCGGTTGGATGCGCTCGGGATTGGACGAAGAGGTTATCACTACCGATATGGCTGAACGCAAACAGCTACTGCGTGATAGATGTGATGCCGTATTAGTTCTTCCGGGCGGACTGGGCACTATGGAAGAATTTTTTGAAACCGTAACCCAGAAGCAGCTCGGGCAGTTTAACAAGCCTATCATCCTTTTTAATCAGGATGGCTATTTTGATTACCTTGAGGCGTGGCTGGAGCATTGTCATCATGAGCATTTCCTCCGCTATGAGGGCGACTCCGACCTATGGACTGTTATAAGCACCACTAAGGAATTGAAGGAGATATTGACTTCTGAATCTTGAGAATCACTATGGAGCAGGACACACTCGTTGCGCAGCAGGCATCCGATACCATTAGTGCCAATCTGCAGGCCGACAGGCTAGGCTTCTTCAGCGGTAGCCAGTGGGTCGGTGCTGACAGCATTACCCAGATTGCGGGCGTCAGCGTAGATCCGGTACCTTATAGGATGAGCAACGATGTTACAATTACCGTCAGCGTGATACTATGTCTGCTGGTGGTTTGCTTCATGGTGAGTCGTTCTATGCATGCGCTTTGCTTGCAGATAAAGAATTTCTTCCGCTTGCGCGACCGCAGCGAGGATTTCTCTCTCAAGTCGGAGGGCGAGGTGCGTCATCAGTTTGTGGTGATAATTCTGGAAGTTGTTGTCTTCAGCCTCCTCTTCTTTGCATATTGTTTTGCCGAGACTCCACCGCCGTTCCATCGTATCGCCCGCATATCCTCACTAATTCCCATAGGAGAGTGGGGGGCGTTAGTGATTCTGCTTGTTAACGCGGCAATTTTCTTGGCGTACAGGGTATCGAAAAACATTATTTTGTATATTTTCAACTGGACTTTTTTTGACAAGGAGAGCAGCCGTACTTGGTTTGAAGGTTACAGCCTTATGGTCTTCCTAAAGACGGTTTTAATGCTACTTTTGATGACGGCATTTTTGTACTTTAATTTGCCAATAGAGGTTTGCATTTTTGTCTTCCTTGTGTTGATGGGGGTGTATGAATTGCTGGTTTTGTATAAGACCTGCCAAATTTTTTTCAGTGGAGTCTTTGGCCTATTGCCAACAATTTTGTACTTTTGCACACTGGAATTTCTTCCGCTGGTTTTTCTGTGGATAATTCTGACAAAAACGAACGAGTTTTTAGTAAATTGAACATTGAAACATGGTAAAGAAAATTCTTGTTTCCCAGCCTAAGCCCTCTACCGCTAAGTCACCCTATCTGGATCTGGCAAAGAACTACGGAGTAACCATAGATTTTCAGTCATTGATAGCAGTGCAGCGCCTCACCCCCAAGGAGATTAGAGCACAGAAAGTTGACATCCTCAGCCACACCGCAGTGGTGTTCAACTCCAAGCAGGCTATTGATCATTTCTTTTCACTGTGTAAGGAAATGCGCATCAAGCTGCCCGAAACAATGAAATATTTCTTTATCTCCCAGCAGGTTTCGCTCTATGTGCAGCAGTATGTGCAGTATCGTAAGCGCAAGATATTCTTCGGCAAGACCGGATTGCTGCCCGATCTGGTAGATGTGATGCTTAAGCACAAGAAAGAGACCTACCTCATTCCTCAGAGCGATGTTCATAAGAAGGACATTTCTGTCCTGCTTGACAGCAAGGGCATAAATCATACCGACTGCGTGATGTATCGCACAGTCAGTGCGGAGCTTGACAAGAGCAAGCCCTTCGACTATGATATGATAGTATTCTTCACTCCCAGCGGAGCCAAGTCGTTGGTTGACAACTTCCCCGATTATAAGCAGGGCGATACGGTGTTTGCCTGTTTCGGCGATGGCACCGCTGCCAAGCTTGAGGAGTTGGGCTTCCGCGTTGACATCAAGGCTGTACAGGGACAGGGCCTCTCAATGTCGGGAGAGATAAGCAACTTCCTCGAGGCTCAGAAGAAGAAATAGAGGATGAATTTCCGCTTCCGTAAGACTGAACGCATTACCTCGCGCAAGGAGATAGAGTCTCTGTTTGAGCGGGGTAAAAGTAGTGCCATCACGGCTATGCCGCTTAGAGCGGTGTATCAGGAAAGCGGACAGGAGGAAGCTGGTGTGCCGGTGAAAGTGCTGGTGTCGGTCAGTAAGAAAAGACTCCGCCACGCGATAGACCGTAATCGCGCAAAGCGCCAGATAAGAGAGGCCTACAGATTGCAGCATCATTCCCTTATTGATGCTCTCGTCACTCGGGGCAAACAACTGCGTCTGGCCTTTATATGGCTCAGTACACAACCCGAGCCTACAGCGATGGTATCTCGTTCGGTTGAGCGCATACTCCATAGTATAACCTTGAAACTTGAAAAAGATAATACATAAAATATCGGCATGTGTGGTTTGGCTACTGATATTGCCCATACGCTTTTATCAAAAATGTATCTCGCCGCTCACTCCCTCTTGTTGTCGCTTCACTCCTACGTGTTCACAATATGCAGTGGAGGCTCTCCGCAAGCACGGTCCGTTTAAAGGGATGTGGCTCGCCCTGCGCCGAATATTCCGCTGTCATCCATGGGGCGGGAGCGGTTATGATCCAGTGCCATAATAAAAAATAAGAATAACATGAAAAACTTTGTAGAAGAACTCCGCTGGCGCGGAATGTTGGCTCAGATGATGCCCGGAACAGAAGAACTCCTGCAGAAGGAGATGGTAACGGCATACCTCGGTACAGACCCTACTGCAGACTCGCTGCATATTGGTCACCTCTGTGGAATCATGATGCTACGCCATCTGCAGAGCTGCGGCCATCGCCCCATCATCCTCGTGGGTGGTGCAACAGGTATGATTGGCGATCCCTCGGGCAAGAGCCAGGAACGTAACTTGCTCAATGATGAAACCCTGCGTCATAATCAGGAGTGCATCAAGAAGCAGGTAGAGAAATTCCTCGATTTCAACGCAGAGAAAGGCAATGCTGCCCTTATGGTAAACAACTACGACTGGATGAAGGATTTCACCTTCCTTGACTTCGCCCGCGAGGTGGGAAAGCACATCACTGTAAACTATATGATGGCTAAGGAGTCAGTACAGCAACGCCTCAACGGTACTGCCCGTGACGGACTTTCTTTCACTGAGTTTACATATCAGCTCCTTCAGGGCTACGACTTCCTTTACCTTTACCAGCACTATGGAGTGAAGCTCCAGCTCGGAGGCAACGATCAGTGGGGCAATATGACTACCGGTACGGAGCTTATCCGCCGCACTCTCGGCAATGAGGTGGAAACCTTCGCTCTTACCTGCCCGCTGATTACTAAGAGTGATGGTAAGAAGTTTGGTAAGACTGAGAGTGGTAACGTATGGCTCGACCCTGCCCGCACAACGCCCTATAAGTTCTACCAGTTCTGGCTCAATGTAAGCGATGACGATGCTGAGCGTTACATTAAGATTTTCACTTCTCTCACCCGAGAGGAGATTGAAGCTCTCGTCGAGGAGCATAAGGCTGATCCCGGTCGCCGCATACTGCAGAAGCGACTCGGTGAGGAAGTCACGGTGATGGTACATGGTCGTGAGGCTTACGATACTGCTGTGGAAGCTAGCAATCTGCTCTTCGGCAAAGCTACCAAAGAGAGCCTGCTACACCTCGACGAGGCAACCCTTCTAAGCGTGTTTGAGGGTGTACCGCAGTATGAGCTTCCCAAGGAGACTATTACTTCCACTAAGGCTCCCGATCTTTTGGCCGAGACTACCGACTGCTTCCCCTCTAAGGGTGAGTTCCGCAAGATGGTTAAGGGTGGCGGAGTAAGTGTTAATAAGGAGAAGCTTACCGACACAGAGAAGACCTTCACATCCGATGACCTTATAGGAGGCAAATATCTGCTCGTGCAGAAAGGTAAGAAGAATTACTACCTCTTCATCGCCAAATAGCAGGAGTCAAGACCTCTCATAATAATAGCCGCCCGCATCAGTGGACGGCTATTATTATATATTAATAAGGTATCAGCGTACAACTATCTTGCAGCTCTTGCCGTCGGGTGTGCGCAGTATATTGATGCCCTTGCGCAGTGTGTTGAGCCGTTTCCCGTCAACGCTGTAAATCATCACTCCGTGTAGGCTGTCACCGGCTCGCATATCGCTGATGCGGTATCCGCCTACAGCGGTAATCACCACGTTGATAGTCACATCGTGGTCGGGCATAGTGGTGGGCGCATTTTGCCATTCGTAGTAGTTGTCTTCGTCCTCGGTTTCAGGCACTATCTCTTCGCCGTAGTTCAGCACAATGGTCTTATAGGGCTGTCCGTCCATCATGAGAATCAGCTGGTATTTGTTCACTTCAAAGATAGCATCGTAAACCACATCGTGGGCGGGAACTGTTGACTCGTCGGTGAGCATTATCCATTCCTCGTCCACCTGTTCGCCCCATCCCTTGAAGGTGTGTCCCTTCTTCGAGGGTTCTCTGGATGGCGGAGTGATGGCGGAGCCGTATTTCAGTTGCTGTTTGCCCCACTGCACGCCGTTGGTCATATAGGTGAGGTAGTAGTAGTTGATTCTGAATGTGCCGCTTATGGCTAAGTCTCTTGCCGGCATCGTTTCGGGTAGCGCCTTGTTCCATCCGCTGAAGGTGTAGCCCTCCTTTGTGGGCGGGTCAAGTGTTGTTACCGCTGCTCCGTAGTCGATGGAGTCGGTGTGATACTCCTCTCCGTCTACGGTATATACCACCGCATACGTGTTGACCTTAAACTGCGCTGTCAGCTCCATATCATGAGCGGGCATATTCATTCCCGCTTCGATGATCGACCATTCTTCGCCAACCTTTTCGCCCCATCCGATGAAGGTGTAACCCGTCTTGGAGGGTGTGCTTGTGGGCAGGGTTATCTCTGCGCCGTATGCATACTGCTGCTTACCCCATTGGATGTCGTTGTTCAGGTAGGTGATGTAGTAGTTGTTGATTTTGAATCTTCCGTTGATGATTACGTCCTTGGCGGGCATGCTCTCAGGCGGGGTGCTCCATCCGCTGAAGGTGTAGCCCTCGCGGTCTGCGGGTGCGTCTCTGAGAGTGATGGTTCCTCCGTAGGCTACCGAATCCACGTCATACTGCTCATAATCCAGCATATACACAACGGCATACTTTGTTGGCCGGTATAGTGTGATAATCTCCATGTTGCGAGCCGGCATGGGCAGTCCTTCGTTCACCATTACCCATTCTTCTCCAACCTTTTCTGCCCAACCGGTGAAGGTGTGTCCATACTTGGCGGGTGCTTCAGGCAGGGTGATGGGCTGACCGTATTCGTGACTGTATTCGCTGACCAGCGTACCGTTTTCGGCGCGGAAGATTGCATTATATCTATTGATAAGGAATGAGCCGTCCACCGTAACATCGGTCGCGGGCATTACTGGCGGCACTACTACCCATCCGCTGAAGGTGTAACCC
>JAFZXF010000017.1 GCA_017616915.1 Bacteroidaceae bacterium
AAAGAATGGGGCGGACAGTACTATGAAGGCGACCGCAGTATGATAGTAAGCATCGGACTCGGACTCGGAGCCGTACCTTTCCGCTTCGGAGCGTGGAGCGAAGTGTGCGTAATCACACTGAAGAAACAAAAGTAACCAGCATTCTCAATTTTCAATGAAATACCTATACCGCATATACCAACTGATAATCTTTCTGCCGCTATTCTTGGTTATAACCATAATATGCGCCTTGTTGACCATTGTCGGCTGCACATTGGGCGGCTCACGTTTCTGGGGCTACTACCCGGGTAAGATTTGGAGCTACCTCACCTGTCGCCTCCTCTTGCTGCCTATCAAGGTTGAGGGACGTAACAAACTCGACAAACACGCTTCCTACGTCTTTGTGGCAAACCATCAGGGAGCGATGGACATCTTCCTGATATACGGTTTCTTACAGCGCAATTTCAAATGGATGATGAAGAAATCGCTCAAGAAGATTCCCCTTGTAGGTTTTGCCTGCCAGAAAGCGCGTTTCATCTTTGTGGATCGCAGTTCGCAGCACGGTATCAAACAAACCATCACCGATGCCCGCAAGACCTTGTCGCAATCAATGTCTCTGATGGTATTCCCTGAAGGCTCTCGCACCTTCGACGGCAAGATGCGCCCATTCAGCAAGGGTGCCTTCCTGCTCGCTGATGAGTTGCAGTTGCCGGTAGTGCCCATCACCATCACCGGTTCTTTTGAGGTGCTACCCCGCACCAAAGGGTTCAATTTCGTCAACTTCCATCGGATGCGCCTCATAATCCACGACCCTATCCCACCGCAAGGACAAGGCTCTGACAACATGCACGCACTCTCACAAATGTCGTTCAGCGCCATCCAATCCGCATTATAACTACATGCTTTTCAACTCGCTGGCTTTCCTCATCTTCCTGCCAATAGTGTTCATACTCTATTGGAACATGCGCTCTCTCCATTGGCAAAACAGGATGATTATTGTGGCCAGCTTTTTCTTTTACGGCTGGTGGGACTGGCGATTCCTCCTGCTGATGATAGCTACATGCATAGCTAACTACTACATCGGAAACCGCATATTCCGAAAGAGACAACCCTCAAATCTCAATGCTGCTTACGCAGCAAGTCGGAATCAAATTTCCAATAAGAGACACCCGGGCAAGGCTTGGCTCCTAACCGCCATATTACTTAATATCGGCATACTAGCCATCTTCAAATACTTCAACTTCTTCGCCGACAATCTGGCAGTCATCTTCAGTATCCTCCACATCAATGCCGACATCCCCACATTACGCCTCATACTGCCTATCGGCATCAGCTTCTACACCTTTCAACTCACCGCATATGTGGTGGATATCTATCGCGACCAGCTCAGGCCGGCCAACAGTCTGACTCACTTTCTCAGCTTCATCTGCTTCTTCCCGCAACTCGTAGCAGGTCCTATAGAGCGTGGTGCTAACCTGCTGCCGCAATTTTCTCGTGCGCGTACCTTTAACTATAATAATGCGGTGGATGGTATGCGACTCTTCCTATGGGGACTGATGAAGAAGATGCTCATAGCCGACAATTGTGCACCGGTGGCAGACTATGCCTTCGCCAACTACGGTGATTTGGGCTCTGCTGACCTCATGCTAGGAGTGTTGGCGTTCACCGTGCAGGTATATTGTGACTTCTCGGGCTACTCTGATATGGCTATCGGAACAGCACGCCTATTCAGCATACAGCTCTCCACCAACTTCAACCACCCGTTCTTCGCCACTACCATACGCGAGTTCTGGCGCCGGTGGCACATGACCCTGATGAGCTGGCTACGCGACTATGTTTACTTCCCCCTCGGTGGCAGCCGATGCAGCGCTGTACGCCACTACTTCAACGTCTTTGTGCTATATATGCTCAGCGGCCTGTGGCACGGGCCCAACTGGAGCTTCATAGCCTGGGGCACATGGAACGGATTCTTCAACGTCACCACCAAGCCCCTAGTACGCTACTTGCCCACGTGGCTCAATTGGGGCATCACGATAACCGTGTTCGTGCTCAGCCAAATATTCTTCCGCAACCCCACCGTGGGCGACGGCATCAGCTACTTCGGAAGGATGTTCAGCATGGAGGGAGGCCTCAGTACCACCGTGTCGCGCATGCCGCTGATATATATTGCCGTGCTATTCACCATAGAGTGGCTCAGCCGCAACTATGCCCATCCCTTCCAGTTTGGGAATCGCGGCATCTGGCGCCTCCAGTCGGTGCGCTTCACCATCTACATACTGCTATTCGCCAGTTGTCTGCTCTTCGGTGGGCAGCAGGTGCAGTTCATCTATTTCCAATTCTAAGGCATAGCTACATAAGTCCGGATAAAAGCAATGAGACCATTCGTTCGCAAAATACTGATCTTCTCCGCCATAATGCTCACGCTGATTGTGGCAGCAGAAATCTATGTGCGCTCAATGCCCAACCCTGCCCGATACAAGCACCAGTGGATGCTCGCTCACTCCACCGAGGTGGAGACGCTCATTCTCGGGAGCAGCCACACCTTCTATGGCATCAATCCCGCAATGTTCGGCCCTCACGCCTTCAACATTGCCCAGCCCACACAGCCCTATCGCTACGACTGGTATCAGCTCACCCACTATCCGATGCCGCGACTGAAAACGGTAATCCTGCCCTTTAGCTACCAGTCGGTCTTTGAGGACCTCGAGGCTCAGCTCCATCTCCGCTATTGGGCAGTGCGCTATCGGCTCTACATGGACTGCGACATCCATTCGCCACTTTCCATATACGGCTTTGAGTGCCTGCATATCGCCCCGTTCAAGGAAAAACTCACCAGCCTGTGGCGACCTGCACAGGTGAAGTGGGACAGCCTGGGATTCGGCACCACCAACGGAACCACCTCGCTACTCCTGCAAGGGAAAGACAACGGCAAGCAGAGGGCCGAGGAAAATACCTATGTTGAGACAACGGATAAACTGAACTTAGATCTAAATCCGGTCAGTGACCGGCTCAATGCTCAACCTATAATGTTCCTCGACTCCATCGCCGGATGGTGCGACAGCCGCAACGTGAGACTGCTACTCATCACCTCGCCGGTTAGTCCGTCGTTCCGTCGCTACAGCAATCCCCGTCAGGTGGCCATCAGCGACAGCACCCTACGCCAAATCATCCGCCGCCATCCCTGCATCAGCTATCACGACTACTGGGCTGATCCGGCGTTCCGACCCGCAGATTTCTACGATGCCGACCATCTGAACCTCTACGGAGCCAACAAACTGACGAAAAAAGTAGTAAAAGACCTGTTCTTAAATAAAAAAGTAGTAAATTTGCCACGCAAAAACAGACAATAACTGACCTTATAAAAACCAAACAAATGAAAAAATCTATCAAATCACTGCTAATCGTAGGCCTCGCCTTGCTTACCGTAGGATGCGGCACCACGAACACCGTGCCTATCACAGGCAGAAAAACTCACCTGTTAGTCACAGATGCTGAAATCCTAAACCTCAGCACTCAGCAGTACCAAGAGTACATGAAGAGCGCTAAAGTGTCCACCAACCAAACCAACGGCGATATGGTGAAGCGTGTGGGACAGAAACTCGCTAGCGCCGTAGAGACGTTCCTCAAAAACAACGGATACGCCAACGAGGTGCAGAACTTCCAGTGGGAGTTTAACCTCGTGGCCGACAATCAGGTAAATGCATTCTGCATGCCGGGCGGCAAGATAGTTGTCTATGAAGGCCTGCTGCCCGTAACTCAGAACGAGGCCAGCCTCGCCATAGTGCTCGGACATGAGATAGCCCACGCCGTAGCTAAACACTCCGCAGAGCAACTCTCCAAGAAAATGCGACAGCAACAGGCGGCACAGATAGGCGGCGCAGTGCTTACCGCCGGAGGAATGGGCAGCAACACCGCTAGCATCCTTAACTCGGTGGCAAGTGCCGGATTCAACTTCGCCAACCTTAAGTACTCGCGCGACAATGAGAGCGAAGCCGACCACCTCGGCCTCATCTTCGCAGCAATGGCTGGCTACGACCCACAGGTGGCGATAGACTTCTGGCAGCGCATGTCGCAGCTCAGCAGCAACAAGCGGAGCGAGTTCTTCAGCGACCACACGTCAGACGAGATCCGTATAGCAGCGCTGCAAAAGCAGATGACCGAGGCGCTTAAATACTACACTCCGCCCACTACAGAGCCGGCAAAGACTACTACCGCTAAGAAGACCACGACCAAGAAGAAGACCACAACTAAGAAAAAGACTACAACTAAGAAAAAGTAGACAGAATAATAGATACGCAAATACGCTCCCAGCCTGGCCGGGAGCGTATTTTCTATTTCTATTCTCTCAATCAAAAAGGGTTAACTGCTGCGGAGCCGCTGGGCGATGCTCATCACCGCCGGGCTGTGCGTCTGAGCCCGCATTGGGACGAGGGCCTATCATCTCTAAGAATTCATCTTCACTCATCAACTGTATGCCCAGCTGCCGGGCTTTCTCCTGCTTAGAGGGACCCATATTCTCGCCGGCCAGCACAAAAGTGGTCTTGGCCGAGATGCTACTCACATTCTTGCCGCCGCATGCCTCAATAAGTTCTTTGTATTCTTCGCGGCTATGATGGCTAAACACTCCGCTGATTACTATCGACTTACCTGCCAGCACATCGCCGCCAGGCACGGCATTCGGGCTGTTCTCACCACGGGCAAGCTGCAGTCCGTAACTACGCAGACGTTCAACAATCTCCACATTGCGGGGCTCGTTGAAGTAATCCTTCACCGACTGGGCAATTACTTCACCAACGCCTTCCACTTCAAGCATCTCCTCCACTGACGCCGAGATGATAGCGTCAATCGAACCGAAATGGCGGGCTATCTGCTTGGCGGTCACCTTGCCCACAAAGCGGATTCCCAGAGCATAGAGCACTCGCTCAAATGGCACCTTGCGGCTGGCGGCGATGCCGTCAACCACCTTCTGTGCCGAGCGTTGCCGGTTGGTGTTATAGCCCATGATGTCGACGGCGGTCAGCTCATAGAGGTCGGCCACGTTGTGTATCAGACCGCGGTCGTAATAGTCGGCTACCGTCTCAGGCCCCAGCGACTCGATGTTCATCGCATCTCGGGAGATGAAGTGCTCTATCCTACCCTTTATCTGCGGCGGACAGGCGGCATCGTTCACGCAGTAATGGGCTGCCTCCCCTTCATAGCGCACCAACTGCGCTCCACACTCCGGGCACGTCTTGATAAACTCCACCGGGGTGCCTCCAGCATTGGCGGGGCGCATCGACTGCTCAACCCCCACCACCTGGGGAATTATCTCGCCGGCTTTCTCCACATACACCATATCCCCGATATGCAGATCGAGCGACCGTATGATGTCTTCATTGTGCAGCGAAGCGCGCTTCACTATCGTGCCACTCAGCAGCACCGGCTCCATATTTGCCACAGGTGTCACTGCTCCGGTGCGGCCCACCTGGTAAGTCACCTCGTTGAGGCGGGTCAAAGCTCGCTCAGCCTGAAACTTGTAGGCTATTGCCCAACGTGGTGTCTTGGCGGTGTAGCCCAATCGTTGCTGCTGCCCTATGGAATTGACTTTCAATACTATACCGTCGGTTGCTACAGGCAGGTGGCTGCGCTCCTTATCCCAGTAGTCGATATAGTCCATCACCTCTTGCAGGGTGCTGACGGTCCGCATAGCATCCGACACCTTGAAGCCCCACTCGGCAACTCTCTGCATATTGTCATAGTGACGGTCGCTAGGCAGTTCGGTGCCCAACAGGTAGTAGAAGTAAGCATCGAGCCTCCGCTGTGCCACCACAGCCGAGTTCTTGCTTTTCAGTGTGCCGCTGGCGGCATTGCGGGGATTGGCGAAGAGCGGTTCCTCGGCCTGTTCGCGCTGTCGGTTGAGAGCCTCGAAACTCTCCCACGGCATCAGCACCTCGCCTCTTATCTCGAAGCTCTCAGGCCAGCTGTTGTCGCTCAGCACCAGCGGGATGCTACGTATGGTCTTCACGTTGGCAGTCACATCATCGCCCTGCTCGCCGTCGCCGCGGGTCACGGCTCTCACCAGCTGCCCTTTCTCATAGATAAGCGATATCGACAGGCCGTCAAACTTCAGCTCGCAGCATATCTCAAACTTCTCGCCGCCCAGTCCCTGGCTCACCCGGTCATAGAAGGCCTGCACCTCCTCGCGGTTGTAGGTATTGGCCAGCGAGAGCATCGGATATCGGTGTTTCACCTGCTCAAACTCGTGACTCAAGTCGCTGCCCACTCGCTGAGAGGGCGAGTTGGCGTCGTATAGCTCAGGGTGCTGCTCCTCCAGTTGCATCAGCAGGTGCATCTTCTCGTCAAACTCGCGGTCGCTTATCTCCGGCGCGTTTTTGACGTAGTAGTTATAGTTGTGGCGATGCAACTCGGCTCGCAACTGCAGTATCTGCTCCTGGTCGCTCATCTTTATTATATAATGTATGGGTAAAGACTGGTGCAAAATTACTAAAAAAATTATAATAAACACCAACTTTTTGCGTTATAATTTTCAGATATGCGCATAGATATTATCACTGTGCTCCCGGAAATGCTGGAGCCGTTCACCTCGCAGTCCATCCTCGGCAGGGCCCAGAGCAAAGGTCTCGCCGAGATTCATGTACACAATCTGCGTGACTACACCACCGACAAGCACCGTCGTGTTGACGACTATCCTTTCGGCGGATTTGCCGGTATGGTGATGCAGTGCCAGCCTATCGACGACTGCATAGCCGCTCTCAAGGCTCAGCGCGACTACGACGAGATAATCTACACCTCGCCCGACGGCGAGCAGTTCTCCCAGCCTATAGCTAACGAGCTGTCGCTCAAGCAGAACATCATCATCCTCTGCGGCCATTACAAGGGCATCGACCACCGCATCCGTGAACATCTCATCACTCGCGAAATCAGCATCGGCGACTATGTGCTCACTGGTGGCGAACTGGCAGCTGCCGTTATGGCCGACGCTATCGTCCGAGTCATCCCGGGTGTCATCGGCGATGAGCAGAGCGCCCTCTCCGACTGCTTCCAGGACGGCATGCTCTCAGCTCCCGTCTATACCCGCCCCGCCGACTACAAGGGTTGGCGAGTGCCCGACATCCTGCTCTCCGGCCACGAGGCTAATATCAAGGAGTGGGAGCTCAACCAGATGATTGAACGTACCCGTCGCTTAAGACCCGACCTGCTAAATGAATAAGAGACTTTTCATATTGGCCCTTGCGCTGCTTTCGTTCCCGCTTACCACATTGGCGCAGAATAAGTTGCGGCTCTACGGTAAAGTTGTGGACGAATACAACAACCCTGTGGAGTTCGCCTCCGTCATCGTGGAGCGACAGGGCGCTTTTGCCGTCACCGGCAGCGAGGGCAACTACAGTCTGCGCTGCACTCGCACCGACTCACTTTACATCACCTGTGTCGCCGCGGGTTACCGCATCAAGAAGTTCTACCTGGCACCACCACAGGCCGACTCGCTGCGCTATGACATGAAGATCTCCTCCATCGCCATCAACCTCGGCGAAGCCGGCATCACCGCTATGCGTCGCCAGACCGACCTCGTACAGCATATCCGCAGCGGCTACACCCGCAACATGCCTTCCACCACCGGTAACGGAGTGGAGGAAATCATCGCCACTCAGATGGGTGTCAGCACCCACAACGAGCTATCCTCACAGTATAATGTACGCGGTGGCAGCTTCGACGAAAACTGCGTCTATCTCAATGGTGTCGAGATATTCCGCCCCATGCTCGTCCGCTCCGGTCAGCAGGAAGGCCTATCCATCATCAACTCCAACATGGTTGCCGACATCGACTTCTCCGCCGGCGGCTTCCCTGCCCGTTATGGCGACAAGATGTCCTCTGTGCTCGACATCACCTACAAGCGTCCCGAGCAGCTCGAAGGCTCCGTGGGACTCAGCCTGCTGGGCGGCGATGCCTATGTGGGCTTCGGCAATCAGAAGTTCTCGATGATGAACGGCCTGCGCTACAAGACCACCAAGTATCTCATTAGCGGCGGCGACACCAAGGGCGAATACCGTCCCGACTTCATCGATTATCAGAACTATACGTCGTGGTCGCCCTCCAAGCACTGGACGCTCGACTTCATAGGCAACATCTCCTACAACCGCTACTCCTTCAAGCCCCACACTCGCGTCACATCATTCGGCACGATGGACAACGTAAGGAAATTCACGGTATATTTCGACGGTCAGGAGAAAGACCTTTTCAACACCTACTTCGCCTCCTTCGGCCTCACCCATAAGTTCAACGCCAAGACCTCGCTGCAGTGGCTCTCGTCCACCTACTCCACCAAGGAGGAGGAGACCTACGACATCCAGGGCCAGTACTGGCTCAACGATGTCACCGCCCAGCAGCAACTCGGCGTGGGCACCTATCTGGAGCACGCCCGCAACTTCCTCACAGCCCGCGTAGCCTCCACTGCGCTCCTGCTGCGGACAGCCATCCGCCGTCACAATATCGCTGCAGGCATCACCCTCCGCAGTGAGCGCATCAAGGAAAACTCCGCCGAGTGGGAGATGCGCGACTCCTCCGGTTACTCCATGCCCCACTCGCTCGAGGCCCTGCAGCTCATCTACAGCCTCCGCGCCAAGACCGAGGTCAAGACCACTCGCCTCGAAACATACATACAGGACAACTTCCGCTTTAACAACAAGGCCGGCATCTTCAACCTCAACTACGGCGTGCGCCTCACCCGCAACTCATGGAACAGCGAGACCCTCATCTCGCCGCGCGTGTCGCTCGGTTTCATTCCCACCAAGAACGACAACTTTACCTTCCGCTTCGCCACTGGCCTCTACTACCAGTCGCCGTTCTACAAGGAGCTCCGCGACACCGTGACCACCGCCGGCAACACCCGCGTGGTACTTAATAAGGATATCAAGTCGCAGCGCTCCATCCATTTCCTGCTCGGCATGGACTATCAGTTCCGCATGGCCGAGCGGCCCTTCCGCTTCTCTGCGGAGGCGTACTACAAGGTGCTCGACAATCTCATCCCCTACAATGTCAACAACCTCCGCGTAGTCTATTACGGCGGCAACCTCGCCAAAGGCCACGCTGTGGGCGTCGATTTCAAGCTCTTCGGTGAGTTTGTGCCCGGTGCCGACTCGTGGATAACCCTCTCGCTCATGCAGACTCGCCAGAAGTACAACGGCCTCTCGCTGCCGCTGCCCACCGACCAGCGCTACAACCTGTCGATTTTCTTCACCGATTTCTTCCCCGGTACCGACCGCTGGAAACTCACCCTCAAGGGTGCCATCGCCGACGGACTGCCGTTCGGTCCACCCCACAGCGGCATAGAGAAGAACAGCTTCCGCGCCCCCGCCTACCGTCGTGCCGACATCGGTATGAGCTACCGACTGCTCGGAGCCAATCGCAAGGCCCGCCGCAACTCTATCCGCGACATCTGGCTCGGCGCCGACGTCCTCAACGTCTTCGGCATCAACAACGTCAGCTCCTATTATTGGGTCACCGACATCACCAACAATCAGTACGCCGTGCCCAACTACCTCACCGGCCGCGCCGTCAACTTCAAGATCCTCTTTGAGTTCTGATTTCCATTCTTCAATCCTTCAATTTTTCAATCCTTAATGCCCTTCACACGCAACGACCGTAAGGCAGCCCTCATCATAGCCGGACTACTCCTCCTGCTCAACCTCGGCTTGTGGCTATTCCGTGACTCAGGACAACCTGCCAGCCCTGTCTCGGATAAGGATTCCGTAGTCATCACCAATGGTCAACGCTCAAGCGCCAATGGTCAACGGTCAATGCCCAAAAGTCAATTCCCTTTTGACCCCAACACGGCCGATTCCGCCACATTCGTTGCGCTTGGTCTCGCTCCGCGTGTAGCCAAGGCTATCATCCACTACCGCGCTGCCGGTGGTGTGTTCCGCACTCCCGACGACCTCGCCCGCATCTACACCCTTCCCGACTCCGACTTCCGCCGCCTGCGTCCCTATATCAAGATTCGCACCTCCGGCAACCATCGCAATCCCAATGCTCAGTGGTCAACATTCAATGCCTTGCGCAATGGTCAATCGGCACCAAGAAATCAAAACGGATTTGGCGCGCAAAGCGCCAATGGTCAACGTTCAATGTTCAATGCTCAATGTTCAATGTTCAATGCCCAACGCTTTCCCATTGTCCTTTCTTCAGCCGACACCACCGAACTTAAACGCATTCCCGGCATAGGCAGTTACTACTCGGCCAAGATAGTGCGCTATCGTGAGCGTCTGGGCGGCTTCGTCAGCCTCAGCCAGCTGTCGGAGATTCATGGTTTGCCTGGCGGCTTAGAGCGCTGGTTGGTCCTTGGCGACAGCACCGTGCGCCGTTTGCCCGTCAACAGTGCCACCTTCGGTCAACTGCTACGCCATCCCTATCTCAATTTTGAGCAGGTCAGTGCCATCATGAACTATCGCAAGTCCTACGGTCCACTCCGCGACCTTACCGACCTTGCCACCTATTCAGCGTTCAGCGACACCGACTTCGCACGTCTCCGGCCTTACATCGCTTTCAAATAATCAGTATTTCAAAGAACACTTGAGGGCGCCATTTTTGCGCTCTAACTATAGAAAGATTCCTACCTGCGCACGTAGGAATTTTTTCTTAACTAGGCCGTAATTTTTGCCCCTCGATTGACATTGCAAAGGTACAACATTCCCATTGCGCATTTCGAATGAGGGGGTAACTTTTTACAAGAAAATGAAAGCTTTTTGTTGACTCTAGTTTGCCCTAATAACGCGGTCATTTTGGTCATTTGTCAAAATCGTTTTCGGGTTGCCAAAAACAGCACTATAATATATAATATATTATAGTGAGTCGAAAATGCAATCAAAAATCATTTTGACCATTTTGACCACTTTGACCGCGGCCCCACGGCTAAGTACCTGATATTGCTCGCTTTATCAAAAATTGCGTGTCATGTGTCATGTGTCACGAGTGTCATTAAGCATTTTTGAATGCGGTTTAGGTTCATAAATATATATATAAAATATATATATTTATGGCCAGAAAACACCCCTAAAAAACCGAAATCCTTAATGACCATAATGACACATGACCATAATGACACATACGGGAAAAACCAGAAACGCGAGGCAACAATTAGTGCTTGATTCAGAATATATTACTTGCCGGCAAACCCGCTTCAAGCGCACTCGAAGTTAGGAGGAAGCAAACCTCGAGTCCGCTCCGTGCTAACCGTTGATTAGGTACGGGCGGGCTTCCGATGAGGGTGAAGCTGACATTTTTACCCCAGATTCTGCCACCAGAATGGCCATTTGGCCACACAAATCCTTATAAATAACGTTTTGAGATTGATTTTTCGGAGTGCATTTGTGTGCGCCAAGAACGGGAAAAAGCATCGAAACGAGGGGTTAATGCACGTTTTTTGAGGCCTGAGAGAGGAGTAATTTGCAGAATTTTGTGCCTTTTGCAGGCTTGGGTATCGCCGGAGCGACGCTGTCAAATATATTGTAATTCATTGCTTTTTAGAAAGTTAAATGGTTGTTTTGATACTGTCGGTAGTCTCAGTCTCAGAGTCTCAGTTAGTTTAAAAGTCGTATTCGTACTCTCTTCTTATATATCTATATAATTGATTATTAATTAATTATAAGTGTTATAAAAGAGGGTTTAGAGTTGAATTGTGACATTTTTCCGAACTGAGACTGAGACTTGAGACTGCTTTCACGCGTATCTTATTTAATCTTTCTCTATAAGGCTTAGTTTTCTAATCACTTTCTGCGCAATCGGCCAAGGCATAAAGGCCTTCGTAGGGGCGCTTAGTTTTTTCGTTTTCGCCCCGATTCCGGGCATTCTGTGTCCTTTTTTCGTTTTCGTTTTCGTTTTCGTTTTTGTTATTTTTTCTTTGCGTATGACGATTTCTTTCTAAATTTGATGGCGGAATTGACCATTATGCTCCGCAAAACTCTTGGCGGGCTTACAGGTGTAGATGTCGTACACGTTTTTTTTGCACCTTTTACTCACTATTCACCCTATAATTAAAAAGAAATTTGTAAATTTGCGTCCCTAATCATCAAAATAGAACAATGAACAAGAAAACCATCATCATCGCACTGCTGGCCCTTGTTGCTATAGCAGGTAGGGCGCAGGAGCCTTTCTTCCGGACGGACTCGGCCGTTGTGCGAGGTCATATAGTGAATTATTCTACAGAGATGGACTTCCAGAGCATCTCTGCGTTTGTTCCAAACGTCTTTATGGGCGAAAATTCAATACTAACGGCAGAGATACGGCAGGATGGAACATTTGAGAAGCACCTGCTGTTGCATTATCCCTTGCGCAGTTGGTTTTATACAAGCATTGAAACCGAAGGTTATCAGCAGATCCCGTTCTACCTTTGTCCCGGCGACACATTGGATATTACCATCCGCTTCAATGATGGCGTGATACCTGATTGCGAATATAGCGGAGGGCATGCTCCTGATGTAGCCCGACTGCTGAAAGTGAGGTGTGACGTGATGTCTTTGTACAACTGTTGTCGGAACTTTGAAGGAGGCATTGAGGCTTTTAATAGCTTTGCCGACTCGCTCTATACTGTTCAGGTTCGTGAAGCAAACGAGCAGGCTGACAGACTCCGTTTCACTCCCTTTGAGCGACGACTGGCTCTATGTGATTTGGCAGTCAATTGGGGTGATGCCTATCTGAGCTATTTCAGTCAGATACAAGACAAAATGGCAGAAGATAATCCTGCGGCTCCATACACAGCAGGTAATGCCATGATGGAACGTCTCAGTCAGCCGGAACTCTATCCCCTGCTGAAACGCCTGCCTAATGCCGATTCGCTGATGCTGGCTACCAGATTCTTTCATCGCTATCTGAGCAGCCTTGAGTATTCGTCGCCCTTGCGCTATCCTATATATGCTAAAAGAGGCACAATATGGGAGGGTAATCTGCAGAATGTTGTGGAGCAGCTGTTGCTAAACCATAGCGTGGGGCAACGGCTTTTCGAATCGAATGAGGACTTGGTGCCCATACAATTAATACAATTGCATGTTGTGAATGATGCTCTGGGCGATTGGATGGATAGAGGAACGATAGAAGAAGATTTCTCTGCCGTGAAGCCTTTCCTGAATCATCCTGTGGTGAGTAAGATGGCGCAGCAGTTCTATGAGGAGATGTTGGCTTATGAGCCTACGCTCCCGTTGCCTGAGGGTGCTGCTGCTGAATTCATAAAGGACATACTGAAGCAGTATCCCAATCGTTACATCATACTGGATTTCTGGGCAATGTATTGTGGACCTTGCAAAATGGAGATACGGGACACCAGAAATCTCCGTCAGCAACTGCATGAGCGAGAGGATGTTAAGTTTGTATTCCTTGCTAACGAGCGCAACCCGAAGAATGAGGCTTACTCGGATTTCGTAAATGAGAACCTGAAGGATGAGGCGAACATTGTCATCGATGATACCCGCCTTCGTCAACTCCAAGACTTCTTTGGCTTTGCTAACCTTCCCTACAACGTCACCCTCACCCCTGATGGCCGTATCGTTCGCGATGGCTTGTTGCTGCGTGAGTTTGAGGTCGGCTATGACAGTTTCATCCAAAGGCTCGAGGAGATGAAGGCGACAATTGAAAGACACAGGGACAGGCTCTTTAATTCGCAATAATAAATAACAGTTGTGCCCGACACGAATAAGGGTAGAAGATTATGAAAAAAATAAAAGTTTTGAGCATTTTCTTGCTCGTTGCCATGATGGCTACAGTGCTTGTTGGATGCAGCAACGACGATGATGACACCCCTGTTAACTTGAAATCATACGCCATCGGTACATGGCATAGCTATAAGGCAATAATGTATTATTTGGATGGGGAATATGCAGGTGAAAGTCAAGAGGTGACAATTAGTAAAACCGGTGAGTATTCTGATGCTTATTGGGAATTGAAATTATATCAAAACGGCAATGGTACATTTTCCTACCTCAAAAAAGATGGAGAGGGGATTAAGCATTGGGTGGATGCTGCAATCTCATATTCTGTAAAGGGAGATGTTGTTACTGTTCATGATTCGGATGCATCTTTGGATTTTATCTTCAACCCAGGCGACAAGACCATGAGTTTTCAAATATCAAAAACCATTGATGGTGTTACAGCGAAAATGATTGTCTACTTCAAAAAATAACCATTTTCCTACTTTTCCCATTTCCTACTAAAAAAATGCCCTTTTGAATGTAACAAAAAGGGCTTTTTGGTGTTTATATAAGTGCAAAAACACCGCGGATGACAACACAACAGTTCATAAACTTCGTGCAAACGAAACGCAAAGCCATGCTGCTGACAGCCCATAAATACCTGTCGGAAGCAGAAGATGCCGAAGACACAGTGCAGGAAGTGCTCATGAAACTGTGGAGCGCAAGGGAGCGCATCGGAAGCCCTGAAGAGTTTTCCAAATATGCAGACACCGCGGTACGCAACACGGCTCTCAACGCCCTGCGCGAAAAGCAAAAGCACGAGATAGTGCCCATCGACCAACAGCAACTGGCAATGCACACACACGGTCCCGACACGCAGATGGAGGTCCTTGAGAGGCAGACGCAGATTGACGACATCATCGCCCAACTGTCTGCCACAGACCGAACACTTCTCAAAATGCGCAACATCGACCAACTCTCCTACTCCCAAATCTCCCAGATGCTCGGCATCAACGAAGGCGCCGTAAGACAACGCATCAGCAGGATAAGAATAAATATCGTCAACAGAATTAAAGATATATAAACCATGACTCACAACGACATCAGCCAACTGATAGAGCGATTCCTCAACGCCCAGACCACCGAGGCCGAGGAGCAGCAACTCGCCGAATATTTCAGTAGCGCCGACAACGTGCCGCAGGAGTGGCAGCCGATACAAGAGCTCTTCCGCAGTTTCCAGACGGATGCCTACGACCTCACGGATGCCGAGCTGACTGCGCTCACCGCTGAGCCCGCAGCGCCTAAACGAAAGCCTGTCGTGATGTATTGGCTCTACGCCGCAGCCGCATGCGCAGCCATCCTCTTCATCATTGGAAGTGCACTACTATATAATAATGTACAGGAGGAGAAGCTGGCGGGCAACGGAAAAGTGCCGGTAATCAACCAACGACCGACTCCAAAGGTTATAGATCACAAGATTGCCTCGATTACGGACAACGAGAGCAAATCACCTCAAAGCCTCAAAGCCCTAAGACCTCAAAAGCATAAAGCTGCAACGGTCAATAGCCAATCAGATAGCGAACTGCTAGCCGTCAACGAAGCTGAATTGCCAATAGCAGATCCACAGCAGGAGATGGTCAATGAAATGACTGAACCACAGTTAGCAATGGTCAGTGAACCCGAAACCCAGCCCGAGCCGCAGATGGCGGTGTGCAGCGAAACAGACATACCCATTACCAACCCGCAGAACCTCGTCTATACTGAGGAGGACATCCAGATACTCTTTACAATCTACAAACAGCGATTCCTCGCGGAGATGCAAGACAAAGTGAATACCACACGCTATAACCTCAAGAAACTCGAATATTTACTCGCAGACAAATAATCCTAAAAACCTACAGATATGAAACACACAATCCTAACAATCGCAATGCTCGCTGCCACCATCTGCAGCTATGCAACACCTATTGACGAAGCACCGTCAGTTCCGCCCATCGACGTAATAAATGCTCTCAAGAACATCAGCGAGACATACGGCATCAAAGACCAGAAGTCCATGACCGAGAAACGCAGTAGCGTTAACGATGCATTAGAGTCCGCCATCGTAATCCTTCCCTTTGAGTGCCCCAACGGTGAGGGCATCATGGCTGGTGTAAAAGAAGCCTTCGTGGAAGACAGCGAGCTCGGCTTCCAGTTTGGAGTCTATGAACCAGGACAGGGAACCACGTTCAAGACTTACACCGGCAACAACACCAGAGAGTCCATCATGACACGCGAAAATATTGATCAGGGCTACTACTACATCAACGTAAAGAACAGCGACAACCCCACGCTACGCGACCACTACAGCATTCAGTGGCAGGTATTCGGCGACAAGATCAAAGGCAAAATGTTCTACATCACATCGCTGCGCTCCGACCTCATCATAGAGGAAGACTCTGAAGAAGATGATCCCTTCGAGATGTTCTCTGGGGACGGAGAAATATTCGACGAAGCTGATATCAGTAATCTCGGCAGTAATCTCGGCAAAATGATGTCATCGCTCCAAAAAGAGCTGAACAAACAATTAAAACAAATGCGTGATGCCCAAGAGCAGGCAGCCCCGGACTTAGCAGGCAACCCTAACGGCAAACTTGAGCGCCAGCTCCATGCCTACAAGCAGCTGCTGGAAATGCAGGAGGAGCAGATTGATAAACTACAAAAAGACTACAAGAACAACTTCCACAATCCTGGCGCGAGAAAAGAAATCAACAAGCGCCTGCGCAAACTCCACAAAGAAGCGCAGAAAACCACGGATAAAATGGAGAAGCTAATCAAACAAATGCGCTAACAATATTACTCTTCAATACGCATAAGAACATGCATGGCAAACTCACTCCGGCCCGCGCTGAGAAGCGTAGGTCGGAGTTAATTTATATAAAACGCCAGAAAATCTTCTCTTCTGCGACTTTATCAGTCAATATTGATGTTTTTGCGGGTATTTTGCTATATCCTTAAGAAAACTTTTCTTATCTTTGCAGGCGCAAAAAAGATTAAATTACAGAATGGAAGATTATAGCGCATATTCATATTCAAAGCTCCTGAAATATCTGGATGAGCGAGGCAGCCATAACGGCGAGGGGAGAAAATACACCGATTATCTCCTATCCATGGGAGATGCAGAGAGCATCGACGGGATTATCGAGATTTACAACAATGTGTTTCGCAAGATAGCTGACCTCATCTTCCATTCGGCTTTACCCCGCGAATGGTATCACGTGGCGACATGGAACCCAAACGACCTATATCTGGCAGAAGAACTTAATCAATGCCTAAACGAGAACATCCTTAGACTATATAAGGCGCAACAACACGCGACCGACAGCATTGGACTAACTTGCCTGGCCAATCTCCGCGAGGCCAAGAATGCGGATTCGATTCACAACGAACTGACTGCCCTTATCGGCAAGGCAGACGACAAAAATCATTCTCAAATAGCAGCAAGCAGAAAGATTCTTTCTAATTACTGCGCACACAGAGTGCTATACGAAAAGAAAACTCACGGCTATGCATTGGTAAAAGCCAATTATTGTGAGGCCAAATCAATCCTGGTGCGAAACAACTTCATAAACAGCATAATAGAAACCTGCTTCGAAGACGAACTGGGCATCACCATGCATGCAGCCGAAATACATGTAGACAATCCCCGGAGCATTAACTGGGCAAACATCTGGGTGTGGATATTGCTGATAATTATCTTTGTGGCAGTAATAGGAATAATACACGCCATCGTCAGATTTATTCAAGGGGATGGCATCGACAAACTGAGTATCATTGAACTCCTGTTAATACCAGTTTGTATCTACTTAGTTGGCAAAGCCAAATAAATTATTTTTAATTCCCAATTTTCAAAAGAGGGGCATTTTGTCCTTCTTTGGTTAAATATATGAGGTACGCGCGCAGGGAATCGAAAGAATTGTTGTAAATTTGCAAAAGAATTAAACGATAACAATCCCAATTAGATAAACATGTTTAGGATTACTTATAAACAGCAGTTTTCAGAGAATGTGTTCCGCCTCGATGTGGAGGCGCCGCTGATAGCACGCAGCCGCAAGGCAGGACACTTCGTGATAGTAAGAGTGAACGAGGGCGGCGAGCGCATACCGCTGACCATCAGCGACAGCGATCCCGACAAGGGCACCATCATGCTAGTGGTGCAGCAGGTGGGAGTGAGCACTCGCAAGCTCTGCGCCCTGCAGCCCGGCGATGAGATAGCCGACGTGGTGGGAGCGCTCGGACAGGCCACAAACATTGAGAAGTTCGGCACCGTAGTGTGCGCCGGCGGCGGTGTGGGCACAGCCCCGATGTTGCCCATCATCCGTGCACTCAAAGCCAAGGGCAACAGGGTGATATCCGTGCTGGCAGGACGCACCAAGGAGCTCATCATCCTTGAAGATATGGTACGCCAAAGCAGCGACGAGGTAATCATCATGACCGATGACGGCAGCTACGGCGAGAAGGGTCTCGTTACCGCAGGCATCGAGCGAGTGATACAGCGCGAGAAAGTGGACAAATGCTTCGCCATCGGCCCCGCCGTGATGATGAAGTTCTGCTGCCTACTTACAAAGAAATACAACATCCCCACCGACGTGTCGCTCAACACCATCATGGTGGACGGCACCGGCATGTGTGGCGCCTGCCGAGTGACGGTGGGCGGCAAGACCCGCTTCGTATGTGTGGACGGTCCCGAGTTTGATGGCCACCAGGTGGACTTCGACGAGATGATGAAGCGCATGAAAGCCTTCAGCAAAGAAGAGCGCGAGGCAATGGAAAACGGTCAATCGTCACCAAGAAATCAAAACGGATTTGGCGCGAGCGCCAATGGTCAATCCTTAACCGCCAAGCAGAGGATGGCAATCCCGCGAGTGGTGATGCCCGAACTGGATCCCAAGTACCGCGCCACAAAGCTGCGCGAGGAGGTCAACAAGGGTCTCACACCCAAACAGGCGCAGAGAGAAGCCAGTCGCTGCCTGGGCTGCAAGAACCCCGGATGTGTGCAGGGTTGCCCTGTGGGCATCGACATACCGGCGTTTATCAAGAACATTGAGCGCGGCGACACAGCCGCAGCAGCACAGGTGCTCAAGCAATACAGCGCCCTGCCCGCAGTATGCGGCAGAGTGTGTCCCCAAGAGAAACAGTGCGAGGCCCACTGCATCCACCACAAGATGGGCAGTCAGCCAGTAGCCATCGGATACTTGGAGCGCTTCGCTGCGGACTCTCAAACAGAGAGTAAAGAACAGAGCACTGAGAATAGTGGACAGGCCTCAGTACCAGTAGCTGTGGTTGGCAGCGGTCCGGCAGGACTCTCGTTTGCCGGCGAGATGGCATCACGGGGCTACGATGTAACGGTGTTTGAAGCTCTCCATGAGATTGGCGGCGTGCTGAAATACGGCATACCCGAATACCGACTGCCCAACAGCATAGTGGACCGCGAAATAGAGAGCCTGCGACAGAAGGGCGTACACTTCGTGACCGACTGCATCATCGGCAAGACAATCACGGTGGACGAACTCAAGGCGCAGGGCTTCAAGGGCATCTTCGTGGCCAGCGGTGCAGGTCTGCCCAACTTCATGAATATCCCGGGCGAGAATCTCATCAACGTGCTCTCGAGCAACGAATACCTGACACGAGTGAACCTGATGGACGCCAGCAACAAAGCAACCGACACCCCCGTGCCCATGGGCAAAAAGGTAGCGGTGATTGGCGGCGGTAACACAGCGATGGACTCCGTGAGAACTGCCCTGCGACTCGGTGCCGAGAGAGCGATGATAGTGTATCGCCGCTCAGAAACCGAGATGCCGGCACGCGCCGAGGAGGTGAAGCACGCCAAAGAGGAGGGAGTGGAATTCCTCACGTTGCACAACCCGATAGAGTACCTCGGCGACGAGGAGGGTAAGGTGCAGAAGATAGTGCTACAGAAGATGGAGCTGGGTGAGCCCGACAGCAGTGGGCGCCGCAGTCCGGTGCCCATCGAGGGTGCAGTGGAGACTCTCGACGTGGATCTGGTGATAGTAGCCGTGGGAGTAAGCCCGAACCCGATAGTGCCACGTAGCGTAGAGGGTCTGGAGCTAGGGCGCAAGAACACCATCGCAGTCAACGAACAGATGGAATCGAACATCCCGATGCTCTTCGCCGGCGGTGACATCGTGAGAGGCGGCGCAACCGTAATCCTCGCGATGGGCGACGGCAAAAAGGCCGCGAAAGAGATGGACGAGAAGTTAAGGGCATGATACAGTTATATACATGAATAAGGTAGCACTAATCATTCTGGCGCTGTGGATAGCCGCCGTAGGAGCTGAGGCGCAGAAGAAAAAGGCGAACCCTGCACAAAAGGGCAAAGTGGTGCAGCCGGCGGTGGAGAAGAAGCCCAAGACTGGCATCATCGACTCGCTGATCGGCGCCTACCTCTTCGACGAGGCCACCGACCTGATTGAAGAGGAACTGAACACACAGCCGACTGCCAGCTATGCTGCGATTCTGAAAGCACGGCGGCACCAAGCAGAATTGGGCAGCACGATGCTAGAAGCCACCCAGCGGGTGGTGATAATCGACAGTGTGGTGGTAGGCCGCGATGCACTACTGCAGACTCTCAACCTCGACGAGAACTGCGGCAAACTGTTAACAGCCCAACAACTGAGAGAGACCACAGGACTAAGCGAACAGACAACGGGCACCGCGTTCATCAATAACTTCGGCGACCATCTGCTCTTCAGCTGCAGCAGGCCTGACAGCACCGCCCAACTGATGGAGCGCAACCGCTTCGGCGACAAATGGAGCGCCCCCACCCCACTACGCGGACTCAACGACAGTCTGGCAACACAGGCATTCCCATTCCTCTTGGCCGACGGCACCACGCTCTACTTCGCCGCCAAGGACCAAGGATCACTCGGCGGATATGACATCTATGTGACCCGCTACAACAGCACCGATAATGGCTACCTCAAACCGGAGAATTTGGGCATGCCGTTCAACTCACCTGCCAACGACTACCTGATGGCGTATGACGAGCTGCACAACCTGGGATGGTTTGTAAGCGACCGGCGACAGAGCGCCGACAAGGTATGCATCTATACCTTCATACCAGCAGAGACGCGTGAGACATACGATGACCTCGACGAGGACAAGTTACGCCGCATAGCTGCCCTGCACAGCATCAAGGACACACAAACCGGACAGCAGCAGGCAGTGAGCGAAGCAGTAGCGCGTCTCAAGGAAGCCCGCACAGCACGAAAGGACAACAGCACGAAAGGCAACGAGCTGGATTTCGACCTGGCATACGGAAAGCACTACAGCAGCCTCGATGACTTCCGCAATCCGAAGGCAAAGGAACAGGCCGCCGAATGGGCACGACAGAAATATCGCCGGGCACAGCTTGCCGAACTGCTACGCGAGAACCGCAACAAATATGCAGAGGCTCGCACCGACACCGAACGCAAAGCACTGGCACCGGCGATACTGCGTCAAGAACAAGAGCTGGAGACGCAGGACGCTGCATTGGCGGAGCTGGCTAATAAGGTGAGAGAGTTGGAACAATGAACGTTCATTGAATACTAATAATCAATAACATGAGGAGAATTGCTATAGTATTACTTGCGGTGCTGATGAGCGGCATCTGTATCAGTGTCAGTGCACAGCCCGAAGAGGACAACCCGTTTGGAATGATGAAGCGCTATGCCTGGGAAGGCTACCTGGACGGCGACATACACTTCCGCCTGGAAGCCGAGCAGGCTTTCAACAACCTGGTAATAGGCGAGATGACATATTTCCGCAAGAACGGCGAAGTGAGCGACATACCCGTGTATGGCTGCTTCACCGAGATTGGCGACGGAGAGTGGTTGCAGCTGAAGGAGTTTGATAAGCAGACTGAGTGTGGCATTATAGCGATAGACCTCGGAGTGGAGGATGTCATCTATGCCGGAGCCTGGTTCTACGGCGACAAAGAATTGAGAATGAGCAACACCAAGAAGGTGAGCTTCTCCGAAGGCAAGCACGCCACATTCCTTAAACCCGTATATACCAACGACATAGCCGGAGAGTATGGATTCAAATACTACAAATCGCTTGAGCCAAAGATAGAAGGCGGCGGCTACGCCAAACTGGAGGTAATCGACGGTTCGAAGGTAAAATGGCGTATGGGTACCAACGTGTCAGGTATAGCCGAAGCCGAAGGAGTAGCAGAGATACAAGGCAACACCTTTACCGGTGAGCATCTCAATTTCCAGTTTATGGCATACGTCTATGAGGACTGCCTCTATGTGGTGCGCACCAATCCCGACGACGGACCGGTGGAAGACTGGGGCGTTGCTGGCAGCCTGGAGGGAATATATCTTAGGAAATAAAACCGAGACAGGATGATAAAAGCATCAGAACTGATAATCAATGAAGACGGCAGCGTATTCCATCTGCATATAAAGCCGGGCGAACTGGCGCAGAAGGTAATCCTGGTGGGCGATCCCGGCAGAGTAAGCACCGTGGCGTCGCACTTTGACAGCGTGGAGACCGAGGTGGAGAGTCGCGAGTTTCATACCATCACCGGCAACTACCGCGGCAAACGCATCAGCGTGGTATCGACTGGTATAGGCTGCGACAACATCGACATAGTGCTAACTGAGCTTGACGCTCTGGTAAATATCGACTTCCAAACCCGCGAAGAAAAGACAGAACTCACACAACTGGAGATAGTGAGAATCGGTACTTGCGGCGGACTGCAGGAGAATACACCTGTAGGCACATTTATTGCTTCACAGAAGAGCATCGGCTTCGATGGCCTACTCAATTTCTATGCTTACCGCGATCAAGTATGCGACCTCGAGATGGAGCAGCATTTTCTGAGCCACATGGGATGGCAGAAGCCGCTATGTCTGCCCTACGTGATCAATGCCAATACAGAACTGATAGAACGCATAGCCCTAAACGATATGGTGCGCGGCATCACAGTAGCCTGTAACGGATTCTACGGTCCGCAGGGACGACGGCTGCGACTGCCACTGGCCGACCCCGAGCAGAACAGCAAGGTTGAAGACTATGAATACAACGGTCTGCGCATCACCAACTACGAGATGGAGAGTAGTGCCGTAGCCGGAATGAGCGCAATGCTCGGCCACAAGGCGATGACCTGCTGCATGGTAGTGGCAGGCCGGCGCACCGGAGAAGCCAACACCGGCTACAAAAACACTATCGACACACTCATTAGCCTTGTGCTGGAAAGGATATAACATTTGCAAATGACCGACACTATCTGTGCTCTTGCTACCGCCGTGGGTGGTGCTATAGGAATCATAAGAATCTCGGGCGCTCAGTCACTTGAGATTCTTTCCTGTATTTTCAGCAAGGACTTGCGCCAAGCTGAGCCCAACACTATCCACTACGGCCACATCGGTAATATCGACGAAGTGTTGGTAAGCATCTTTCGTTCGCCTCACAGCTACACCGGCGAGGACTGCGTGGAGATTTCCTGCCACGGTTCAAAATACATATTGAATAAGGTTGTTGACCTGCTTATCGAGCATGGTTGCCGCATGGCTGAGCCTGGCGAGTTTACCCAGCGAGCTTTCCTAAACGGTAAGATGGACCTGAGTCAGGCCGAAGCAGTGGCCGATCTGATAGCCTCGACCAATAAAGCGACTCACCAGATAGCTATGTCACAACTACGGGGAAACTTCTCGTCCGAGTTGTCAAACCTGCGCCAACAGCTACTGAAGCTGACATCGCTGTTAGAACTCGAGCTTGACTTCTCTGACCACGAAGATCTGGAGTTTGCCGACCGCACCGAACTGCTACTGCTAACAAAAGAAATCGACAACCGCGTAAGTACTCTCGCCCACTCTTTTGAAACCGGTCAGGCACTGAAAAACGGTATCCCAGTGGCCATCGTAGGCAAGACCAATGTTGGCAAGTCAACCCTACTGAACCGCCTGCTGCACGAAGACCGCGCCATAGTGAGCGATATTCACGGTACTACACGCGACACTATCGAAGACACGATTGACATCGACGGCATCACCTTCCGTTTCATCGATACGGCCGGTCTGCGCCAAACCGATGATCACATTGAGAATCTAGGTATAGAGCGGTCGATGGCTGCCGCCAACCGCGCCCGGATTATTATTATGATGACCGAGCCGGGAGTGCCCTACCCCGAAATCCCCATACACGATGACCAAACCCTCATCCGCATAGAAAACAAAACTGAAACTTTCCAGGCCAAATACGGTGTCGGTATAGACCAACTGCGGCAGCAACTATTGGATGCCGCGCCCAAAACAAATGAATCCGACATCATCATCACCAACGCTCGCCACTACGATGCTCTGCAACGAGCCCATCAAGCTCTACTACAAGTTGTTGACGGCCTACAAAAGCAGCTCAGTAGCGACCTTATAGCAGAAGATCTAGGCCAAGTAATCAATACCCTCGCCGAGATTACCGGCGGACAGATTACATCGCAGGAGACTCTCAACAACATCTTTAAGAACTTCTGCATCGGCAAGTGATTGCAAATAAACATTCCTCCACGATGAAACTGAAAATAGTACTATATCACATAACCGCCCTACTCATAATAGTAGTGTGGGGTTCTACTTTTGTATTCACCAAAATACTGCTACTCAACGGCCTAACCGCTGCACAGGTATTTGCGTTGCGATTTATAATAGCCTATGTGCTACTGCTGGCATGGTCAATGACACGGAAACGGTTCCGCTTTTTCGCCTCATCGGTGAAAGACGAACTACTAATGCTGGCGCTCGGCATCACCGGCGGGTCGCTATATTTCCTCACCGAGAACACGGCACTTAACTATACCACCACGACCAATACATCGCTCATAGTGTGTCTGTGCCCACTATTTGCAGCACTACTCATCTCGCTCTTCTACAAGTCACAGCGACTACGCCCCATTCAGATAGTAGGCTCGCTGATTGCCGCCGTAGGAGTGGCGGTAGTGGTGCTCAACGGCCAATTCGTACTACATCTCTCGCCGCTAGGCGACACACTGGCTTTGGCAGCTTGTCTATGCTGGGCGCTCTACTCGCTGCTGATGATACCCGCTAACGGACGCTACGACGTAGTCTTTATCACACGTAAAGTATTCTTCTACGGCCTGCTGAGCATCATCCCCTACTTCATCATCTATCCCGAAATACCCAGCCTCGAGTCGCTGTGTCGGCCCGATGTGTTGGCCAATCTTATATTCCTCGGTGCCATAGCCTCACTACTCGCCTTTCTAGTATGGAACTGGCTAATGAAGCGGCTCGGAGCAGTGACCACCACCAACTACGTCTATCTCAATCCCGTGATAACAATCATCTTTGCATGGATGCTGCTCACGGAACAAATAACCGTCTATTTCCTTGTCGGCACTATCCTGATTCTGGCCGGCATGTATCTAGGACAGCGGAAGACGAAGACGAACTAAACGTCCAGATACTCGTCGTCCCGAGCTAAAATCTTTTCTATCTTACCAACGTAGAGGGTGTGGTAGTCACGCAGCGGATACCACTCCTTGATGGGAGTCTGACTAATGAAGTCCTTCTCTTGCATCTCCCCTGCGTATATCTTCTTGCATATAAACACCAGTTTGGCCTCAGCAAAATACACAGTGTTGTCGGCATACACCGGGGTTATCCCCGTCTTAGCGATTTTATCCTCATCGCGACCTGACGCGGTGCCCAGATAGGTCATCTCCTTCTTGAACGACTTGTCCATAACGCAGAGTGAGAAATACTCCTCCTCATCCACGAATTTCTTAGTGTAGCGTGAGGGTCGCAGATAGATTACGGCCGTTGGGTCATTATTTCCCCACAAGCTACCGAGGTGTCCCCAGGAAATTGTCATCGTGTTACAACCCGTCTGCTCGTTGCCGGCAGTTACCAACATCCATTCATTACCGACCATAGTGAACGGATTAAACTTCATCTCTTTGTAGTTGATTGTCTTCATACTAGCAAGTTTTAAATATTTTGATATTGTTTAATTGTGCGATAAATTTCAATTATAGGTATGAACACTTGTGCCCGTTGCCGACGGCAAGTAGTTGATGCCCCACCAGCACATCTGCAGTAGTAGGAAACTGACGACCTGAAGCCACATGGCTGGACGAACCGCCAAAGGACCGCGACGTCGATAATGCACATATATAAGGTACGAAAACCAAGTGATAGCGGCCCACGTCTCTTTAGGATCCCATGCCCAGTAATGGCCCCACGCCTCCTTGGCCCAGAAAGCTCCCAAGAGCATGCCGATGGTCAGAAAAGCAAGTCCCACAAATACAACACTATCTACATTGAAGACGGAGACTCTTGTACCCTTAAACCCTTGAATCAAAACGAACAACGCTATTACCAACGCCACGGCCATCAGGGCATAAGCAAACATGTAGGCCGTCACATGAGGCGCAAACCAATGGCTCTGCAAAACAGGTATCAGTGTTGAAGAATATATCTCAGGTTTCAATAGGCCAACAATAGCAACAGCCACCGCAGCCAGCAACAGCCATCTCTTTCTCCTGCCGGATATCAATATGCACAGTGCTCCACAAAGCATCATCCCCATACCAATATATGCAAAAGGTTGCCACGGATCGCGCACCAGTTCAAAGATACTAATGCGACTTTTAGCTCCCATCCGAGTGTCGTAACCAAACTGATAAATCTTCCATCCGTCAACACTTACCGGTTTGTTAACCTCTATGATAGTATCATGCTTCTCTCCAGACTGCGTAATAATCTGTACCTCAGAAGCAAAGCGTTTGGGTGAGTGATTGGCATACTCCTCCATGATGAAGCGCTTGAGCTCAATAACCATTGGCAGTTCCGTAACACGGCCCTCACGGTCCAGACCACACCATTCAGGCTCATTAACAGCAACCAACATCTTCAGTCGCTTCATATCAGCATTACCTAAAGTGGAAGTGGTAAGAACCATGAAAAGACCTAGATGGAACATGAGAAACGAGAAACTGGTAGTTTTCCTCAGAACTACCAACCCGAGAATCATAGTCATATATGCGTAGATAAGCACAAATGGCCAGAAAGTCAGCATATTGTCAAACCAACTGCCACTATCGGACTGACGGATGAGTCCCATCACTATAGTAAGTATGGCAACATAAACCAACGCAGGAATAGCAGTATCGTAGGTAGAAAGAAGGCGGAATACATGAACCTTATGTCGCAAGAGATGTGCCGCAATAATAACTGCAAGCATCACAAACAACACAACAATATTGACCGGCCAGGCAAAAACCGCCCATACTAGGGGACCAATGATAAGTTGCAGTATCAAACCTATCACTATTAGCACTCCGCCTATAAGGAAGCCGTACTTCATTGAGTATCCTGCGTTGACTATTAAACTTTGTGCATACAAAAATAATAAAAAAAACATATATAGTGACAGAAAAAAAAGAAAAAACACTTTCTTTACCTAACAATACGAGAGAATAAAGCGTTTTCTCAGTTTTTTGAGGTATATTTGCACTATGAAGTCGCAGCGCACATATATTGCCATTGACCTGAAAAGTTTCTATGCCTCCGTAGAGTGTGTGGAGAGAGGACTCGACCCAATGACCACCAACCTGGTAGTGGCCGACGAGAGCCGAACCGACAAGACTATCTGTCTGGCTGTCACCCCCTCCCTCAAAGCATTTGGTATCGGTGGCAGACCGCGCCTCTTCGAGGTGGCACGAAGGGTAAAAGAGGTTAATGTCGAACGCAGGCTACGCAACATCCAACCTATAGACTACCTGGTGGCTATGCCACGCATGGCTCTATATATTAAATATAGTACGCGCATACATAATATATATATGAAATATGTGTCGCCGGAGGACATCCATGTTTATAGTATCGACGAGGTGTTTATGGATGTAACCAATTACTTGGCGCTCTATAAAACCACTGCACATAATCTTACACGCGAAATCATCTGCGAGGTGCTCGCCCAGACTGGCATTACCGCAACTGCCGGCATCGGCACCAATCTATATTTGGCTAAAGTGGCCATGGACATCGTCGCAAAGCACATCCCTGCTGACAAAGATGGAGTGCGCATCGCAGAACTTGATGAGATGAGTTATCGTTGCCAGCTTTGGGACCATCGTCCACTGACTGACTTTTGGCGAGTGGGACGCGGCATTGCCAACCGGCTTAGCAAATACGGCATCGACACCATGGGGAAGATTGCACGCTGCTCATTGGTAAGTGAGGAACTCCTCTACCGTGAGTTTGGTGTAAACGCAGAATTGCTCATAGACCATGCTTGGGGATGGGAACCATGCACTATTGCTGCCATCAAAGCGTATAAACCGGAGACCAACACACTCAGTCATGGTCAGGTACTCACACAGCCATACGAAACAAAAAAGGCTAGAGTGGTTATCGAAGAAATGGCAAACGGAATAGCTTTGGAACTTACCGAAAAACAACTAGTTGCAGACCAGATAAGCATTGACATAGGATACGATAGCAAGAACCTCACTACCCCATTTATCAGTCAGGCATATAGCGGCAAGATTCACAATGACCGTTACGGACGAAAGGTGCCGGATCATACTAATGGCACAAGCAGACTCAGTCATCACACTGACTCATCAACAGAAATTACTCACACCGTGCTGCACCTGTTTGACAGAGTGGCCAATCCTCTGCTCCTAATCCGTAGGCTTACAATTACGGTAGGCAATGTCATAAGTCGTGATACCTACATTCAGAGCGATAAAGTGACGCAACTGAATCTCTTCGCAGAAGAAAACGTATTACCCCAGCAAAATAAGAAAGAGGGCACACTGCAACAGACTATGCTCCGCATCAAGAAACGATTCGGCAAGAATGCCCTACTACAAGGCATCAGTTTCAACGAGGGTGCTACGGCACGGCAACGTAATATACAGATTGGAGGACATAAGGCCTAAGAAATCAGAAACTGAGAATTGAAAAATGTGAAATTAGGATGAACAACGACTACAGCGATATAATAAACCTGCCCCACCACGTATCGGACAAACATCAGCAAATGTCAATGCACAGCAGAGCCGCACAATTTGCGCCCTTCGCCGCACTCAACGGCCATAGCCAAGCGATTAAAGATACAGAAGCAGAATTCGCAGACCAAACGCAATAATTCTAATCATAAAAAGATGATTACCAGCACACAAAACCCCAAGATAAAGCAACTATTACAGTTGCAACAGAAGTCTTCCGAGCGCCGCAAGGCAGGTCTCTTCGTAGTAGAGGGACAGCGTGAACTGCAGCACTGTATCGGTGCAGATTTCGAGATTGACACCCTATTTATATGCCCAGAGATTTGCACCAACATAGAAGAAATACTCAAACTTGCAACATCGTGCAACTCTGCAGCTGCTAACTCGCGCATTCTCGAACTCCCCAGTTCACTCTACGAAAAGATTGCCTACCGTGGCGGTACAGAAGGTATCATTGCGACTGTCAAGGCCAGAAGCCTCAAACTTAGTGATCTAAAACTGGAATCGAGTCCCCTTATCATGATTTTGGAAAGTGTAGAGAAACCGGGTAACCTCGGTGCCGTGTTGCGTAGTGCTGATGCTGCCGGAGCAGATGCGGTTATCGTATGCGACCCGCTCACCGACCTATACAATCCCAACCTTATACGCAGTTCCATCGGTGCCATCTTCACTGTGCCATGCGTAGCATGCAGTTCAGAAGAGTGCATCAACTGGCTCAAAACCAACAGTATACAGATTCTTACCGCACAACTACAAGACTCCTCTCTCTATTACCAGACCGACATGTGCCGTCCCACTGCACTAGTAATGGGTACAGAGGCTACGGGGCTTACTCCACAATGGCGTCAGGCAGCCGATGCTCATATTCGCATTCCTATGCTCGGTAGTCTTGACTCACTTAACGTATCAGTAAGTGCTGCAATTTTGCTTTTCGAAGCCGTTCGACAGCGCAATAATTAGGTGCAAAATCAGCTATTGAATTTTTTTTTCAATTTTTTCTTGAAAAAAAGTTGTCATGTACGGAAATTTTCGTACCTTTGTACCCGCTAAGAGTTTTCCGTTTTGGGAAACTTTTTTCAACGAACAAGAGAAAAAGTTTTCCATTTTGGGAAACTTCCAGAGATTTACCGCTTCAACGATTTGCATCTAAAAACAAAAAATAACTATACTATGGAAATTAAAAATTTCACAATCACCAAGCGTGATGGCTCCAAAGACAGCTTCTCTTTGGACAAGATCATGAACGCCATCGTTAAGGCGTTCGACAGTGTGGGAGTGCCTGCCGACCTCGGCACCATCTCCAAGATTATCAACCACTTGGATATCCGCAACGACATTAAGGTTGAGGATATCCAGAATCAGGTTGAAGAGGCCCTGATGCGCGAGGGCTACTACAGCGTTGCCAAATCGTTTATCCTTTATCGCCAGCAGCATTCGGAAGATCGCGAGACTCTCGCGAAGCTAACATTCTTGTCAGAATATTGTGCTTCCGTGAACGCTGCGACCGGTTCAAAGTATGACGCAAATGCAAACGTGGAGCACAAAAATATCGCCACCCTTATCGGCGAGTTGCCAAAATCGAACTTCATCCGCCTCAACCGCAGACTTCTCACTGACCGCATCAAGAAGATGTATGGCAAGCAGCTGGCCGATGAATATATCGACAAGCTCACCCACCACTTCATCTACAAGAACGACGAAACATCGCTAGCCAACTACTGCGCAAGTATCACCATGTATCCTTGGCTAATCGACGGTACCCGTTCAATCGGCGGCAACAGTACCGCTCCCACCAACCTCAAGTCGTTCTGTGGTGGATTCGTAAATATGGTATTCATGGTCAGCTCTATGCTGAGTGGCGCGTGCGCTACGCCCGAGTTCCTTATGTATATGAATTATTTCATCGGCAAGGAATATGGCATAGACTACTACAAACATGCTGACGAGCAGGCTGACATGAGCCTGAAGAAACGTTCCATCGACAAGATTATTACTGACTATTTCGAGCAGATTGTATATTCGCTCAACCAACCTACCGGTGCGCGCAACTATCAGGCAGTGTTCTGGAACGTGGCATACTATGACAAGTATTACTTCGACAGCATCTTCGGTGAGTTCTACTTCCCCGATGGTTCTAAGCCCGATTGGGAAGGTCTCTCTTGGTTGCAGAAGCGCTTCATGAAGTGGTTTAACAAAGAGCGTACCAAGACCATGCTCACCTTCCCTGTGGAGACCATGGCACTTCTCACCGACAAGGAAGGCAACTGTCTTGATGAGGAATGGGGCGAATTCACTGCCGAGATGTACAGCGAGGGACACTCCTTCTTTACCTATATGAGCGACAATGCCGACTCACTCTCCAGCTGCTGCCGTCTGCGCAATGAGATTACCGACAACGGCTTTAGCTACACACTCGGCGCCGGCGGCGTGAGCACCGGTTCCAAGTCAGTGCTCACCATCAATCTCAACCGCTGCATCCAGTATGCCGTAAACCACAAGTTGGACTACCTGGAGTACCTCGGTGAAATCATCGATCTCTGCCACAAGGTGCAACTAGCCTACAACGAGAATCTCAAGGAACTGCAGAGCCACGGTATGCTTCCCCTGTTTGATGCCGGCTACATCAACATCGCCCGCCAGTACCTTACCATTGGCATCAACGGCCTCGTGGAGGCAGCCGAGTTTATGGGACTGCGCATCACCCCGAATGAAGAGTACAAGAAGTTCGTACAGGGCATCCTCGGTCTCATCGAGAAGTACAACAAGCAGTATCGTACCAAGGATGTGATGTTCAACTGCGAGATGATTCCCGCTGAGAACGTAGGTGTGAAGCACGCCAAGTGGGACCGCGAAGACGGTTACTTCGTACCACGCGACTGCTACAACAGCTACTTCTACGTAGTGGAGGATGACAGTCTCAGCATCATCGACAAGTTCAAGCTCCATGGCGCTCCCTATATTGAGCACCTCACCGGCGGCTCGGCCCTCCACATGAACCTCGAAGAGCATCTCAGCAAACAGCAATACATGCAGCTACTCAAGGTGGCCGCAAAAGAGGGATGCAACTATTTCACCTTCAACATCCCCAACACCGTATGCAACGAGTGCGGTCACATCGACAAGCGCTATCTCAAGGAGTGCCCCAAGTGCCACTCTAAGAACGTGGATTACATGACCCGCATC
>JAFZXF010000018.1 GCA_017616915.1 Bacteroidaceae bacterium
AGTGATCACTTTGTTATTCACTGCCCGCAGAGGAGCGAGGCGATTGCCGTAGAAGTCGCTCTCTATCTTTCCCTCGGCATTGCCAGAGCGGATAAAATTTTTCACGATGCGGTCTTCCAGTGAGTGATAGGTCATCACTACCAGCCTGCCACCGGGCTTGAGAAGCTCCACGGCTTGTGTCAGCATCTCGTTGAGTGCTTCCATTTCGTGGTTTACCTCTATGCGCAGAGCCTGAAACACTTTGGCAAGGTCTTTCTTCTCATGGGCTTTGCCCAAAGTGCTCTGCACAGCATTGAATAAATCTCCGGTGCTACGCAGTGGCTTCTGTTCACGTGTCTTGACTATTGCTGCGGCTATCTGGCGACTCTGCCTCAGTTCACCGTAGAAGTATAGGATGTCTGCCAGTTGTTCTGCACTGTAGGTATTGACTATGTCGGCAGCAGAGGTGCGTGAGTGGGCATTCATCCTCATATCCAGCGGGCCGTCTTCGCGGAAGCTGAATCCGCGCTCAGCGACATCGAAATGGTGACTTGATACTCCGAGGTCGGCCAGCAGTCCGTCAATCTGCTCCACGCCGTAATAGCGCATCCAATTTCGCAGAAAACGGAAATTGCTGTAAACCAATGTAAAGTTTTTGTTATCAGGCAGGTTATATAGTGTATCCTGATCCTGATCAAAGCTAAACAGCCGCCCGCTGCCGCTCATTGCTTCCAGTATTGCTCTGCTGTGGCCGCCACCACCGTATGTAACGTCTACCCAGGTGCCTTCCTCATGAATGTTGAGGGCTTCTACGCACTCCTTAAGCATTACCGGTATGTGATATTCGTTAGCCACAGGCATGATTATTACTCTCCGCTATTGTGTGTCATTACTTGTTCAATTTCTGCAACATAGTCTCCGGAGTCTTGATGCTCCTTGAGCTTGGAGGTTGCCCATATTTCTATGGTGTCATCCATTCCGATGAATGTGACCTCGCCTTCTATGCCTGCCATCTGCAGATAACGCTTAGGCAGCAGGATACGCCCGTTGCTGTCGAGATTCAGCCATTCTGCATCTGCCGAGAAACGGCGCTTCAGAGCTTGGTCTCTACGATTCCATACACTCAGCCTTGATGTCAGTTCGTTCATCCTCTGAGTCCAGGTCTCCTCGGTGTAAAGCACGAGGCAGTCTTCAAACAAATCTTTGCGCATTATGAGGCTAAGCTCGCCGCCGGTCGACTCTCCTTTGAGGTTGGATGAGTCGTTGCTTTGTGGCGAGGAAGTGTGTCCTTGCATATTCTGCAAGAGCACTTTCCTGAACATTGCGGGTAGGAAAATCCTTCCTTTATTGTCCACTTTCGCTTCTATAGTGCCGATGAATTTCATGCTACTTTTTAGGCCAATTTAGAATTGTGCTACAAAATTACACAATTCCCCACAATTCCCCACATAATTCTCCAAGAAATTTTCAAAAAAAATGAAAAAATTTTTACCCACTTTGACATATGTGCTGGAAATCAGCAACTTGTGTTTTTGTGTTCTTTTCGCAATTTTACTATTTTTGTCCACATTTTATACAATTGTGTGCAGAAGTGAACATAACACATGCGGGAATAAAAGTAAGTATGCAAAAAAAAATGCGTGGATGCAATTGCTTGCGTCCGCGCATTATATATAAATAATGTTCGCGCGAGAGGATACTACTTCAGTATTTTCTTTCCGTTCTCAATTACGATGCCCTGAGTGCTCTCCGTGGCAGGTCGCCCTTGAAGGTCGTAGGTGTTTGATGACTGAGGCCTGGAGCCTGAGACTTCCACTTCGCTGATGGCTGTTGCATTGTCGAAATCCAGATCGTACTGATTTTCGGTAAGGCCGAGAGCATCCATATCTTCTTTGGGGATGTAGCACTGGTTAGCGGTGACGCTATTGGTAAGCGAAAGCGCGATACATGGTTTGCCAGACTTGACTGCTATGGTATAGAAAGTCTTGCTCTTGAGTCCGGTTTTCTTAAGTAGTGTCCCCTTCATAAGGGTTTCCTCTCCAGAGATTGTCTGTGCCGGAATGATTGGGAATAATATAGAGGCATAACTTTCGCCTTTCAGTATTACGGGAGTATGGGCGGGAATAATGTCTCGTATGATGCCCAATTGTGCTTCACCGTTGGTGAAACCGTCTAGTGTATAGACATTTACGCCTTCGGGAATTCTTACGTCAAAGTCCAAATAGAGACTGAGAATTCCGCCTGAGTTGAGGCTGACTTTCACGCTCTCTGCGGGCTTAATATACCAGTTGTTACCTTCAGTATTCTTGGCAGCTGTTTTGATGGTAGAGTTATTGCCATTGATGGCAACGGGACCGTACTGCACATCGCTGATGCTGTAAAGTCCGGCAGACTGCGGGTTGAAGAAGATTGGAGCGCCTTCGCCTTCGGGCTTTGTGCTGACAGTGGTCCCGCTGTTGTCAGAGAGATAGTTAACGGCTCTGCCCTGCGAGGTCAGCTCGTAGCCGCCTTGCTTGGGAATACCGAGCCAAATCTGGTCGGCTTTGCCCGTGGTGGCTTTGTGGCTGAGGTAGTTGTCATCGCCGATGGTAAGCGCCGGAGTGCCTTCGTTGGCCTCAAGTGCGGAGAGGATTATGTAGGCACCCATTTGTTTGGTGTCGGCAGTGATTTTCGTTGCGCCGTCAATCAGTGCAATAAGTTCGGCAGACTTGTTGGCGGTGATGTTACCATCGTCATAGAGAGTGCGGAGCTGCTCCTGCTCTGAAGGCATGGTCCAATAACCCAATACACCTTCAGGAGTGGCAAGAATATCGGGAACCATAGCCTTATATTCCTCAAATTTGCCCGGATTGTCGCATTCTTCAACGACCTGCTGCACTAGTTCGGTGCCGGGAGTCATCGAGAGATTGTCATGAAGCAGATATTGGCCGCCTGTAGCAGAGAAACGTCCTACGCTGGTAGTGCCGTCTTGTGCTGCCACAACACACTCGGTGCTGGTATTGCCGAGATAGAAGCCTTTGCCGCTACGTGCGAAAGCTGTGAGTGGTTGCGGTTTGGATGAAAGTATGTTTTCAGCCTCGGTATTTATGTAGAGACCGGTACCCAGGTTGCGGACGCAGAGCGTGCCGTATTTGTCGGAGCGCACAATCATCCAGTTGGCTCGTGGGTCTTCGCGATCAAGGTCGGCAGTCTTCAGCGTGGGGATGCCGGTAGAGGAATCTACGTAGAGTAGGCCGAAGCCTTCTGTATTATCAAAGAGGTACGCGCGCTGTGCACCGATATGCTGTTTGTTGGTTATGTTGGCATATCGTATCTTGTTGTATCTTAGTGCAGTTTGCTTCAAAGCCTGCCTCAGTGCTCCTATGTCGGCGGGACTGCCGTTGTTGTAGGCGGCAATGATGTCGGCGGAGTGTTCCTGACCGTAACCGCCAACTTTGCCCACGTTGTCCACAAGCTCTTTTGCGTATTCCTTCACATCATTGTCGCTTGCGTCGTCAATGTCGTTGATAGTCTGGTTATAGTTGGCATTGCGGAAGGCTTCGTTGATGCGCTCTTGTTTTGTATCGAGATTGATGGTATCTACACATTCGTAGCTGCTGGGGAATGCTACGTAGCGCGAACTGTCGTTAACCATGCCGAAGCCGCCGTGCTCAATATAGAAGCAGTTTTCCCACAGCGATGTGGCTCCGTGACCGTAGTCATAACGGCAAGCACGCTGACCATCATTGTAATCATAGTGTCCACCACTCATATAGTTGCGGTTGTACCAAGTGCCGCTGCCCACCGAGCGGTAGAAGCGGTTTTTCATGTAGCCGCGACAGAAGAGGTCACCGCCGAGTTCGCCGAAGCACTCTATGAATGAATATTCGCCATTGTGGCCAAAGAGGTGTGTCGTGCCGCTCTGGCGTAAAGTGGAGATGTAGTACCAATCAGGGTCATCGGCCATCTTATACCAAGCGGTCATAATAGTGTTGGAGTACTTCACGGTCTGCAACTCGCCGTTCTTGTCGGGTAGTTCGAGTTCCACTGTCTCCGGGCGAGCGTTCATTAGCCACTGAACCCAATGGCCGGGTTTCCAGCGTGCGGGAAACATCATACTCTGCACACCGGTGCCCTCGTTGCCGAAGCGGTTGATTTTCACTCCGCCGTCAGGATTGTAGTCCACGGCTCCTGAGCGCAAGTATTCAGGCAAATTTGGGTTTACATCGGTGTCACCATTATCCCATGCGCTGAACAGGGCGCTTACAGTGCCTTTGCCGTCGGTGGACTGGATTCCGCTATAATATCCACTACCGCCGAGACACATCAGATAGCGTGCAGGCAGTACATATTCCTCGGGATACAAAAATTCGCCATATGCCCAATCATAGGCGTTTTCGTTAGGATCGTAGGGTTGTGTGCTCAGCCATTCGTTATTGTGAGCAGACGGTGCCATAAAGACCTCGTTAACTGCTACGGCAGGTTTGTCAACTTCGCGATTGAACAATAGTTGGATTATTCGCGACGGTGCGCTGTTGTATTTGTCGTCATGAGCACGTAGATTAATTTTGTACCATGTGTCGGAGGTAAATACCATATCAGGAATCAGCTCCATAGTAAGTTCGCCGCCAGCAGTAGCTTTGGCGACAGTAATATTGTTTTCATATACTACTCGCCCGGTGGTCTGATTAGTGACAGTAACGTCCATGTTGATGGCTCTGTTTACACGCGGATTGTAAACCAAATTACATTTCACATGTCCTTCCGGAATGCGGGCGTAGTAGCTCATATCGGTTTTGTCCTTTGTTGGCCATGATGCTGCGTAGTAACCCTTCTTATTTCCATAAGTGTAGGGGAAGTTCGCATCGTAGTCATAAGAGAAATAGCGGCATCCCCAGATGGTGTCGGGAATTGCTGCATAGTTTTGTGCCGAAGCACATACGGCGCTAAGTGCGCAAATTAGTGAAAGTAAAGACTTTTTCATTTTGGTGAGAATATTTTTTCCGTGCAAAATTACGAAAATATTTTCATTCGCAATGAATTTTTAGTAAAGTTTTTACTAATATTGTTTAGTGGGCTCTATACAGGCAAAAAAGGGGCCGAAAAAAAAAT
>JAFZXF010000019.1 GCA_017616915.1 Bacteroidaceae bacterium
ACTTCCTCACTACTCCGTCGAAGATCATCAGCGGTATCAAGGACACGCGCCGTCCACAACTGTTCGGCACACCAGAGCCGAAGAGCGGTCTGCTGACCAACGGCGACGACATCATCTTTAACTTCTCTGAAGACATTGAATATAACTATCTGAGTGCCATCACCAACTTCGAGGTGAAGGGCGAGGTGAACAACGACAACCTCTCTGAGATGGTGAGCGTGCAGTTTGAAGGCAAGGCCAGCGTGGAAAGCGAGGCCAAGCGCAACTTCAGCGGCAAGGACCTGACCATCGACCTGATGGTGAAGCCTGCCGAGACGGGACGCGACATGCCGCTGTTCTCACACGGCACGAACGGCCAGAAGCTGCAACTGTGGCTGACCAGTGACTACAAGCTGAAGGCTGTGGTGAACGACAAGACGTTCACGTCTGATGAGGCCATCGTGAAGAAAGGCTTCACACAGGTGGCTGTCAGCATCAACCAGACGGACAGCACGCTGACATTCTTCAACGGCGGCGTGGAGATTGGACACAACAAGCTCAGTGCCCTGTACACTGGTACCGGTCCACTCATCTTCGGTCGCACCAACGAGCTTGACCGCTCGAAGAGCCAGTACTATGAGGGTCGCATGATGGAAGCCCGCCTGTGGTATAGTGCCATGAGTGGTATGCTCATCGGCACGACCTACGGCAGCCGCCGACTGTCGGGCTACGAGAAGGATCTCGTGGACTACTACCCGATGAACGAGGGCTCGGGCGACTATGTGACCGACCACACCCAGGGTGCCAACGCGAAACTGATTGGTGCTTCGTGGGCAATCCCACGCGGTCTGTCACTGCACCTGGACATCGCCGATCACGGACTGGAACTTGACAAGAACGCCTTGAACCGCACCAGCGAGCAGGACTACACGCTGATGTTCTGGTTCAAGACCGACCGCAACGGACGTGGTGTGCTGCTTAGCAACGGTGCCGGTTCGAAGAAAGAGGTCAATGCGGAGAACATCTTCAACATTGCCTTCGAAGCCGATAAGCTGATGTACCGCTCGAACGGCTTTGCTAAACAGGTGCCAGGCGACTGGAGCGACGGTCAGTGGCACAACTTCGCCATGACCGTGAACCGTGGACGCAACGTGGCGAACATCTATATAGATAAGGAATTGCGCACAACCTTCGAGGCCGATAGTCTTGGCGGTATCAGCGGCGGACACCCGATGATCGGTGCGGCACAGTACGACATCGCTGATGAGAAGAATAATGTCACAACCATTGACACACGCAACTGGCTGGCAGGTAACATCGACGAACTGCTGTTCTTTGAGCAGGCACTGCCGCAGCAACTCATCAGCACCTACGCGACGAAGAGTCCGAACGGTGATGAGAAGGGTCTGCTGACCTACCTTGGTTTCGACCGCATTGAGCGTCAGAAGGACAACGACCTGGAACTGGTGCCTTACGCCTACAGCAAGAAGATCTATCTGGACGACAAGGGTCAGCCCCGCTATCAGCTCAACCCAGAGACGAAGGAACCAACCGAAACGCTGGTACGCGATTATGTGTTCATCGATGATGAATCTGTCGTCAAGACGCACTTCGATCAATCGACGGCAGCACCCGTGGTACCTTACGAGGAGGTAAAGAACCTGAAGTTCGGCTTCATCGGCAGGGGCAACCAGTTGCTGGTAGAGCTTGACGAGAATGCCGCCCGACTGAACCACCGCAACATCTACGTGACGGTGCGCGACATCGAGGACAAGAACGGCAACACGATGGCTTCGCCGCAGACGGCTTGCTACTATGTGAACAACAGTAGCCTGCAGTGGCTGGTGAACCGACTGGATGCCACCATCAAGTATGGTAGCGGTGAGGGATGCCAACTGCCGTTCTACAACAACAGCGCTGTGAACCATACTTACACCATTGAGAACTGCCCGCGTTGGCTCACGCTCGACAAATACAACGACGTGATTGCACCGGAGACGATGGATTATGTCACGGCAACGGCCAGCAAGAATCTGAATATCGGTACGTATAACGAAATCCTCTATCTGACCGACGAGGATGGTATCACCGAGCCGTTCTACCTCAACCTGACGGTAGAGGGCGATCAGCCTGACTGGGCACAGAACATAGACAGCGAACTCCTGGAGAACTCCATGAGCATCAGCGGACAGGTATATCTCTACGATGAGCTCGACACCGATGCACGCGACATCGTGGGCGTCTTCGACAAAGAAGGCGTATGTCACGGCTTCGCTAACATCAGTCACAACGCCCAGACTGGCGAGACCGGTCTGTATCTGACCGTTTACGACAATCAGGCCAGTGGCCGCAAACTATACTTCCGCCTGTGGCAGTACAGCACAGGACGCGAGCTGGTGCTGACGACAAGAGATAGCATCAAGTTCGAGAAGTCGGCCGTACTGGGCACCGATACACCGGTACGCTTCAACGGCGGAGAAACCTTCATACAGAACTTCCAGCTGAAGAAGGGCTGGAACTGGGTATCGTTCAACGTACAGAGCGAGAGCCTGTTCAACCTGAACAAACTGCTCGACAACATGCCTTGGACGGAAGGCGACATCCTGACCGACATGAGCAGCGGCCTGACGCTGACCTATGAGAACGGCAACTGGCTGGCATCAGGCGCAACGAAGAACGTGGTCATCTCTCCGAAGAATGCGTATGCCATCAAGGTGCAGAAGGAATGCACGTTCCCCGTTGAAGGCACCGTGATAAAGCAGAAGGATGCACGCACCATCACGCTGAAGAAAGGCTGGAACGCCATTGGCTACACGCCGATGACCAACCTGACTGTAGAGACCGCCCTGAGCGACTACTACGACCAGGCTGAGGAGGGCGACGTGATTAAGAGTCACACCGAGTTTGCCTACTTCACCAAGTCGGGCAACGTAGGACGCTGGCGTGGAAGCTTGCAGTACATGAAGCCCGGCGAGGGCTACATGCTGCTCCACAAGGCCGACAGCACTGCCTTCACCTATCCGTACTACGACCTGAACAGCAACTTCCGTGAAGACTGGTCGGTAGCTTCAAGTCGCAGCGCCTCCAAGGCATACGGCTGCTCTACCATGAGTCTGAGCGCCATGGTTGAAGGCTTCGAGCCTGAGGAAGGTGATATCCTGATAGCCTACGCTAACGGCGAGGAAGTGGGAGCGACCACCCTCAATCTCTCCGAAGAAGGGAAGAACATCTCCTTCATGAGCATTGCCGGTGACAGCCAGCATGACATCTGGTTCGCCATCGAGCGCGGCGGCGAGATAGTCGCTTCTACTGAAGAGGTGATGACCTTCGAGAGGAATGCCGTCGTCGGTACGCCTGACGAGCCTACGGCTATCAACTTCGCACGCACCGAAGGTCAAGCCGGTTCCAACTATGAGAACGGCAAGTGGTACACCATCTCAGGTATCCAGCTGCCGCAGAAGCCCAAGCAGAAGGGCATCTATATCTTCAACGGAAAGAAGATAGTTGTGAAATGACGTGATGACGACATACGGTAATAACGTGATAACGATATAACGTAATAACGCAAAAACAAGCAATTATGAATAATATAAAGTATTTGTTCGTTCTGCTCGCAAGCCTCATACTGGGGGCTTGCAGCAGCGACGATGACAGCAAGAAAATCTACACAATGACTCATGTCAGCGAGGCCCCTATGTGGAAGGTTGACTGGACCTATAACCAGACACGCCCTGCCTGGACGGAGCCAGACGCAACGAAGTACGAGAACTGGACCACCCTGATGGTTCAGATAGAGGAGACGCTGCAGCCGTTCGTCTCCGACGGCGACCTGATGGCTCTCTTCGTGAACGGAGAACTGCGCGGACTGGCAAGTCCGGCTGTCATTGTCGGCAGTGAAGAGTCGAGCAGCACCAAGTTCCTGATGAAGGCATACGGCAACGAGACGGGCACGGAAACGGTGAACATGTCGCTGCAATACTACAACGATAGGTTGAAGCACATCTTCACACTGACGGACGACATCAACCTGGACTCGGATATCAGTATCGGCATTGACGAGGACTACATCGCAGAGTTCACGTACGGCTCTGCCAAGTATCCCGTGGTGAAGACGGTGGTAGCAGAGAGTCTCCTGTCGGAGAATCGCCTCCCTGCCACAGCGGGCAATATCGTGGGAGTCTTTGTGGGTGAAGAGTGCCGTGGCACGATTACGCTGTCATCGTCGGGCAACACGCCGCTCGTCATCTACGGCCGCAAAGCAGGTGAGTCGGTAACGCTGAAGTATTATGAAGCAGCAAGAGGACTCCTGCACTCCGTCACCGAGGCAATGAAAATGTAACACCATATTAAATCTATCACAATGAAACGTAAAATCATGATTACCCTGTGTGCTATGCTCATCACTTCAATAGGTATGGCACAAGAAGAAGGTGGAAAGAAGAACATCCTTCACCATGTAAAGAAAATCGCCGATGCCACCATGGTGCATGGCGTGGACACCAACTACATCAAGACTCCCGAGCAGCCTTGGCAGATTAGTATCAAGAGCCGTGTGGCGCAGACTGACCTCCAGATGCACTCCACCATCGACGGTGCTGAATTGTTTGACGGAGGAGGTACGATGCCCCTTATCATGGGAGTGGGCGACATGGCCACCGACCCACGAATCATGACTCGCGTGTCAACCTCGTTGGGCGTGAAAGTGGGCTACAAAGGCCTCAGTGCCAGCTATTCCTTCCCCGTGGGCGGCGACAAGGGACAGAACCTCTCTCTCAGAACTGCAGGCAGGTGGTACAGCCTCAATCTGCGTTGGCACAAGTTCAAGGCAAAAAATGCGAGAATACACTATGCCGGTGCTGCAAAATTCAGATGGATTGACGATCCTTACGCAGAGACAGAAGAGGATTTCTTCACCGATTGGGGTGACCCTGAGTCATGGAACTATACAGAAAAGGAACCGTTTGCCTCACCTGTAAAACTTCAGACGCTGATATTTGACGGTTGCTACATCTTTAACCACAAGAAGTTCTCCTATGCAGCCGCCTACAGCCAGAAGACCTACCAAGTGCGCTCTGCCGGTTCACCTATCGTAGGACTGATGGCTTACTATGCCGACTTTAAGTATAACGATCCCCGCAATGCTGAACTCATCTATGAGATGGACGGCATAGGACGCTTGCGCCAGTACCAGGTGAGTGTAGGCGGTGGATATGCCTACAACTTCGTGCCCGCCAAGGGATGGCTGATCAGTGCGATGGCGATGCCGATGGTGACACTGCTCAACCGCACCAAAATCAACACCTACACGAGCAATGTGAAAGAAGTTGCTCACGAACACCTCACGGATTATGCCCTTGCATTGTTGGAAGACGAGAATGCGGAATATCCAGAATTGTCACCAGACAAGTATTGGATAGAGAGCACGGGATCGAATTCACGCAACAACCGCCTCGCGCTCAACTTCACCACCCGCCTCTCGATAACCTACAATTGGAGTCGCTATTTCATCAATGCCAATGGCCAGTTCAACAACTTCAACTACAAGCATCGCGCCATGCATGGCCATCTGAACGACTGGTTCATCAACGCATCGGTGGGTGTGAGACTGTAAATCCGTAGTAGCAGGGAGTTTGCCCCTGTATATGTGCTCTCGCTCTTGCGCGCGCGTACATAATTTAATATATTATAAATTTCACTTTGGTGGAGTAACCTTTTTCCCTACGAATTTGGCTATTCCACTAACTTTTTGTACTTTTGCCGCGCAATTTTCAAAACTTGAAAGACGATAATGGAAATTGTGAAATCGTGAAATCGTGAAATTGAAGAATTAAAATATGGAATCGCTTTTTAGCAGTTTGCCCTACAAGGTGGCGGATTTGAGTCTTGCTGCCTTCGGACGCGAAGAGATAAGGATTGCAGAGCATGAGATGCCGGGACTGATGGCGCTCCGTGCTAAATACGGGGAGAGCAAACCCCTGAAAGGGGCCCGCATCATGGGATCGCTCCACATGACCATACAGACGGCGATGCTCATAGAGACGCTCAAAGCGCTGGGAGCAGAGGTGAGATGGTGCTCATGTAATATCTACTCCACGCAGGACCACGCTGCCGCCGCCATGGCCGAAGCCGGCACACCGGTGTTCGCCTGGAAGGGAGAGAGTCTGCAGGACTACTGGTGGTGCACACTGCAAGCAATGAACTTCGAGGGCAGCGGCCAGCAGTATCCCAACATGATAGTGGACGATGGCGGCGACGCCACGCTGATGATCCACCTCGGAGTGAAGGCGGAAGAGGACCCGAGCATCCTGGACACCCCGTCGGACAGCGACGATGAGCGCGAACTGAAGTTGTTGCTCAAGCGGGTTCTGAAGGAACAGCCGCGTCGCTGGCATGAGACGGCACGCAGCATCAAGGGCGTGTCGGAAGAGACGACGACGGGCGTGCACCGCCTCTACAACATGCAGGAGAAAGGCGAACTGCTATTCCCCGCCTTCAACGTGAACGACTCGGTGACCAAGAGCAAATTTGACAACCTCTACGGTTGCCGCGAGAGTCTGGTGGACGGCATCAAGCGCGCCACCGACGTGATGATTGCAGGCAAGGTGGCAGTGGTGGCTGGCTACGGCGACGTGGGCAAAGGATGCGCACAGAGCCTGAAGAGCTACGGCGCCCATGTGCTGGTGACGGAGATAGATCCCATCTGCGCCCTGCAGGCCGCAATGGAGGGATATGAGGTGGTGACAATGGACGAGGCTGCCCCAAGGGGCAACATCTTTGTGACGACCACAGGCAACATAGACGTGATAACCGTGGAGCACATGAGCCGCATGCCCGACGAGGCAATAGTATGCAACATAGGTCATTTCGACTCGGAGATACAGGTAGAGAAACTGAAGCAGGTGGACGGCATCAAGCGCACTAACATCAAGCCGCAGGTGGACAGCTACCGCTTCCCTGACGGGCATCACATCACGCTGCTGGCCGATGGCCGACTGGTGAACCTGGGGTGCGCCACAGGACATCCGAGTTTCGTGATGAGCAACTCTTTCACCAACCAGACGTTGGCGCAGATAGAGTTGTTTAACAACCGCTACAACATTGGTGTGTACACCCTGCCGAAGAAGCTGGACGAGGAAGTGGCTCGCCTGCATCTGGAAAGGATAGGTGCCCATCTGAGCCGATTGACTCCGGAGCAGGCCGCCTACATCGGAGTGGATGTGGAGGGACCTTTCAAAGCAGAAAATTATAGGTACTGATACCATTGAACATTGAGCATTGAGCATTGAACATTGAACGAAAACGATAACGAAGACGAAAATATGGAACGAGTATTCAAGAAGATTTGGCCTGATGCGGCAGCGGTAGTGCTGTTTATCGTCATTGGCTTTGTATATTTCCTGTCGCCGGTGAGCGACGGATTGGTTCTCTCGGGTTCCGACCACACGGGAGCGATAGGTAGCGGGCAGGAGCTGACGCAGTACCACGAGCGAACCGGCGAGGAGACTCGCTGGACCAACGCCCTGTTTAGCGGTATGCCTACCTATCAGATGTCGCCGTCGTACAGTTCGCGCACCACGCTTGACACTATGCGTAGCGTGTATGAGCTGGGGCTGCCCACGGTGGTGATGTATGTATTCATACTGTTGCTGGGATTCTATATCCTAATGCGTGCGATGGGTTACAAGCCGCTGCTCTCGGTGCTGGGCGCTGTGGCCTGGGCTTTCTCCTCGTATTTCTTCATCATTATAGGCGCGGGGCATATCTGGAAGTTGCTTACGCTGGCCTTTATCCCGCCCACGATAGCGGGTATGGTGCTGTGCTTTAAAGGAATAGGGAAGAAAGGAGAAGGACCCAATGGTCAATGGTCAATGGTCAATGGTCAATCGTCAACGAATTATCTCTGGGGTGGTGCGGTGCTGGCACTATTCCTGGCTTTCCAGATACTGAGCAATCACTTGCAGATGACTTACTACTTCCTGCCGGTGATGGGCCTGATGTGGCTGGCCTACCTCTTGATGGCGATACGCAACAAGCAGATGAAGCCTTTCTGGAAGGGAACGGCAACGATGGTGATAGCAGCTATCATAGCTATTTGCGCAAATCTCTCGAACCTGTATCATACCTACGAGTACAGTAAGGAAACGATGAGGGGTCGCAGCGAACTGGCAGCGGAGGGCAGCTCCGAGAAATCGGGACTTACCGCAGAGTATATCACTCAGTGGTCGTACGGCATAGATGAGACTCTGACACTGCTTATTCCCAACTCCAAGGGAGGCGCATCAGTGCCGCTGTCACAAAGCGACATCGCGATGGAGAAAGGACAGTATTCTCAGTATTATAATGGGATTAGCATGTACTGGGGCGATCAGCCCGGCACGGCGGGACCAGTGTATGTGGGAGCTATCATAATGCTATTGTTCGTACTAGGACTCTTCGTGGTGAAAGGTCCGATGAAATGGGCGCTGCTGATAGCCACGATTATCTCGGTGCTTCTGTCGTGGGGTCACAACTTTATGGGACTGACACAGTGGTGTATCGACAATGTGCCATTATACAACAAATTCCGTACGGTATCGTCAATACTGGTCATTGCGGAGTTCACCATTCCGCTGCTGGGCATTATGGCGCTGGCCAAAGTGCTCAAAGAGCGCACTGAGTGCCTCGGCAAGGGGATGTGGAAATTCTGGATTAGTCTGGCCTTGGTAGGTGGCACGGCCCTGCTCTACGCATTGTTCCCCGGAATGAACGCACCGTTCGCTTCCCAGACCGAGCTGGCACAACTGACACAGTACCCCGAGATATTGAACGATCTCACTAACGTAAGGGAGGCAATATTCACAGCGGATGCATGGAGAAGCCTGATATACGTGCTGCTCGGCGCAGCGCTGATAATGTTCTACGCTAAGAAGAAGTTGAAGGGCGTAGTGGTGACAGGCGCACTGGCAGTGCTGTGCCTGGTGGATATGTATGGAGTCAACAAGCGTTATCTGAACGATGAGATGTTTGTAATGCCTGAGGACATCAACAATGCTTTCGTGAAGAGTGAGGCCGACGAGCAGATTCTGCAGGACAAGGATCTGAACTTTAGGGTGCTAAACTTTACCACCAATACGTTTAACGAGAACGAGACGTCCTATTTCCACAAGAGTATCGGCGGTTATAGCGCCGTGAAACTGGGTCGTTATCAAGACCTTATTGACAGGCACATAGGTAAGGAGATGCCAGCTGTCGTCAATGCTCTCAATGACAGTCAGGGCGATCTGGCTTCGGTGAAAGGCGACAGCCTGTTCCCCGTGCTGAATATGCTTAACGACAAATACTTCATCGTGAGTGCCGGAGAAGGCAAGAAATTTGCTGTGCAGAACCCCTTTGCTATGGGCAACGGATGGTTTGTAAGCAAAATCAATTATGTAGATTCTCCCAACAAAGAGATAGAGGCTCTCTCCAAGATAGACATACACAATGAGGCTGTGGCAGACAAGAGTTTCAAAGATGTGCTGGACAAGAGCTCTGTCAGCAAGGTGGACAGTATGGCCAAGGTGGCGCTGTTCAAATATGAGCCCAACGAACTGGAATATGAGGTGGAATCGACGACCGGTGGTGTGGTAGTGTTCTCTGAGATATACTATCCGGGTTGGACTGCCACTATAGATGGAGAACCTCTGGAACTGGGGCGTGTGAACTATGTGCTCAGGGCAGCCTACGTGCCTTCAGGTAAACACCTGGTACACATGGAATATAAGCCTGCATCGGTAGGAGTGACAGAAACAATTGCATATATCGCCATAATACTATTGCTCATAGTCTTTGTGGGCGCAGCAGTAATAGCAATAAAGAAGCAGAAGAAAGATGAACAAACCAAGCATACCTAAAGGAACGCGCGACTTTTCGCCCATAGAAATGGCGAAACGCAACTATATCTTCAACACTATCCGTGAAGTATATGCCCTGTACGGATTCCGTCAGATAGAGACACCCGCTATGGAGAATCTCTCCACCCTGATGGGGAAATACGGAGAGGAAGGCGACAAGTTGCTCTTCAAGATACTGAACTCGGGTGACTTTATGCGCGGAATAACCGACGAAGACCTCAACGAAGGAGCCTCGGGCAGACTGGCAGCTCAACTATGTGAGAAAGGACTGCGCTATGACCTCACAGTGCCGTTTGCACGCTATGTGGTGCAGCATCGTGAGGAATTGCAGATGCCTTTCAAGCGCTATCAGATACAGCCCGTGTGGAGGGCAGACCGCCCGCAGAAAGGCAGATACCGTGAGTTCTACCAGTGTGATGCCGACGTGGTGGGCAGCGACTCACTGCTCAACGAGGTGGAGTTGATGCAGATAATCGACACGGTATTCACAAGGTTCGGAATACGAGTGAGCATACGCATCAACAACCGCAAGATACTTACCGGTATGGCCAACTACATCGGGCAGCCCGATAAGATAGTGGAGATAACCACGGCGATTGATAAGCTCGATAAAATCGGTATAGACAACGTCAAGGCTGAGCTTGCCAATAGCGGAGTGAACGAGGAGAGTATCGCCAAGTTGCAGCCTCTGTTTGAAATAAGCGGAGACAACGACAGCCAACTCGCTGCTATAGCAGAGATGCTTAAAGATGACGAAACCGGCAGCAAGGGAGTGGAAGAAGTGAAGACTGTGCTTGAAGCCTTGAAGCCGTTAGAACTGAAGAACGAGATAGCCCTTGATTTGACACTTGCCCGCGGCCTGAACTACTACACCGGTTGCATCTTTGAAGTCAAGGCTCTGGATGTGGAGATAGGCTCTATCACCGGCGGTGGACGTTATGATAATCTCACCGGCATCTTTGGTATGCCCGGTCTCAGCGGCGTAGGAATCTCGTTTGGCGCCGACCGAATCTATGATGTTCTGAATCAACTGAATCTATATCCTCAGGATGCTATACAAAGCGCCCAGATTCTGTTTATAAACTTCGGCACTGCCGAGGCTGCCTATTGTTTGAAAATAGCCAGTCAGTTGCGGCAGGCAGGTATCCGCACCGAGATTTATCCCGACAGCGTGAAGATGAAGAAACAGATGAGCTATGCTAACGCTATCAGTGTGCCGTTTGTGGCCCTAGTAGGTGAGAGCGAGATGGAGTCTGGGCTTATCTCTGTGAAGGATATGGCAAGTGGAGAACAGAAGCAGATGGCGGTGGACGACATCATACAATTAATCCGCGCAAAGCACTAAAAAGCGGCATTGCGCGGATTAATATAATAGCAACAGTTATGTATTAAAAGGGAAGGTCCTCAGTGGTATCACCGCCACCGAGAGGATCAAGTTGTTGGGGTTCTTCTGCAACGGTAGCGATACCGATTGGGGGTTCCTGCGGCGGCGGAAGCGGTGCACCAACGTCTGAAGTGGGCTGAATCTGTGGAGCAGGGATATGGGTGGCACGCCATGCGCGTACCGAATTATAGAAGCGGCCGTTATATTCGCGGGCATCGATATCGATATCTACTGCCACATCATCGCCTTCCTTGAGATTAAACTGCATCAGTCGCTCCTTGCCCCACACATTGAAGAGGCACTTGCGGCTATATGGCTGGTCGTAAGACTCAAGCAGGAAATCCTGAGTGAACCATTCACCCTTTTCGTTTTGACCTGAACGCGGTTCAAAAGCTTTGATTATTTTTCCTTGTATAGTAGGCATAATACTTGATTTTAAATTTCTAAAATTTCAAAAACACGGAAGTTCGGAAGCACTGGAGAGGAGGAGCTTTTACGCCTCCCAAGGCAGAGCGCTGTCGCTTGGATTAGCAGCAGGTTCAGCAGGTGGGGGAAGCGGTGCGCCTATTGGCGGTTCCCCGGCAGTGCCAACTGACGGAGTGGCGTCGGGCATATTAATGCCGATGGCTCTAAAGTCGTTGAACCAGCGATCCTGATACTCATGAGCATCGATGGAGATGGTGACCTTATAACGCTGTCCCACTTGCAGATTGAACAACGCTATATTGCCGTCGGCGACGGTAAACAAACACTTTCTGGGGTACTGCCCCGGGGTTTCGATCAGGTAGTCCTGGCGCTGCCAGGTATTTCCGGTACGTGAACTAGTGCCGGTACGCATCTCCATAATCTTGATAATTGTTCCTTCAATTTCTACTTGCATATTACAAACTCTTTTTTGTTTCTATTGTGTCGCAAAGTTACCACTTTTTTATTTTATTGTGGTACATTTACGATGTTTTTTTGTGAAAAGACATATATTTTTCTCTTAATATGTTCTTATTTCGTGAAAAAGATGTACCTTTGTACCAAATAAAAACACTTAAGCATTATGAGATACATTGTAAATAGCGCAGAACTTTACGGCCACCTGCAAAATCTGGACAAGGTCATTCTTGCCAAAAATAGTATTCCAATCCTTTCATGTGTGCTGTTTGAGATAAAAGACAGCACTCTCAACATGCGTGCCACCGACAAGGAAATCACCCTGACGAGCACCCTGCAGCTTATCGAGTCGAGTGGCGACAGCAGCTTTGCTGTCAATGCCAAGCGCATCCTCGACATCCTCAAAGTGCTGCCCGAGCAGCCCATCACGCTGGATGTCAACACCAGCAGTCTGCAGATTGACCTGAAGTACCTGAACGGACACATCGTGTTCCAGGGAGAGAGCGCCGATGAATTCCCGCTTCTCAAGAAGAATGAAGGCGAGACGGCTTCGTTCCCCGTAGATGCAACTGCTCTTGGCAAGGCTTTGACAAATGCTGCCGTGGCTACTGCCAGCGATGATGCACGCATCGCCATGCAAGGTATCTTCTTTGACATCGCCCCCAATGAGTTTGCTATCGTAGCCAGCGACGGCCGCAAGCTGGTTCGCTCTCTCATCACCTGCGACACCAATGGCGTGACCACCAGCTTTATCATGCCACAAAAGCCCGTAGCGGTTATCCGTTCGGTGCTTGACAAGAGCATCACCACAATAAACATTAGCACTTACGCCGCAGGCAACGCCACCTTTGATATGGGTGACTATGTGATGCACTGTCGCCTTGTATCGGAGGCCTATCCCAATTATAAAAAGGTGATTCCGCAGAACAACGACCGCATTGCCACCTTAGACCGCGACTCGCTCATGAGCGCTCTGCGAAGAGTAATGGTTGTTGCCGACCAAAGCACCTGTCTGGTGAAACTGCAGTTCGAAGCTGACAAGCTGACCATCACTGCAGAGAACAACAACTATGCACAGTCGGCCGAGGAGCATATTATCTGTCAGTATGAAGGAATGCCCATCAAGATTGGTTTCCAGGGCAACTTCCTACAAGAATTGCTGGGCCGCCTCGATACAGAGGAAGCCATCATTCAGCTCTCTGACCCCAGCCGTGCAGGACTTATCCTTCCGTCAAAGCAGGAGGAGAACTTCAATGTGTTGATGCTGCTGATGCCGCTGCTTATCACTAACTAGAAAAACACAACGGGTACCGACATGAAACTTAATCTCAGCAAGCCCCTTGTTATCTTTGACCTCGAGACAACAGGCACCAGTATAACCCACGACCGTATCGTGGAGATTTCCTACATACTGGTGGAGCCTAACGGCAACGAACACGCGGAGACTTTGCGCATAAATCCGGGAATGCCCATTCCGAAGGAAGCGACAGAAGTTCATGGCATTACCGACGAAGATGTAAAGGACTGCCCTCAGTTTAAGGACGTTGCTCAGGAGTTAGCTAACCGTTTCAAGGGTTGCGACTATGCCGGATTCAACTCTAATCACTTTGATCTTCCACTGCTAGTAGAGGAGATGCTACGCGCCGGAGTAAATCTCGACCTTACTAACGCCCGCTTTGTTGATGTGCAGAATATCTTCCATAAGATGGAGCGCCGCACTCTCATTGCCGCGTATAAATTCTACTGTAACAAAGATTTGGAAGGAGCCCACGCTGCTGCTAACGACACTCAGGCAACCTATGAGGTGCTCCAAGCTCAGCTTGACCACTATGGCGATGAATTGAAGAACGACATAGAGTGGCTGGCAGAGTTTTCACGCAATAACCGCAACGCAGACCTTGCCGGCCGACTGGTTTACAATGATGCTAATGAGATTGTTTTCAACTTTGGCAAGTACAAGGGTATGCGTGTTAGCGACATCTTTGTTAAAGATCCGGGCTATTACAGCTGGATACAGCAGGGCGACTTTGCACAAAGCACCAAGAATGTGCTCGCCCAGATTAAGCTCAACGCCAGCAATATGGTGCGCAACAACTCCGCCAGACCTAAAGACCTTTTCTCTTGAGATAATCAAGAATTTAAGTTTAATCCACAAAGTTCCAAGTCCATGCTACGCGGTAAGCATATAGTATTAGGCATCACCGGCAGCATAGCAGCCTATAAGGCTTGCACGCTCATCCGACTGCTCATCAAAGCCGGAGCCGAGGTGCAGGTAGTCATCACTCCTGCCGGCAAAGAGTTTATCACGCCGGTTACCTTGTCCGCACTTACATCCAAACCTGTCATCAGCGAATTTTTTGCTCAGCGCGACGGCAGCTGGCATAGTCATGTGGATCTTGGCTTATGGGCCGACGCAATGGTGGTAGCACCAGCTACAGCTTCCACCATCGGCAAGATGGCCAACGGTATCGCTGACAATATGCTTGTGACCACCTATCTGTCGATGAAAGCACCGGTTTTTGTGGCTCCCGCGATGGATCTTGACATGTTTGCTCATCCCACTACTCAGAACAACCTGCAGACGCTGCGCTCTTATGGCAACATCATCCTGGAGCCCGCTGAAGGCGAGCTGGCAAGCCATCTTGTGGGAAAAGGTCGCATGGAAGAGCCGGAGGATATCTTCCAATCGCTCCAGCAGTACTTCGCCGCCAACCAGCCGTTGGCAGGAAAGAAGATATTAGTCACTGCCGGTCCTACCTACGAGAAGATTGACCCAGTGAGATTCATTGGCAACTATTCCAGTGGAAAGATGGGCTACGCCATTGCTAAGGAGTGTGCCGACCGCGGCGCCGACGTGCAGCTTGTGAGCGGCCCCACTCATCTTAGCATCAGCCATCCTCTCGTCACGCTTACCAAGGTTGAAAGCGCCGATGAGATGTACCGTAGCGCAACAGAGATTTTCCCGTCCTGCGACGCAGCCGTTCTTAGTGCGGCGGTGGCAGATTTCACTCCCGAGACCAAGGCCGGCTCAAAGATAAAGCGCGAAAAGGGAGCGCAGATCCTTGAGTTGAAACCAACTCAGGATATAGCTGCAACTCTTGGACGTATGAAGAGTGACCGTCAAATTCTGGCAGGCTTCGCTCTTGAGACCGACAACGAACAGGCCAACGCCCAGCATAAACTAGAGAAGAAAAATCTGGACTTCATCGTCCTGAACTCCCTGCGTGACGAAGGTGCCGGCTTCAACTACGACACCAATAAGGTTTCCATCATCAGTCGCGACGGAAAGAAAGAGGATTTCCCCTTGAAATCCAAGGCTGATGTGGCAGCAGACATCGTTAATACACTTCAAAGCCATTTGTCCAATGGTTAATCGCCTTATTGCCCTTGCGCTATTTTGCGTTATGCTCCCCCCCTTGTTAATGGAAACAAAGGCTCAGGAGTTAAATGCCACCGTGGAGATTAACACTTCGCGCATCGACGGCACAAACAAGGCCGTGTTCGATAACCTTAAGGAATCAGTCACCGCATTCCTTAACGAGCGGCATTGGACCAACCTCCAGTTTAACAACAACGAGCGCATAAAGTGCGTATTCAACATCATCCTTTCCAAATACAACAGCGACACAGGACTTACTTCCGGTGAAGGATACATCAGCATCCAACGACCCGTTTACGGTTCAACATATAATACCGTAACGTTCAGTCGCAAGGACAAGGATTTTAACTTTAACTTCCACGAGTTTGACCAACTGGACTTCAGCGATGAGAATATCAATAATTCCCTCACTGCACTCCTTGCTTTCTATGCCTATTTCATTATTGGCATCGACCTCGACACGATGTCGCCGCTGGGAGGAACGGAAATTCTGGAAAAGGCTATGACGGTAGTCAACAATTCGCAGGAGCTTAACGTCAAGGGCTGGAAATCTTTTGATGATTCCAGCAACCGCTTCGCCCTCATCAATGACTATCTTGAAGAGAAGTTCTCGCCGTTCCGGCAACTACAATATAAGTACCATCGCGAAGGACTCGACAATATGACAGAGAATCCCGACTTGGCGCGGAATGCCATCACGGAGTCGATGAACCTGCTCAAGGAAGCCCGTGACAACAAACCGCTCAGTTTCTGGCCGCAGCTGTTCACTGAATACAAGCGCGACGAACTAGTGGGCGTTTACCGCGGACAAGGCACCGAAAGCAACAAACAGCCTGTCTACGATCTTCTCGTTAAGCTCAATGCTTCGCAGTCTGCCTACTGGAAACAGATTCTTAAATAACCCTAAATCCGAAATCACCTTGCTCCAGCATCTCCACATACAGAATTACGCATTAATAGAAAACCTTGACATCGATTTCCTGTCAGGGTTTACTGTTATAACCGGAGAGACTGGCGCAGGTAAGAGCATTCTGCTCGGAGCGCTGTCGGTGCTTTTGGGCAATAGGGCAGATACTGCGGTGATTCGTCCTGGCGCCAAGCGATGTGTGGTGGAGGCTACGTTCCTTGTAAATGATTTCGTGGCTACTCAATACCTCGCCGACTACGATATAGATAACGGCGAGTGCATCATCCGTCGCGAAATTACCGATACGGGCAAGAGCCGCACGTTTATCAACGACACTCCTGCCACGCTCGCTGTGCTCAAGGATATTGGTCCTTTGCTCATCGACATCCACTCTCAGCACCAAAACCTATTGCTCAACAATGCGGATTTCCAGCTGAATGTGCTTGACACTGTGGCAAACGATGCCGAGATTCTTAACGTCTATCAATCAGAATACAGGCAATACCAAACAGCACGGCAGGAGTTGCAGCTCCTCCAAAAAGAGGCTGAGCAAAGCAGCAACAACCTGGACTATATACAGTTTCAGCATAAGGAACTGAAGGCTGCCAACCTTACCGACGGTGAGCAGGAAGAATTGGAGAGTGAGTTGCTGGTGCTTGAAAATGCAGAGAGCATCAAGCAGACAATATATGAAACGCGAAATCTGCTGGACACAATCTCCAGCAACATGCACAGCGCTCGCCAGTCTCTGGAGAAAGCTGCGAGGGTCTTTCCGCTTGCCGACCAACTGGCACAGCGGATTGAGGATAGCAACATCGAGATAGACGATATTGAGAGCACTCTGGCCGCCAATGATATTTCTTTCGACCCCGATAGGCTTGAGCAGGTAAGCGACCGCCTTAACATTATCTATTCGTTGCAGAAGAAATACCACAAAGCCAGCGTTGCCGAGTTGCTGGATATGCAACAGAATTTGCACGACCAACTCAACAGCATAGAAAATCACGACGAGATTCTTCTGGAAAAAGAGAAAAAAACAGAGGAACTGCACCACCAGGCTTTGGCTACCGCTCAGCGCCTCACCGCAGCCCGCCGTGGAGCTGCTGATGAGATCGCCGCTCAACTCACAGCACGCCTAAAGCCGCTGGGCATACCGGCTGCCACAGTGACAGTGGAAATCACTCCGCTTCCCGAACTCTCGCCGCGAGGACAAGAGAGAGTGCAACTGCTCTTCAGCGCCAACAAAAATATGCCGCCGCGCCCAATCGAGAAGATTGCTTCCGGAGGTGAGATTGCGCGACTAATGTTAACTCTCAAGGCAATGCTGTCGGTGCAAAGCTACAATCTTCCCACCATCATCTTCGACGAGATTGACACTGGCGTGTCGGGACGCATAGCCGACGAGATGGCTACAGTAATGCAGCAGCTACCCAACGCTCAGGTAATAAGTATTACTCACAACCCGCAGATTGCAGCCCGCGGGAGCCAACACTATCGTGTATATAAGGAAGAAACCTCTGGCGTGGCACGCACCCATATCGAGCCGCTTGCCGATGCAGACCGCATACAAGAAATAGCTCAGATGCTTTCGGGAGCAGACATAACGCCCGCCGCCATATCAAACGCAAAAAATCTTTTACATCTATGATAAACCACAGTAGAAAAGTCCTTTCCATCTTTTTCTGTTTTCTATTCTCTTATCTATATGCTTTCTCAGCGGGTGCTGTAGACAAAAAGGCAGGCCTGTCAATTGTCAAGATAAGCACAGCCAAAGCTGATGGCAGCACAATAGGCGAGAGCACCGGCTTTGCTATAAAGACCGCTGAAGGCGAAATAGAGATACTCAGCGTATACAGCATTTTCAAGCACGCAGCCAAAGCTACTGTTACCGATGCCAAAGGCAAGAAAACGCAAGCCAAGCGAATCACCGGAGCCAACGACCTTTACGACGTGGTGCGCTTCACTGTTGACAACGCCGGCATGCCGCCGTTCCCGATAGCCAACGGTAAATTGTCGGTGGGCAACAAAGCTATCATCCTGAAACCGCAAGGCAAAGGCAAGACTCAGTCTATAGAGGTGACCATTGCCGAGGCTCCTGAACACAGCGGACTTACTTACTACACCATTGACCGCGCAGCCGATGGCGCTCTTGCCGGATGTCCTCTGCTCAACAACAATGGCGAAGTGGTGGGCGTTATCCAGCGCAGCCCGACGAGCGAATCCTCTAAAACCTATGCAATAGGCATAGAGTTCAATGAGGCTTTGGAAGTCAGCACTATGTCGGCAGCTGATATCTCGCTGCAGAACATCTATATTCCCAAGCAACTGCCCGCCGTCAAGGAACAAGCGGCCAGCTATATATACCTGCTCACTCGGAATGCCAAGGACACTCTCTCGTATCTGACCAATTTAGCCGATTTCATCGAGAAATACCCGGAGGATTTCTTTGGTTACACCGAGCGTGCAGAGTTCTATGCCGGCACCGGTCAGTACTCCTTGGCTGAGGCCGATTACGACAAGGCGCTGCAAGTGTGCTCCGACAAGGCAGATGTTCACAATGCCATGAGTACAGTGCTTTACAATCTGAATCAGAATAAAGCCTATCAGCAATACAAGGATTGGGATCTCAATCGCGCTCTCAGCGAAAGCGAGCAGGCCTATTCGCTCAATCCTTCTCCGCTCTTCCTTATGCAGAAAGGCAAGTGTCTTTATGCTCTCCGCCGATATGCAGAGGCTGCCGACACATACGATCAAATCAACAAGACCTCCTTCCGCTCGTCGGAGAACTATTTCTGCCAGTCACGGGCTTTGGAGAAAGCCGGCGGTGATTCCACGCAGGTTCTGGCTCTGCTCGATAGTGCAGTGGTGATGTTTGCACGCCCACTGCGGTCGGAGGCGGCTCCTTATGTTCTCTATCGCGCAAACCAGTATAACCGCTATGGCTACTACAAGGAGGCGGCTGTCGATTACCAGGAATATGAAAACCTTATCGGGACGAAGAAACTCAACGATGTATTCTTCTACAACAAGTCGGATGCGGAGCTGCGGGCCCGCCTCTATCCGCAAGCTCTCAACGATATAGAGAAGGCTTTGGCCGTGAATCCCAATGAGTATGTGTATCTCATCCAGAAGGCGCTCATTGAGACTCGCACCGGCCACTTTGAGGAAGCCGTTTTCACTGCCACTCAGGCACAGAAGATTGATCCTAACGATCCCGACTCGTACAAGCTTATCGGCATTTCCTTGGGAGAAATGGGGCGTAAGTCAGAAGCCCGCGCTAATCTGCAGAAAGCCTATGAGCTCGGCGACACAGAGGCTCTTGAGTGGCTCAATTCCATGAAGTAATTCTCGATTTACATGACCATCGGCACGCTTGACCTTGGCCCACGGCCCGTTCTCCTTGCACCAATGGAGGACGTCACCGACATCGGATTCCGCCTGCTCTGTCGGCAGATGGGTGCTGCGATGGTGTATTCGGAGTTCGTCTCAAGCGACGCTTTGGTGCGCAATGTCAACCGTACGGTTCAGAAACTTGAGGTTTGTCCCGAAGAGCGTCCTGTGGCGATTCAGATTTATGGCAAATATCCCGATGCAATGGAAGAAGCCGCTCGCATCGTGGTTGAAACGGCGCGTCCCGATATCCTGGATATCAATTTCGGCTGCCCGGTGAAGCGTGTAGCTTCCAAGGGAGCCGGGGCAGGACTACTGCAGAATGTGCCGCTCATGCTTGAGATTGCCCGCCGCGTGGTGGATGCAGTCGATGTGCCGGTAACTGCCAAGACTCGCCTGGGCTGGGACCAAAACCATATCATTATTCAGGATCTCGCAGAGCAACTGCAGGATCAGGGCATTCAGGCTCTCACTATCCACGGGCGCACTCGCTCACAGATGTACACCGGTCAAGCCAATTGGGATCCGATAGCCGAGGTGAAGCGCAATCCGCGCATTCATATCCCGATTATCGGCAATGGCGATATCGACAGTCCCCAAAAAGCGCTCGATGCTTTCAATCTTTACGGAGTGGATGCTATCATGGTAGGACGCGCGACCTTTGGCCGCCCTTGGATCTTCCGTGAAATCAATGCGGTGTTGCAGAAAACTGACGAACAGGAAGTACCAATGGTCAATGCTCAATGCTCAATGCTCAATGAAGAATGTCCAATGACAAACGATTGGAAGCTGAATACACTCAAGCAGCAGGTGCTGACCTGCATTGCCCATCTAGACGAGCGCCGCGGCATTCTCCACTCGCGCCGCCACATTGCCAATTCGCCTATTTTCAAGGGCATACCGAATTTCCGCGAGCATCGCATCGCTATGCTTCGCGCCGAAACAGCCGATGAACTCTTCCGCCTTATGGAAGAGGCTCGGCATCTCATTCCTGATTAGTGGAAACTAAAGAACGACTTTCTTCGTCTCGCCGTTGCGGATGGCGAAAGTCTGCGTCTTGTTGCCCTGCGAAACCGTGAGTTTTACCTTCCCGGCTTTCGCGCTGCCCACTCTTTCTACCTTGATGTCAAAGTCGCTGCCAAAGGCGCGGATGTGGCGCAGCTCCATCTGCGGCCATGCTGAGGGCAGATGCGGCGTTATATCAAACGAGTTAAAGCCAGTGGGGCGGATGCCAAACAGTCCCTCCGTGATGATGCGGCCGTAGAGTCCGCTCTCAGCCGAGAGATGACGCTGACTGCCTTCGGGCCAAGCCTCAATAGCGTAAGGCACATGGTCGCCCAGCAGTCGGGTCTCGGAGTAGCGGTGCAGGAAGTCGAGGGCCCGCTCTGTATCGCCCACATAGAATGCTCCTCTCAGCGCGTAGAGCGTTGTGCGGTCCCAGAAAGTCTTGTCGCCGGCCTGCGTCAGCATGCCGTTCACGGTCCACAGTCGCGGCGAGAACAGTGCGTCGAGCGTTCCCGCGGCTTTCTCGTTGATGCCCATCACCAGCGGGATGCATATCCACGAGCGGAGCACATCGTTGCCCTTATAATAAATATAGGTATTGAAGCCCTCAATCGGTCCGGCGAAGTAGGTGTTGATATTCTTGCGCAGCTGCTTTGCCTCAGCGGCATAAGTTTTGGCAAGGGTGGCCGGTTCGCCCATCAGCGGAGCCAGATAGCTTGCTGAGACGAGCGCATCGTAATAAAGGCTCGATGTGCACAGGTTGGCTTCGCCCGCAGGGAAACGGCCTTCCAGTTCGTCGGCATCGCTCTTTACCACACCGCCGTCGTTGAGCTTCTGCTTGCAGTATTCCAGGCACCACTTGATTAGCGGCCACAGCTCGCGAGCCTCTTCTTTGTCACCGCGAGTCAGCACGTAGCGTGCCGCACCGTAGGCAATCATCGCCGCATCGCCGCGGTCGCCGGCTCCGTTCCAGATGTCGGTGCCCTCAGCGATAATCGACGACGGAATAGGTTTCATCTCATTGTTCATGAAGCGGGCGAACATCTTGTAACTGTTCAGCGCCGAGGCGTTACCGTAGGCGTAGCCCGTGAACGGGAAATAAGGATTCACGTACTCTGCCTGGTCGTTTGCCCAGATGGCTGCGTAGTAGCTTTCGCCGCCCGGTCCGTGCATCGGACCGCCCGCAGTCTCGTAAATACTCTCACAGGCTCTCACTTTTGAGAAGGCAAACATCCGGTTGATTACTTCATCGGGAGTCTTCAGCACCAGATTGTCCTGCAAAGCGGCAACAAGGGCCTCGCGGGCTTCGAGTTCCTTCTTGCATTGGATATTGGCCGTTGGCCATTTCACGTTCAGCAGTGAGCCTTGAACATTGTTTCCGTCTTCTCCGCTAATTATTCCGTAGAACTCAGCCTTCTCACCTGGCTTTAGAGTCACCGTCTGCGGATTGAGTGCCATGCAGCAGATAGCATAACTGCCTTTCACTCCCTTGGCGGGATCCGTGAGCGTTATATTATTATAATAAGGTATAGTGACTTTCATGTCCTTGTTGCCCTCATTCTTTATCTCCATAATCTCAATCAGGGCGGGCTGTTCGGTGGAAGGGAACCATGTACGTGTGACTTGTGCGTCGCCCATGCGGCTCTCGGCCTTGAGCGTGCCTTTGAGTGTGACGCGCTCCACCTTGTCGCGGGTGGCGCGATAGTTATTGATTACGAGATTGTCCATGAGGTCCCACTCAATCCTACGCATCAGCGAGGCATGAGTGTTGTTGGGCACTGTGCGCAGCATCGGCCACACCATTCCTTTGTTCACGGTGAACGAGCCGTCGTCCTTCACGGCGTAGCGAAGCACCACGCTCACCCGCTTGCCGCTCATCTCCACATGGTCATTGTAACCCGTCAGAGCCTGGCTCGACAACACGATGGAACCGTCGTCGGCCATCTGCCAACGACTCTCTGCATAACTCAGCGCAGCGATTACTGCCACACAAATAAAAACAAATACTCTTTTCATCTTGTTAATCATTATATTTGCTGCAAAATTAGTAAAAAGATTGAACATCGGGCGGCAAAGCGTGAACAAAATCATCTATTCCCCGAAAATTATCGCCATCTCGTGCAAAATCATCGCGTACTGGCGCCGAAGAATCAGCACCTCGCGCCGGTTTTCCTCGTTCTCATTTTCTCTAATCAGCATCTCGCAAAATTTCTAAGGGCATTCAAATGGAATTGAAAGGCCTTAAAAATGGAATTGAATGCCCTTTCAAATAGAATTCTAAGGGCATAGAATTTTTGCGAGATCGTGATTTGTTGTTTTTAGTACGTGATTCGCAGCTTTGAGTACGTGGTTTGTGGATTTGAGTACGTGATAAATTCTATCGAGTAGGCGTTTATTTTCAACGAAATCGGATTTAATTTCAGTCGGTGCAGAGTTCTTCTCAATTAGTACTTGTTTTGTTTTTTCTGGCTCGTATTTGCTATCGTGGCGTGGCAAAAACCTCGTTTTCTTGTGCGAAAAGTCAGAAAATAATCCTCTCTCTACATTTTTTTGCGTAGAGATAGCCTTGTCTGCGATGAAATTACTACTTTTGCAGTCCAAAATCAAGATCGCGGAGTGGAGCAGTTGGTAGCTCGCCAGGCTCATAACCTGGAGGTCGCATGTTCGAGTCCTGCCTCCGCAACAATCCTAAGGGAGTCCCGAAAGCACCATGCAAATCGGGACTCTTTTTTCAAAGAAAGATGTTTGTGAATATGAACTCTTAAATCCTTACAATAATGCACTGGCTCACCACTCTCTTTACCGACACCCAAAGCGTGGCTCACACCGTATTGCTCCTGGCTCTCGTAATCGCTCTCGGCTACAAGCTGGGCAAGATTAAAGTCGGCGGAGTATCGCTGGGATCAACGTTTGTGCTTTTCACGGGCATCATGGCGGGCCATATATATAATGTAGTAGGACTTGCTTCGGGAGTTCCCTCTGCGGAAGGAGGCGCGGGCTATGCGGCTCCGTTGCCGGTGCTCAACTTCGTGCAGGACTTCGGTCTGATTCTCTTCGTTTATTGTATAGGTCTGCAAGTGGGCCCGGGCTTTTTCTCTTCGCTCCGCAAGGACGGCTTGAAGCTCAATGGATTCTCGGTGCTGACCATCCTGCTCAACATTGGCGTGATGCTGGGCTGCTACTATCTGTTTTTCAACACCGACGACCTCAAAAACCTGCCGATGATGGTGGGCGTGATGTGTGGTGCGGTGACTAACACTCCGGGTCTTGGTGCTGCCAACGAAACTCTGAACGAGGTTGCAGCCAACAATCCCGCCTTGCAGCAAGCCATGGATGGTCACCAGATTGCTTCGGCCTATGCTTGTGCCTATCCGCTGGCTGTGATAGGCATGATTGGTGCGGTGATTCTGCTGCGTTACCTTATGAAAATAAAGCTCGACAAAGAGCAGGCCGAGGTGAAGCATCAAATGGAGGATAATCCCCATGCCAAGCCTCATTGCATGACCATCAGGATGCAGAATCGTGCTCTCGACGGTATCACCATCCGCAAGATTCGCGACTTTGTGGGCCGCAACTTCGTTTGCTCCCGCATGGAGCGCGACGGTGAGGTTAGCACTCCGAATATCGACACGGTGCTGCGCCGCGACGACCTGTTGCGCATAGTTTGCGCCGAGGATGATGCCGAAGCGGTCACCGCTTTTATGGGTACAGAGGAAGAGAAGGACTGGCAGCTGGCTCCGTCGCCGATTATCTCGAAGCGCGTGGTAGTTACCAAGCCTGAGGTTGAAGGCAAGACGCTGGCGCAGATGCATTTCAGCAGTGTGCTGGGCGTTAACGTGACTCGTCTCACCCGTTCGGGCATCGACCTCTTTGCCGACCGCAACCTGAGACTGCAGATTGGCGACCGACTGTTGCTGGTGGGCCCGCAGGAAAGTATCAACCACGCTGAGAGCGCCGTGGGCAACTCGATTAAGCGACTGAAGCACCCCAATATTGGGCCGCTCTTCATCGGAGTGTTGCTCGGAGTTCTACTCGGCAGCATCCCGTTTGCCATCAGCGGTATTCCCAACCCTGTGAAACTCGGTCTGGCAGGCGGTCCGCTGATTGTGGCAATCCTTATTGGCGCCAAGGGCTACAAACTGCGCATCACGTCCTACACCACTACGAGTGTCAACATGTTTGTTCGCGAGCTGGGGCTTAGTCTGTTCCTTGCAGCCGTGGGCATCAAGGCTGGCGCCAACTTCTGGGACACGCTGTCGCAGGGCGATGGAATCAAATATGTTTGGGTGGGCTTCCTGATTACTGTGGTGCCGATTTTCATCTCTGGCATTATTGCCAGGGTGCGCCTCAAACTGAATTACTTCACCCTGAGCGGTCTGATAGCCGGCACTTACACCGACCCGCCGCTGCTGGGTTTTGCCAGTCAGCTGGCTAACAACAACGCACCCGCAGTGGGCTATTCCACCGTTTATCCGCTGTCCATGTTCCTGCGCATTCTCTCCGCCCAGTTGATCATTCTGCTGTTTCTGGGCGCATGATGTTGGAATCTGCAACTGTGTCGTTTAAACGGAGCTAAATCCCACATTTTATTGCAATCTGCAAAAAAAAATGGATGGAAAAGAAAAAAAAACGCCTTTTCTTTGTACTTCTTTCCCGAATTATTCCTAATTTTGCACAATCAATAGTTGTTAGCAACTAATACCTTAAGCATCTTTAACCGATAATATTGAAAAGAGATATGAAGAAAATCCTGTTTTTCCTGGCTGTAGCAGCCACAGCATTTATGACCTCCTGTGTAAACAACAAGGAGATGATTTACCTGCAAGGAGCCGACTCAATTTATGCCAAGTCGGTAGCTATCAACAAGGACTTCCAGTTGCTGATTCAGAGCGACGACCAGTTGGCTATCTCCATCACCTCGCGTGACGCGGCGCTGATTAACCAGTTTAACAACAGCATCCTGGTTGGCTCGGGCGGTGGTAGCAGCCCCAACGGTTCCACTTACACCAGTCAGGCGATGACGCAGAGCGGACTGAGCTACTTCTATGTTTATCAGGATGGCTATATTGATTTCCCCATCATCGGCAGGGTGAAAGCTGCAGGTCGCACCGTGGATCAGTTGGCTGAGGATATCCGCCAGAAGCTTGCCAAGGATGTGAACGATGTGCAGGTTTCCACAAAGATAATGAGTTTCAAGATTACGGTGCTTGGCGACGTGAAGACTCCCGGTACGCAGAGCTACACCGGGCAGCGCCTTACGCTGTTGGAGGCTTTGGGCCGCGCCGGCGACCTTAACGCCAGTGCCATCCGCACCAATGTGATGGTTATCCGTGAGGAGAACGGCAAGCGCACCTCCTACAAGATTGACCTGACGAACCCTGAATCGGTGTTCAACTCGCCCGCCTACTACATGCAGCAGAACGACCTTATCTATGTAGAGTCCAACAAGTCGGTGAAGGTGAAGGGTAGCACTTCCTACACTTATCTGACCGTGACGGGTACCTTGGTGAGCATGCTCGCCTCCATCGTTTCGCTCATAATCGCACTTACGAATTAACAGATAATTCTCAATTTTCAATTATAACCTTTCAATTTCAAAAAAATGGCTGAAGTTATTGAGAACCAAAATACGGTAAAAGAAGAGGAACGCGGCAATAGTATGCTGAACGTCGCGCTGTTTTGTCTGACTGTGCTCAGGAAAAACTGGCGCTGGTTCCTGCTTAGTATAGTCATCTGCCTGGGTCTGGCTTACCTCTATGCCAAGCGGCAGCCGAGGATTTATGCCCAGAGTGCAACCATCCTTATTGGCGGCACCGACCAGAAAACTCAGAAGAACAGGCAATTCAACCAATTGCAGGAGCTGAGCGGTATCAGCACCAACGATAACCTGAAGGACCAGATTTTCGTGCTGACTTCCAGGCGCCTTGTGGGCCAGGTGGTTGACAAGCTCAAGCTGGATGTCTTTTACGGCGTAACTCAGAGGTTCACGCCCGTGGCATTGTTTAAGGAAACGCCCGTGGAGGCAAACTTCCTGGAGCCGTTTAAGAGGCCCGTCACATTTGATGCCGAGATTGAGGGCAACAAACTCAGCGTGAAGAACCTGCGCTACGACGGCAACAAGACCGGCTTCGAGAAGACCGTCAGCTTTGGCGAACCGTTTAAGACGCCAGGCGGAATCGTGGTTCTCAACAAGACCAAATACACCCGTGGCTACGATAACAAGACCATCCATATCACCCGCATCAGTCGTGAGGATGCTATCACTTACTATCGTAATTCTCTCGGTGCCGAGGAAAACAATAAGGAGGCTAACCTTATTACATTGACTTATCTGGACGGCAACTTTGGCCGCGCCAACAATTTCCTCAACACTCTGCTCGAGGTTTACAAGGCCGACATCGTGGATGCCAAGAATACTGAGGCCAGAACCGCTGCCAAGTTTATTGACGAGCGTATCGCTTTGATAGGTTCGCAGCTGGGCGACGTGGAGAAGGAACTGGTGAACTTCAAGCAGGAGAGTAACCTGCTCGACTTCGACCTCAACGTTACCAATTATCTGCAGGAGAGCACCACTTCTCATCAGACTCTGCTCGAGCTTGAGACACGCCTCGCTGTGGTTAGTTCGCTGCGCGACTTCATCGTCAACAGCGCCAACCAGGAGAAACTCATCCCCGTGCTCGGAGCACTTGGCAATGCCAGCATGGAGAGCCAGATTAATGAATACAATGCTCGCATGATTGAGCGCAACAACCTGTTGCAGAACTCGTCGCCCACGTCAAACGCTATCGTACAGCGCGACCTCACTCTGGCAGAGATGCGCCACACCATCTGCTCGGCTCTCGACAGCTACGTTAACTCCATCCGCATTCAGCTGGCAAAGGCTCGCTCGTCAGACGACCGCCTGCGCTCGCAGATGTCGGCTACGCCTCAGTCGGAAATCAAGACACTCGATATCACTCGTCAGCAGAAGGTAAAGGAAGCCCTCTACACTTACCTGCTCAACAAGCGTGAGGAGAATGCCCTGCAGTTGGCCATCAATGATGCCAACGTGCGCATAGTGGAATATCCTTATGGTAGGAAGGTGCCCGTTTCGCCCCACACTGGCCGCATCCTGGCCGTGGCATTCCTGCTTGGATTGGCTATCCCCGCTTGCGTATTCTGGTTCCTCATCACTATGGACAAGACTGTTCGCGGACGTAAGGACATCGAGGATGTATTGACGGCTCCGATACTGGGTGATATCCCGCGCTGGAACGACGACCAGAACGATAAGAAGTTCCTGACGAAGTCGGAGAACGGCAAGACCATCTCTGAGGCCTTCCGTGTGCTCCGCTACAACCTGAACATGACGATGCAGGAGGGCGTGATATGTGTCACCTCGTCCACACCGTCGCAAGGAAAGAGCTTCATTTCGCGTAACGTGGCAGCCATCATCGGTATCGGTAATGCCAAGACTATACTTATCGATGCGGATATCCGCAAGAACTCAGTATCGGAAATCCTCGGTATGAAGCGCACTACCTATGGTCTTACCAGTTATCTGGCAAGGCAGTGCGAAATCGACGATATCATCGTGAAGGGCATTGGCGAGAACCTCGATATGATTCCTGCCGGTGTGCGTCCGCCCAACCCTGCTGAGTTGCTGATGAGCAGCCGCCTTGACCAGTTGATTGACAAGCTGCGCAATGAGTACGGCTACAAGTTTATCGTGGTTGACTGTACGCCGACCATCAACGTGGCTGATGCCGGCATCGTAAATCGTGTAGGTGACGTAACTCTCTACGTAATCCGTGTGGGAGTGGAAGACCGCCGATTCCTGTCCGACCTGGAGAAGCTCTATCAGGAAGGCAAGTTTAATAAGATGAATATCGTGGTTAACGACTCCAATGTGAAGAGTGAGAGCACCTATGGATACGGCTATGGCTACGGATACGGTTATGGCTATGGTTACGGATACGGCTATGGCTACGGTTATGGTTACGGCTATGGCTACGGCAACGAACACAAGCACCGCACCAAGATAGGAAAGAAAATAGAGAAATTCCTTAGTATAAGGAAGTAAAGTCTTGACCTTGATTAGTCAAGGTGCGCCACAAATTAGTGGCAGGTACAGGAGCATCCGCGTCAATCAGCAAATGGGAGACCGGATGCTCAAATTTTATGTGCGCGGCATGAAGACAGATGCTGCCATCGGGATTGCTGCGTGGTGCTCCATACTTGAGATCGCCCTTGATAGGACAACCGATAGAAGCAAGCTGGCAGCGAATCTGGTGATGACGGCCGGTGAGCAGGCGCACAGCGATAAGATGATAGTGGTCAGAGGAAGCCACCAGTCGGTAGCGTAGCCGCGCGAGTTTGGCACCGGGCTTCTCTACAGGACTGACAAACGACTTGTTGAGCCGCTCGTTGCGAGTGAGCCACGACACAATCTCGCCCTCCGGCTCGGGCGGCATGTTAGCCGTGATGGCAAGATAGACTTTCTCTACCTTGCCATCGCGGAATAAATTGTTCATCCGAGTAAGCGCCTTGCTGGTGCGGGCAAAAACCACGACCCCGCTCACAGGACGGTCGAGTCGGTGAGTGACGCCGAGAAACACTTGTCCCGGCTTGGCGTAGCGCTCCTTGATATAAGCCTTGACGGTCTCGCTCAGCGGAGTGTCGCCTGTCTTGTCACCCTGCACAATCTCGCCTGCATCCTTGCTGACGATAATCAGATGATTGTCTTCGTAAAGGACTTGCATTTACATGTTCATGCCGCCGTCCACCTGAATAACCTGACCGGTAACATAGCTGGAGAGGTCGCTTGCCAGATATACGGCTGTGTTGGCGATGTCCTCTACCTGACCGCCGCGGCGGAGCGGAATGCTCTTGATCCATTCAGCGCGAACCTCCTCGGGCAGAGCAGCAGTCATGGCAGTCTCAATGAAGCCCGGAGCAATAGCGTTAGCGCGAATGCCGCGTGAGCCCATCTCCTGAGCAATACTCTTGGCGAGAGCGATGAGGCCGGCCTTGGAAGCGGCATAGTTGCTCTGTCCGGCATTGCCGTGAACGCCAACTACAGAAGCCATGTTGATGATGCTGCCACTGCGCTGGCGCATCATGATAGGTGTGCAGGCGTGGATAAAGTTGAATGCAGATTTGAGGTTCACTGCGATGACTGCATCCCACTGAGCCTCGGTCATGCGCATCATCAGACCGTCCTTGGTGATACCTGCGTTGTTGACCAGAATGTCGATGGAGCCGAAGTCTGCCTTCACCTTGTTGACAACTTCCTCGGTCTGTGCGAAGTCAGCTGCGTTGGAAGCGTAGCCAATACATTTCACGCCTTTGGCGGCAACTTCGGCCTCGGTGGCTTTGCCGTTTTCGTCAATTACCAGGTCGGTGAACGCCACGTTGGCGCCTTCTTCTGCAAATTTCAATGCTATGGCCTTGCCGATGCCGCGTGCGGCTCCGGTAACAAGTGCCGTTTTTCCAGTTAAAAGTCCCATAATGTTTTTCTTTTTTTATTATAAGGTTAATCTAATATCGTGCTGAGGTGACGCCGAGCATGCGTCTTACCATGTTTACTACTACAGGGCGACTGCTATCCATAGTCATACCGTTGCCGAGGCGACCGAAGATGTACGGCACCTCGAGACCTTTGATGCAATAATGAATTACGTCGGCTGTCAGTTCCTCGTTCTCTACATGGAACTGTCCTTTCTCGCAGCCTTCCTTGATAACGCGGCGATACAGTTCCAACTCCTCGTGGTCGAAAGCTTTGCGCACCTTCTCCACCATCCAGATGTTGCGGAAGAACTCAGCTCTAAGGTTGCCGTTGCGCACCACGGCTTCCTTCACCATGTTGAGATGTGTGAAGATGAGCGTGGTAATCTTGAGCTCCGGCTCCATATCGAGCGCTGCCACTTCTTCCATTTTGTCAGACACTCGGTCGACCTCGGTCTTGATGACAGCAGCATAGACTTCTTCCTTGTTGGCAAAATATGCGTAAAGCGTACGGCGGCCCTTGCCAGAAGCCTTAGCGATATCGTTCATCGTTGTGCCGTTTAGCCCCGTCTTGGCGAAGAGGCGGCGGGCAACGTCTATCAGCAGATTGCGCGTTTTGGTTGTTGACATATTTGTTATGTATATTTGACTATTCTACTTTGAGTTTCCTGCCTTCAGCGATATAAATGCCGGGAGCAAAAGGAAGAATGTGAACTCCTTCGACTGTGTCGCAGAACACACACTGGCCATCGAGAGTGTAAATCTTTACCTCTTCGGCATTCTCGAAGGCAAAGCGGATGCCGCCGGGCACAGCTTCAACGCGATGGGTCTTGCCTTCTTTCACTGCGTTATAAACGTGGGTGATTCCGTCAGCCTGGATTACCTCAGTGGCTGCTTCTGCGTCGAGATCAAGAGTAAACACGCCGGTACTCAGTCCCCATGCATCGCCGTCGGGACCGAAGCCTATGCGGCTAAGGTCAATACCGTTAGTGGTGCGGTCTTTCACACTGCCGCCATCCTGATTGAAGTCGTAGTAGGCAACAAGGCCGTTCTTGTCCATCTGCGTCTCAATGTCAGTAAGAGGCGCATTAATCAGACCTTTCATGGTGGAGAGAGCGAGAGCTTTGCTCCAGATGCGTAGCTCGTCAATCTGGCCCTTGTATCCTTCGTCGCCACCGCTCAGCGTGAGTTTTCCCCAATCGGTAGGAGAGGTTCCGATTCGAGAGGAAGGAGAAGCGAAGAGCACTCCGTCGCGATAGAACTTCACTGTACCGAAAGTGAAGGAAACAGCATAGTGGTGCCATGTGCCGGCCATCACGTAATTATCGCCGGAGTTTACTGTCTTGCCGCCCACGGTGACAGACATGCGGCCGTTCTGGTCGGTAGTGGCGGTTAACATTTCGTTCTCGGTAGTCATATTGAGAGCTCCCAGAGTTTCGTATGGCAGCATCCACCATTCGATGGTGAACGCCTTAGTTCCTGCGCTAAACAGATTGGCGGTTGATTCCAGCCGTTCACTGCCGCCCATCACGAGGCCGTTCTTGCTGTCGGCATTGATAACGATAAGTCGGCCGGACTCGGTGAGCGAGGAAACGCCTATATCATTGCTGCTTTCCAAGGTTACGTCGTAATAGCCCGGATGAGTGGGAGTGAACGAAGAGTGCTGTCCGTTGATTTCGTAGTCGTGAATGCCGTTGCTAAGCAACCACTTCCAGGTTTCCGGTCTTTGGCGTGTCTCATCAATAAGGTAAGTGGTCTCGCCAAGGCGGATAATGCTTGGATTAACGGTAAACGCTACGCGCGGTGCTGACGGTGCAACGGTGACATACATAGTCTTCTTACTCTCGCCGCCTGCATTCGTAGCCGTCAGAGTTATGGGGAATACGCCCGTCTGACTGTAGGTCACACCGGCGTTGACGCTGTGGATTTCCTCCTCGTCAGCTCCTGGCATTGTCCAAGTGTATGTGCAGTTAGCACCGCTCGACTGGTTGGCAAGGCTGAACATATCGCCTTCGCTGAGGCTGGTCTCGGCTATGGCAAAGTCTGCTACAGGCGCTTCGGGACTTGTCACCGTTATTTCTTGTGTGTTCTCGAAAGTTTCTCCGTCAATGCTGGTCACGGTGTGAGTGACCTGATATGTGCCAGGCGTCTCAAAGATAAAATAGGGACTGGCACTGCTAGCCGTCTTGGTGGTAGCGTCGGGAGCTGACCAATGCCAACTTACGGTATTGAGAAGAGCGGAACTATTGAAATTCAACGGCTCTCCTGCAAACAGCGTTTCCGTAGGCACGGTGAAACTGGCAATACCGGTAGTTACGGCTCCTGTGAGCATAGTGGCATCTTCCTTTGTCTCAGCATTACCTATAGGAATGTCGTATCCGGAGGCAAAATCCTTGATGTAGCGCTGTCCGTCGCGCTCCACGGTTATCATCGGATAGTATGCCACCAGGTTGGTCTGTCCTGCAGGATTAGCTACGGCCAGGCCTTTGTTGCGATAAATATCCACCTGAGAGAGAGCTTTGTTCCATATACGCAGTTCGTCAATCTGGGCATTGAAATCACCGTTGGCAGTGCCGAGGCAGAAATTCTTCAGAGCAGGTATGCCGGAATAAGAATCGGAAGTGATAGAACCTTTCTTCATTCCGTCAATGAAAAGAGTCAGCTGGTTTCCGTCCACCACGATGGCGACATGCTGCCACTTGCCGGCTTTCACAGTGTTAGTGCGCGAGATAAAGCGATTGTTGGTGTCCCAGCCACATTGTATCTGACCTGTTGCGGTGAGGCAGAAGAGCAGCGAGCCCCATCCTTCGCCCATCTGCTGGTTGAAGCTACTGATGGTGGTTGGATTTAGCCAGAACTCAATAGTGGCCTGCTTAAGGCCCTCGCTGAGGAGACCGCTGACAGAAGTGCGTGCATTGTCGAGTTGCAGTACTTGGTTGGAGGTCGTCTGAATAGTTTCAGTGCTATTGCGGGCAGGAATACTCTTGTTTGAAAGCACGCGGCTGCCGCGATATTCATAGGCGGTGGCAACGTAGTATGTTGCCGATGCGTCATCCACTAAGTAGGAATGGCTCATAGCAGGCACCTCAGCCACTTTGTCATTGCCTTTATAAACATAGTAGCGGGCTATCGGATAGCTTGAAAGCTTTGGTTCGTTCCAGGAGAGGCGCTTGCCGTTAAGAGTTACGTTGAGCGGCTCATATACCTGCATGCCGAGCGTGGTGACGGAAAGCACGGTTGTCTTGTCGCCGTTGAGAATGGCCACAGTGTCCATGCGAGTAGGTACTTCCAGTCCCTCCGGATCAAGAGTGTAGTCCATGAGCGAAAGTTTGTCAACCTTGCCTTCACCGATGGAACCGGTCTTGCTGTTGATAACGAGAAAGTATTTAACAGGCTTGCTTAGGTCGTAGCCTTCGGATAGGTCGGTAACATCGTATCCGAACTCCATTGGTGTGCGGTTGAGTTTTCCTTTCCATCTGCCCAGCATTGGCACCTCGGGTGCAGGATTGCTCTTGGTGCCGTCACCGGCGTAGTTGAAGAAGGGCATAACCTCTGTCTTCTGCGGTTCGACAGCCGTAGTATCGGCGGAGATTCCTGCCGAAATGCTTATCTCAGAGCGGCGGCTGTACTCCACCACAATCTTTAGCACGCGCTTGGGCTCATAGTCTTTGCGCCAAGTGTAGTGGCCGGAGTTCATGGGGATGCGATTGGTACCCATTGCATAGCTGTATTTGTAGGGGCAGTAGATAAAGCCCTGATTGCACCAGCCTGCACCCCATGAGTTACAGATTATCCAGGCGCCGATTTCGTCCTTTGCAGCTTCGCCGTAAACGCCGTTGCCGTCAAGATCAAACTCTATGCGGTCGTCATAGCCGACTACGGTGAGAGCGTGGTCGTAAGTTTCACCCCATGAATATACATATTTCATGCCGGCCACACCGATGGCGCGGTTGGTGGCGGTGGAAGGTATATCCTGCCAATTACCGCCGCTGGCTACTCCGATGCCGCTTACTCCGCCGCACCAGAAGCTTTCGTCGCCCCAATGGTTCCAGAGATACTGTTTCAGCTGTTCGCGTCCCAACTCGGTAGTTTGGTCGGCATCGCAGAAAGTGTCGCCACCCAGTGTGCGGTTAAACATGGCGGAATACCATTTGTCGTAGCCCTGCATGTAGCCGTAGTCGGGATTACTGGTATCCTGTAATCCGAAAGTGTTGCTATAAGTGCGCCCACCGTAAGTAGGAACGTTAGGCACTCCGTGGCGGTTCATGATAGAATATTTATCAATGCCGGAGTTGGTGTGGAGCCAAGTAAAGTGGGTGGGCAACTGGTTCTCTTCCAATGAGGCATCAGCGTTTCTATAGGCATTCATCTCCAGCGTCATAGTGTAGCCTACTGCCTGAGCAGAACCGCACGAGCCACCACTCTGGTTGAAGACCGGCGGGAAATATTTGGTCAGCGCATTATTCAAGTGATCAGGGCGCTCGGAACCATAGCGCGAACTGCGAGCCGAGTTGGAGGACTTGGCTGCCACAGTGTTGGAATAGGTGCGTTCAACTTTGGGGAAAGGATTCGCATCGGGGTACTTTTTGTAATCCACCTTCACGTCTTGAGCTGCGATGGTGGTGCACATCATTCCTGCTACTGCCACGAATAGCATGTTCCAAATACTGTGTTTCATAATGCCGGAGTTTTGGGTTTTATCAAATTTAACTGCAAAGATACACATTATTATTTATACGCGCGCGAAAAAAGCTTGTAATTCGCAGAAAAGAATGGTTTTTAGAGGGTTTTAATGTGCAAAGTGGTTAATTTTCATCGCAAAACTACGGTTTTCCACTGTTTTATACCTTATTATATATAAAAAATAAGTAACTTTGCGCGATTTTTAGAAGTTATAAGATATTTTACAGTTAAATTTAAGAAAGATGAACATCATTACGAAGAAGGTCCAATTGCCTGATGGAAGAGAGATTACGATAGAAACAGGCAAGGTGGCTAAGCAAGCCGATGGATCAGCCGTGTTGCGTATGGGCAACACCGTATTGCTGGCTGCCGTATGTGCAGCTAAAGATGCTGTGCCCGGCACAGATTTTATGCCGCTTCAATGCGACTACCGCGAGCAGTACTCTGCCGCTGGTCGTTTCCCGGGTGGATTCACCAAGCGTGAAGGCCGTCCGTCTGACAACGAAATTCTTACTTCCCGCCTGGTGGATCGCGCCCTGCGCCCGCTCTTTCCGAGCAACTACCATGCTGAGGTATATGTAAATATCATGCTGCTCAGTGCTGATGGCGTTGACCAGCCCGATGCTCTTGCCGGACTGGCAGCAAGCGCTGCACTCGCCTGCTCCGATATCCCCTTCGAAACTCCTATCTCAGAGGTACGCGTAGCTCGCATCAATGGCGAATATGTTATTGACCCGACCATTCAGCAGATGGAAGAGGCCGACATGGATCTCATCGTAGCTGCCACCGAAGAGAATATCATGATGGTGGAGGGCGAGATGAAGGAAGTGAGCGAGCAAGATCTGCTTGGCGCACTCAAGGCTGCTCATGAAGCCATCAAGCCTATGTGCCGTATGCAGATGGAGCTTAGCAAGGAACTTGGCACCGACGTAAAGCGTGAATATTGCCATGAGGTGAACGACGAAGAGCTGCGTGAGCAGTTGCGTCAGGCTTGCTATCAGCCCGCTTACGACGTAACCAAGCAGGCTCTTGAGAAGCACGCTCGTGCCGAGGCTTTCGAGAAGATTCGCGAAGACTTCAAGGTGGCATACGCCGAGCAACATACAGAACTTACTCCCGAAGAACTGGAAGAGAAGAATGGTCTTATCGACCGCTATTATAATGATGTGGAGCGCGATGCCATGCGTCGCTGTGTACTGGATGAGGGCATACGTCTTGATGGCCGTAAAACCACCGACATTCGTCCCATCTGGTGTGAAGCAGAACCTCTGCCCATGCCTCACGGAAGTGCACTGTTCACTCGTGGTGAGACTCAGGCGTTGGCAACATGTACTCTTGGTACCAAACTTGACGAGAAACTCGTTGACGATGTGCTTGACAAGAGCTATATGCGATTCCTTCTCCACTATAATTTCCCGCCCTTCTGTACTGGCGAAGCTAAGGCACAGCGTGGTACTGGTCGTCGCGAGATAGGACACGGTCATCTTGCATGGCGTGCTTTGAAGGACATGATTCCTGCCGATTTTCCCTACACCGTGCGCCTCGTATCGCAGGTATTGGAGAGCAACGGCTCCAGCTCGATGGCAACCGTATGTTCCGGTACTCTGGCACTAATGGATGCAGGTGTGCCCATTAAGCGACCCGTCAGCGGTATTGCTATGGGACTCATCAAGAATCCGGGCGAAGATAAGTATGCTGTGCTCAGCGACATTCTCGGTGACGAGGATCATCTCGGCGATATGGACTTCAAGACCACTGGTACTGTCAATGGCCTTACCGCCACACAGATGGACATCAAGTGCGATGGTCTCAGCTATGAGATACTGGAGAAGGCTCTCATGCAGGCCAAGGCCGGTCGCGAATATATTCTCGGTAAGTTGACAGAGACTATTGCAGAACCGCGTGAAGACCTCAAGCCCCACGTACCGCGTATCGAGGCATTCGATATTCCCAAGGAATTCATCGGAGCTGTTATCGGTCCTGGTGGTAAGATTATACAAGGTTTGCAAGAGGAGACAGGCACCGTCATCACTATTGATGAGACTGACGGCGTAGGTAAGGTTCAGGTCAGCGCTCCTAACAAGGAGAGCATCCAAGCCGCAGTGGCTAAGATTAAGGCTATCGTTGCCCTGCCTGAAGTAGGCGAGGTTTACGATGCTAAGATTGTTAGCATCATGCCTTATGGCTGCTTCGTTGAGTTTATGCCGGGTCGCGAAGGTTTGCTGCATATTAGCGAGATGGACTGGAAACGACTCGAAACCGTGGAGGAGACAGGTTTGCAGGAAGGCGACAATATTACCGTGAAGTTGCTCGAGATTAACGAGAAGACCGGCAAGTATCGCCTCTCCCATCGTGTACTCCTTCCTAAGCCCGAAGGCTACGAAGAGCGTCCGCCGCGTCCACGCGGTCCGCGTCCCCCGCGCCGCGAAGGTGGCAACGGAGGCTTCCGTCATGACAAATAAGTCATTCATAATCCTGGGGCACGACAGTAGACAAACGCTGTCGTGCCCCATTGCTAATATATCAGGGCATTTATCTTGTTTTATCTGAGCTGTTGTTTATTTCAATTTTCCATGTCCATTTTATGCCACAAAAATGTCCTAAATTGCCACCAGCCGTTAAAAAACGTTAAATTTTGCACGAAAAAATACGTTTTTTTCCAGAAAAATAATTGACGTACCGCATAAATACTCTACCTTTGCACCGTCGAAACGTAAAGCGAGGCATCCGAAAATCGCTTTCGACATGCGATAAACAGAGTAGGAATAAACAGAAAACGAAAAACCTTTTATTAACTTTTAAAACTTTTTACTATGAAGAAAATGATCATTGCTGCATTCGTTGCAGTTGTATCTCTCACCGCAAGTGCTCAGATTTGGGTAGGTGGCGAAGTTGGTTTCAACACTTGGAAGGAAAGCAATCCGTCTCTTAAGGGCAATCAGTTTACTGTAGCTCCCGAGGTTGGTTACAAGCTGAATGACAAACTCGATGTAGCCGTTCTCATTGGTTACGCTCACGCTAAGAATGCTGATGAGCTGTTTGACTTCGAACTTCTTGATTTCGACAACGCTAATGGCTTCGAGCTCAATCCTTATCTGCGTTACACCTTTGCTAAGGCTGGTAACTTTGGCTTCTTCGTTGACGGTGGTTTCACCTATGCTCTTCTTCACGTATGTGGTGTAGATAAGAGTGTCAACGCTTGGGAAATTGGTCTGAAGCCCGGTATCTCCTACGCAGTTAGTGACAAGGTTACCCTTGTAGCTAAAGTTGGTTTCGCTGGCTATCAGTTTGCTAAGCAGGGCAGCTGGAAGCGCAACGAGTTTGGCCTTGGCTTGGATGGCAATAACATCAGCTTCGGTGCATACGTAAACTTCTAATTCGCACCTGAATTTATTTAAAACAAGCGAGGGTGGCAAATTTGCCACCCTCGTTCTGTTTATGCATCACCCTTTCCTATAATTCGCAAAGATGCTTGCAGTTGGGATTGGGGGAAACTTTTATACTACTAAAACTGAAAGTTAGGGCATCGACCGTTAGCAACTGATTGGTAAGTAAGCTGCCGATGCTTGTGAAATACTTTATCGCTTCAGCTGCCTGGATAGTTCCAAGCAGACCTGCAACGGCTCCCAGCACCCCTGCTTGGGAGCATGTTTGTACTGTTCCCTCAGGTGGCGGCGCACCGAATATGCAACGAAGGCAAGCACTTCCCGGTACATAGGTGAAAGTATGTCCTTCATATTGCAACAGAGCAGCATGACTGAAAGGCTTACCGCTCTTCACGCACACATCATTGATGAGGAACTTTGCCTCTATGTCATCAATGGCGTCAATAATAAAATCGTAAGAATTAATAATCTGCTCGGCATTATCGGGAGCAAGAAACTCTCCTATCGTTTCTACTCTGATTAGGGGATTGAGTGCTTGCAGTTTTTCGCAGGCCGATAATACCTTGCCCTTGCCGAGATCGGAGCTGAAGTGGGCTATCTGGCGCTGCAGGTTGCTGAGGCTCACCTTATCGCCGTCCATGAGTGCAATCGTTCCTACTCCGGCAGCAGCCAGATAAAGGGCTGCAGGTGAACCAAGTCCGCCCACGCCAATGATAAGGACGCGGGCGGTCTTGAGTTTGAGCTGCGCCTCGGTGCCGAAGCTTGGCAGCTTGATATGGCGGCTGTAACGCAACGCCTCTTCGCCGGTAAGCATGCTAGTGTGGCTAACAATCGTAGATTAGAAAGCCCTTAGAGCTTTGCGGCGCTCCTGATATTTGTCGTAAGCCTTCTTAGTGGCTTCGTCCATCTGGTCATCCATGCCGGTGAGGGCACTGTCAAGCAGGTTCATGGTCTTAAACAACTCGGTGTCGCTACCGAAGCCGTCTTCGCCCATCATCACCTTGCGGTCGTTCTCCTTTATCTCTTCGGCAGTATATTTCTGCTCAAAATAGGTCAGGATGCCATCCACTTGCTTCACTACTTCGGGATAATCCTCGGGGGTGAGGCTAAAAACCTTCTCTCTAAGGTCATTGACAGTGCCTTCGTCGTAAGGCTTGCTACCGCACGACATCATTAATACTGCCATAGCGGCGATTGCAAAGAATTTGATTTTCTTCATATTGTTATATTGTTGTTTTTTTTACTTCTTTTTGGGAGAGGTGTAGTCTTTAAGCAACTGCTTATACCATTCGGGAGTCTTGCCGAAGATGCTACGCAGTTTCTCCACATCAAACTTGAGCTGACGGTCATAGGTATAGATACCGTTTTGCTCTTGTTCTACGTCGGTGAGCTGCGTATAGGTGTAGCCGTTGATATAGGGGAAAGTCAGAACGGTGTCAACGGTACTCTCCAGTCGAGTATAGAGGGCTTCGAGATCCTTTGGTCCTTCACCGTAGCCCCATGTGTTCTCGGCATATTTCTCGATTACCCAACCAATTCCGCCGATTTCATCGAGGAAATAGGGCTGCCCATTGTACTTGGCTTCCTTCTTTTCGTCAAGGGTAGGCACACTGCCGTCGCCTCTCAGGGTAAGCTGTTTCTTCAGTTCAGCGGCGTTGCCCTCATAATTGTGGAACGACCAAATATCGGTTTTTGCCTGATGGTAGCCTCCGCTCACATCATGAACGGGACGGTAGTCCAGCCGATGAGTCAGTTCATACACATCGCCCAGCAGGCGATCATGAGCCACACCGTCGCTACCGCGGCCCCACGTCTCGTTAAACGGAGTCCAAGTGATAATGCTAGGATGGTTGCGGTCGCGCTCCACAACCTCCTGCCATTCCATGAGGAAGTTGCGGGCTGCAGCCATGCTGTTGACATCCATACCCCATGAGGCTGCTTCACCCCAGGTGAGATAACCGAGTTTGTCGGCCCAATAATGGAAACGCTCTTCAAATACTTTCTGATGCAGACGGGCCGAATTAAAGCCTACGGCCATCGAGCGCTCTATGTCGCCTTTGAGGTCGGCATCGGTTGGAGCTGTCCACACGCCCTTAGGATAGAATCCCTGGTCGAGCACCATTCGCAGGTACAGCGGCTTGTTGTTGAGATAGTAGCGATTGCCTTCTATGTGTATCTTTCGCATACCAGCATAGCTCTTCACCCGGTCGATTACCTCGCCCTGCTTGTTGAGCACCTCGTATTCCAGATCGTAGAGGAAGGGGCTTTCGGGCGACCATGCCTTGAAGTTCTTCACGGGCAGTATCACCGTCATCGGGCGGGTAGCCTTATCTGTTGAGGTGAAAATGGTCTTTCCGCTGTCAATTAGTTTTACGCGCAGTTGCAGGCCGTCCTCCAAAGCATAGTACGCAGGTTCAAGCACGAAGCGGCTGTTGTCGAAGTCGGGCTTCACATAAACGCTCTTCAGACCTTGAGGAGCCACAGCCTCCATCCATACTGTCTGCCAGATACCGGTAACGCGGGTATAGTAGCAGCCGCTCGAGTAGTAGCTATGGCTTTGCTTGCCGCCCGTCTGGGTGCCAGAGCGCACATCGTCTTTCACCCACAGGATGAGGTTAGCTTCTTCACCGGCCTTTACGTAGTCGGTGATATCAATCTCGAATGACGAACTGCCGCCCCAGTGGCGACCGGCCACTTTGCCGTTCACGTATAAGGTAGCATAGTAATCTACCGCACCGAAGTGGATAAGGATTTTCTTTCCGTCCCATGCGGCGGGGATGTTTACCTTGCGCTGGTACCAAATGGCAGGGATAAAGTCCTTATAGCCTACTCCCGAAAGTTCGCTTTCAGGACAGAAGGGCACCGTAATCTTGTTGGCATAGCCTTCGCTCTTATCAAACTTGCGGCCTATGCCGGTGTTGCTCAGGTCAAACTCGTAAGTCCACGTCCCGTTGAGGTTCACCCAGTCGGTACGTTCAAACTGTGGACGCGGATACTCGGGGCGCGGCACCCCGCTCTGCGCCATAGCCACAAGGCTTATGGCGGCAGCCATCAAAGTAGTGAGGATCTTCATTTTATCATAAATAATGTTCTTTACCTACGATAGTGTCCGCCGCGATGATGCGGTGGTGGAGGAGGAGCGGGTCTGCTCGGTCTGTCATAATGATGAACCACATGATGATGAGGCACATCGTAATAGTCATAGTAATCGTCGTAGGGCCAAAAACAACTGCCCATCAACAACGAACCGCCGATAATCAGCAGAAAGATAGCAAGTTTTTTCATAGCTGTAGTGTTTAAGTGCTATTATTGTTTATTAGTCTCGGTCAGCGTGTAGGCAGAAGTGCCGTCAAAGCAGTGAGTGCAAATCTTGCACTTGGGCAGGCCGATAGCCTCGACGAGATCTTCCAGCTTGGTAAATTTTAGGCTGGTAAGGTTCAGGCGCTTGGCTATTTCGGCAACCATTCGCTTATACTCAGGCGAGTCTGTTTGGGTATATTTGTTCAGCACTTCCTCGCTGGGGTTCTCGCCCTCAAACTCCTGTATCACGCGGCGCGTGATAAGTTCCATATCGCTCTTTGAACTGGTGAAGTTGATAAAGCGGCAACCATATACCAGCGGTGGGCAGGCTATACGCATGTGTACCTCCTTTGCACCGTCTTCGAAGAGAATCTTCGTGTTGTCGCGCAGCTGTGTGCCGCGTACTATCGAGTCGTCGCAGCAAAGCAGGCGTTTGCCCTTGAGCAGGTGGCTGTTGGAGATGAGCTTCATCTTTGCCACCAGGTTGCGCCTCTCTTGGCTTGGGGGCATAAAGGAGCGCGGCCAAGTGGGAGTGTATTTGGCGATGCAGCGCAGGTAGGGCACTCCTCTGCCGGCAGCATAGCCGGTGGCCATACCTACGCCCGAGTCGGGCACACCGCAGGCGCAGTCAACGTCTACATCATCGCTCTTGCCCATCGCGCGTCCGCACTCAAAGCGCACCTCTTCAACGTTGCGTCCCTCGTAGCACGAGGTGGGGAATCCGTAGTACACCCACATAAAGGCACATATCTGCATCTTCTCGTTGGGCTTGCGGAGCTGCTCCATTCCATCGGCGGTGATGCGTACTATCTCGCCCGGGCCAACGAAATGCTCTATTGTGTAGTCGAGGTTCGGGAACGCCGTGCTCTCTGTGCTCACGGCCATTGCTCCCTCCTTGCGGCCGACCACAATGGGAGTGCGTCCCCATGCATCGCGGGCGGCAATCACGCCGTGCTCTGTGAGCAACAGCATAGAGCAGGAACCTTTGACCTTATTATATACATTCTCTATTCCCTCCACGAAGGTGCGACCTTTGATAATCAACAGAGCGAGCAACTCTGTGGGGTTGATGCGGCCTGAGGTGAACTCGCTCAGGTGCTCGCCCTCAGCAATAAGTTCTGCGGCCAGTTCTTCCAGATTGATAATCTTGGCTACCGTCACCAGCGCAAAGCGCCCCAGATGACTGTTGGTGAGCATCGGCTGTGCATCCGTGTCGCTGATGACGCCTATGCCCGCTTTTCCGTCAAATTTATCCAGTTCTTCCTCGAAGCGAGGACGGAAATAAGAATTCTCGAGATTATGTATTTCGCGCTCAAAGTGCCCCGACTCGTTTATCGTAGCGATACCGCCTCGGCGAGTGCCGAGATGAAACTGGTAATCCGTACCGTAGAAAACGTCGCTGATACACTTTTGCTTGCTTACAACGCCAAAAAAGCCTCCCATTTTATATTTGAAAATTGAGAATTAAAAATTGAAAAAATATTTAGAATTTCGGAGGTGCAAAGTTACTAAAAAAAAATGAGAATTGAGAGTTGAGAATTGAAAATTGAGTGAGAAAAAACAAATGAGAATTGAATTTTGAGAATTTTTCACTTTTCGTTTTTCACTTTTCACTTATTTTCGTACTTTTGCACCCTGAAACACAGTTCAATTCTCAATTCGTTATTTTTGAATTATTATAATAAACTGTCCCTGTAGTTCAATGGATAGAACAGCAGTTTCCTAAACTGCTGATTTGGGTTCGATTCCCAGCGGGGATACTAACGGGAATAAACAGATGAATCGGAGAGCCGTTCGGTTGAGCGACTCTCCGATTTCTCTTTATCCTTACTATTAATTTGCGTGGAGAAATGAGAT
>JAFZXF010000020.1 GCA_017616915.1 Bacteroidaceae bacterium
ATGCGGAGTCAGCTGCTTCAAACCCAAAGCAATGCGCTTCTTGTCCTCATCGAAGTCAAGAATTACCACGTTAATCTTCTGGTCAAGAGCAACGATTTCTTTCGGATCACCTACGCGGCCCCAGCTGAGGTCTGTGATGTGAACGAGACCGTCCACGCCGCCGAGGTCGATGAACACACCGTAGGAGGTTATATTCTTGACTGTGCCTTCCAGCACCTGACCCTTCTCCAGCTTGGAGATGATCTCACGCTTCTGGCTTTCCAGTTCGGCCTTAACGAGAGCCTTGTGGCTAACCACTACGTTGCGGTACTCCTGATTTATCTTGATAACTAGGAACTCCATAGTCTTGCCAAGGAATACATCATAGTCGCGGATGGGCTTAACGTCAATCTGGCTGCCGGGCAGGAATGCCTCGATGCCGAATACGTCAACAATCATACCGCCCTTGGTGCGAGCCTTCACGAAGCCCTTAACAACTTCCTTGTCTTCCAGAGCCTGGTTCACACGATCCCATCCCTTCTTAGCACGTGCCTTACGATGTGAGAGGATGAGCTGTCCTTTTTTGTCTTCGCCTTTCTCGATATAGACCTCTACCTTATCACCGGGCTTAAGGTCTGGATCATAACGGAACTCGTTAGCCGAGATTACACCGTCGGATTTGTAGCCTATGTCAACGAGCACTTCGCGCTTGTTAACCGAGATCACGGTACCCTCTACCACATCGTGGTCGTTTACCTGATTGAGGGTCTTGTCGTAGGCTGCTTCAATCTCTTTCTTGTCAGTTTCTGCCACAGCTGCACTCTCTGCATATGACTCCCAGTTGAAGTCCTCGAGTGGCAGGATTTGCTTTAAATTGTCCATTAAAAAAAGTTTAGAATTTTTAATTAAGATAAGTTAGACTTTATGTTGATTATACACGTGTGCGAAAAATTGCGGCGCGAAGTTACGACATTTTATTTAAATAGCCAACTTTCTGACGTTGATTTTCTTAAATTTTCGAAAATAAATGAATTTCTATTTGCTTTCCTTCAAATAAATGCATAACTTTGCCTCCCAAATTCGTTCTTTACTCACAAAGCAACTATTCAATCTTTCAACTCTTCAACTTTTCAATTTTTCAACCCTTCAATTCTTAATTCAGACGATGAAAAAGTTTCTCCTCTTTTCTTTAATTTTAATGGTCAATGGTCAATGGTCAATGGTCAACGCCCAAAACTGGCAATCCACCACCGACAAGATGTGGGGCAACTACTGCTACCGCGAAAAGAATGGCAGATGGCTCGATGCCCTTACCACTCAGGGCGGCATGACGTCGATGCCCGCCACCGAGAACATCCGTCTAGCATACTATTGGCGCATCCCTAAGGGCAAGGTGAGAGCCGACATCGTCTGGACCAATGCTTTCGCACGCTTCGCCTCGCTCAACATCGTGCTCACCTATCCCGAGACAGGCGACACCCTCGCTGTCAACTCCGTCAGCAACGATGTTATCCAGTCGGTCACCCGCACCGATGACCTCTTTGGCAAAGTCATTGACTTCCCCGCCGACGACTTCTACCGCGTAGAGATAAGCTCACCTAAGTGGAGCTATATCAAGAACATACAGTATTTCTCCTTCCAGCGTGAGAGCACCGACCCGGTGATGATTCCGCGCAACTTCGGCGGCACTTCCGCCCACATGTTCGGGTTCCGTTCTACCGATCCCGACGCTCCCTCTGGCGGAGCCTACGACTGGGGCTACGTGGAGTGTATGGCACCTTCCGAGTATCTCTGTCCGGGCACCTACTTCATGACTATGGGCCCGCTCAATGGCTACATGGGCATGCAGACCTCCAGCGTCTATGGTGACAACGACTTCAACAAAAGCGTCCTCTTCTCCGTCTGGGATAACGGCAACACTGACGAAGACCCCAACCTCTCCCTTTATCTGCAGTCGCGTGTGATGGACGGCAACAGCGATGCTGTCCACACCCATGCAGGCGGTGAGGGCTCGTCAGCCTCCATCATGTTCAAGGACAAACCCCACTGGTGGCGACAGGACCACTGGATACAGTTCCTGCTCAACACTCGCCCCGAGACCGTCACCGTGACCGTCAAGGACAGCAAGGGACAGGACTCCACCTTCTTCTACGACAACATCCTCATGTCCACCTGGTACAAGGTTGACACCATGCCCGAGTGGCGCTATATGGCCACCATCCGCTCCTCCGGTCAGAGCGACCTCCTCTCCAGCTGGTACTGCTTCATAGAGCCTTTCACCAGCTACGCCGGCAACAAGCTCCACCGCGTATTCTACCGCAATGCGATGGGCCGCGCCGCCAACTCCGGCCGCTGGTATAGCCGCAACAGGGTTGACCTCGTCAACGACACCTATCCCCGCGATTTCCACTACGACTTCGGACGCGGAGCCAGCCAGGAACATGCAGGAGCTTTCTTCCTCGACATGGGAGCCTATATCCACCAGCACGACAGCGCCGCAGTCATCCCGCTCGTCACCGACAAGACCTGCGTTGACACCATCGACACCGACCGCCTGATGCGCCGAGTGGAGGAAGCCGTGATGCGCGACAGCAAGCTCGACAAGAACTGGGCTCTCAACCTCACCGCCGACCCCATACCGTCGTCCACATGGACCATCATCGCTGACCAGTCGTATAAGACCAATGTCTATGGCAAGCTCACCGACCTCTTCGACGATAACGACGGCACCCACTGCTCCTCTGACAAAGGCTCGCCCTACAAGCTCTCACTCAAAGCCGACGACGAGCAAACCGTCACCTCCTTCGACATCTACTGGGCTCACAAATATTCCTGGCGCACCAAGTACGCCGACATCTACACCAGCACCGACGGACAAGAGTGGACCCTCGCCTTCGACAGCCTGCTCATCCGCTGCGAGGACTACACTAAAGTGTCATTCCCGCGCCCCGTTAAGACCCAGTACCTGCAGGTGCGCTTCTATCAGGGCTACGACTCCAACGGACTCTCTATCAACACCCTCACCTTCCGCGGTGCCTACAACCTCGACAAAGTGAAGGCTATCGCCAAAGAGCAGATCGACAACGCCGGCACCTTCACCTATTTCCCCGATGCCGCTCTCAAGACCGTCAAGAGCGTCTATAACGACGGCCGCTGCACCAATGCCGACCTGCTGGCAGCTGCCCTGCGCGCCCTCTACAACGGCACCCAGCCCCTCAACTACTCGCGCCTACACTACGTTCGTCATATCAGTCCGCAACGAGCCTACAACCTGCAGAATATGAGCGGCTACGGCACCCTCACAGCCACAGCCGACAAGAAGCTCACCACCCGCTCCGCCACCGCTGCCGGCACACTCACAGCCTTCGCCGGTCAGCAGGATGTCACCGACCCGCTGGCCAACTGGGTGATTCTCCACGATGAGCGCTACTCCGGCTACTACCTTTATAATATAGGTGCTGAGCGCTTCCTCAACCTCAGCGCCGACGGATTCCTGTCCACCCAGCCGCAGTCCTTCAGCATGCGAGCAAGCGGAAAGGGCTTCTATTTCACCGCAGGCAGCGAGGCCATCGGCGTCAACTCCACCGATGCAGCAGGCGCCGTCAAGACCACCGGCGGCTCAGCCTACAGCCTGTTCTATGTCTATGACAACTATGGGCTCAACCAGCCCGTCACTCTGCGCGACAGCCTCACGGCAATCGTCGAGCCTCTCGGCAAGGCTGCCCTCTATATGCACAATATCCAGCAGATGATCAACGCCCCCGTGGGAGTGGTTGGCGGCTTCACCTCCGAAGAAGCCCGCGCCGACCTGCAGGCCGCCTACGAAAAGGCAGATACCAACCCTCAGGCTTTCATCAACGCGGTTGAGAACGCCGACATCATCGCCTTCGACCCCGACCACAGCGTCTATAAGCTGCGCTCAGCCTACGACGGACTTTCCGCAACGCCATACCTCACCAGCGACCCCGGGCAGCGCCTTTACTGCAAGGCTGAGGCCAAAGTGGCCGAGCAGATCTTCCGCTTCCAGACACGCGGCTACGGCTACTCCATCCACTCACAAGGACAGAGCCTGCGACCCACCGAGGGCACCTCAGGTTACGCGATAGCCACCACCACCGACCCATCACAGCGAGGCACCTACATACTCGAAGAAAAAGAGTGGGCCAACTTCCTCATAGGCCCCGCACAGAACACCAACGCTATGATCTGCGGCAACTACTCGCCCGTCAAGACCGCAGCGATGAATGCCGACGGCACCCGCTGGTACCTCGAGCCTTGCACCACATCCTCCGTCTCTCTCAACTCCACCGGCACCGGCGCCATCTATGCCGACTACGCCGTGCAGATCCCCGAGGGAGTACAGGCTTTCGTGGCCAATCACGTCAGCCCCGAAGGAGTCATCAAGCTCACCGAGATTCACGGAGTGGTGCCGCCAGCTACGCCCATCATAATCCGCGGAGAGAGCTACCAGAAGGTCGAACTGCCCGTTCTCAACGTCACCGACTCTGAGGCCGCAGTCTTCCGCTCGCAGTACGCCAACATCTTCCAAGGAGTATTCACCCGCACCACCAACATGACTAAGGGCACCTTCTTCACCCTCACCAACGCCGACGGAAAGCCCGTCATGAAGCGCCCAGCACTCTCACTCGTATCGGCCAACAGCATCTACATCCCCTTTGAGGAAGGCATGCCCGACCTCCAGACCTACGTCTTCGACTTCGACGACCTCGTTGACGGGATAAATCCCCAACCAGTCAATGCTCAATCCTCAATGCTCAATGGTCAATGGTACGACCTTCAGGGTCGCAAAGTGGTCAACACGGTCAAGGGCAACATCTATATCAACAACCGCAAGAAAATTCGCGAGAAATAACTATTTTTGCACTATATCTCGCATTTGCGGACAGGCTCTAAGTGTCATTGTGCCCTGCGGGCAGCGCCCCGAGAGGGCGCAAAAAACACCGCCAGTATCCCAAAGGTACTGGCGGCTATTTCGAACAACGCAATCGTGGCGACTTATCCCAGATATGCCTCCACGTTGCGGCGGATGCGCTCAGCGAGGTTGGTGGTGTCCTCCTTGGCGAAGGTCTCGCCGGTGATGTGCTCGTAGAGCTCAATGTAGCGATTGGAGATGCCCTCCACGATGGCGGGTGTCATCTCAGGCACCTGCTGGCCGGCCTTTCCCTGGAAGCCGTTGGACATCAGCCATTCACGCACGAACTCCTTAGATAGCTGCTTCTGCGGCTCGCCCTTGAAGAACTTCTCCTCATAGCCCTCGCTATAGAAATAGCGGCTGGAATCGGGAGTGTGGATCTCGTCCATGAGGTAGATCTGGCCGTTGTGCTTGCCAAACTCATACTTGGTGTCCACGAGGATGAGGCCGCGGCGGGCAGCCACCTCGGTGCCGCGCTTGAACAGCGCAAGGGTGTATTTCTCGAGCAGTGCATACTCCTCGGGAGTAGCAAGTCCGCGCTCCAGTATCTCGGCCTTGGAGATGTCGGCATCGTGCTCGCCGATCTCGGCCTTGGTGGTAGGAGTGATGATGGGCTCGGGGAAGCGCTGGTTTTCCTTCATGCCCTCGGGCAGGCGGACGCCGCATATCTCGCGCACTCCGCTCTTATAGGCACGCCACGCGCTGCCGCAGAGGTAGCCGCGCACAATCATCTCGAGGGGGAATCCCTCACACATCACTCCCACGGTGACCATGGGATCGGGCGTAGCGAGCTTCCAGTTGGGGCAGATGTCGGCGGTGGCATCAAGGAAGCGTGCAGCTATCTGATTGAGCATCTGTCCCTTGTAGGGTATGCCCTCGGGCAAGATGACGTCGAAGGCTGAGATGCGGTCGGTGGCCACCATCACGAGGCGGTCGCCCAGGTTGTAAACATCGCGGACCTTACCGTGATAAACACTCTTCTGGCCCTTGAAGTTAAAGTCGGTTTTTGTTAATGCACTGGTCATTTTATGTAAAATTGAAAATTGAGAATTGAAAATTGAAAGTCTTACTCCTTTTTCTCCTTTTTGTACGCTTCCACGATGCGGGTGACGAGTCGGTGGCGCACTATGTCGCTCTGGTCGAGGTGTACAAAGGCGATGCCCTCGATGCCGCTGAGCACATTCATCGCGTCGATGAGTCCGGAGCGCTGCGAGGTGGGCAGGTCTATCTGGGTGGTGTCGCCGTTGATGATCATCTTGGTGTTGTGGCCCATGCGGGTGAGGAACATCTTTATTTGGCTTGGAGTGGTGTTCTGCGCCTCGTCGAGAATCACCACCGCGTCGTTGAGGGTGCGGCCGCGCATGAATGCCAGCGGAGCTATCTGCACGATATTCTGCTCCATGTATTCCTGTAGTTTGACGGGCGGTATCATCTCCTCGAGGGCATCGTAGAGCGGCTGCAGATAGGGGTCGATCTTCTCCCTCATGTCGCCCGGCAGGAAGCCCAGCTTCTCGCCCGCCTCCACAGCCGGTCGGCTGAGGATGATGCGGCGTATCTCTTTCTTCTTCAGCGCCCTGACGGCCAGCGCGATGCTGGTGAAAGTCTTGCCGGTACCCGCAGGCCCGATGGCGAACACCATATCATTGCGTTCGTAAGCTTGGATGAGCTTTATCTGGTTGCTGCTGCGGGCGCGGATAGGCCGCCCGGTGGTGCTATAGACGATGATGTGCTCGGCGCTCTCCTCGCGGGTCTTGCCGCCGTTGAGCAGCTGCACGATGTCGTCCTCGGTGAGCGCATTGTACTTGAGGCAATGCTCCTGCATCTTCCCGAACAGGGCGGAGAAGGCTTCGATGTCTTCCTCTGAGCCCATCACCTTGACCACATTGTCGCGAGCCAGGATGCGCAGCTTGGGGTAGAGCGACTTCACCATGCGCATGTTGGCATTTCCCGCGCCGTAGAAGACCACGGGCGTCACTTCCTCAAGAATAAAGAGTTTTTCTATCATTGTTTCTTGATTTTTGGGACTTTGTGACAATGCCAGTTTAAGAGTTCGCAACTATTTGATGCAAATTTAGGAATATTTTCTCATTTTACACGGCGTTTGTGAACAAAAAGCGGTATTTTTGCCGTTGATTTCCATCGGCATAATGAATTTGAAAACCATAATCAGCAAGAAACGAACTTTTTACATCACCTTTTTAGTGGTGGTGGCAATATTGTTTATTGCCAAGAAAACCTCAATACTGAAAACCGAGACGGGTGAACAGAAAATAGAGAAGAGTGAAGCGCAGACGAACGATTCTCTCAAACTGGACTTAGATAAAATGGTCAATGGTCAACGGTCAATGGTCAATGCTCAATTTTCAATTTTCAATTTTCAATATTCTTTGC
>JAFZXF010000021.1 GCA_017616915.1 Bacteroidaceae bacterium
ATCACTATCTAAGCATCGAGCCTGCTCTATACTATAAGATGTCGCTCAACGACTTCCGCGACAAGAGTACTGTAGGCCTCAAGATAGGCTTTGGATTCTACTTCTGATTCTAGATTGTTGAAAGTAGAACTTCAGATTCCGCAAAACGAGAGTGCAGCAGAACCGAGAGTCCTGCTGCACTCTTGCTGTGCACCATGCAGTGCTGCAATAGTGGAGTGCATGCTGAATAACGGAATAGTTCCGACCGTCTATTTCAGCAACTCCAATATCTATCCGGAGGAGGAGTATTTGCGTCGCCGCACTGAACTGGAACGGCATCTAGCCAATCTTGGTGTGCCTTATGTAGAAGATGACTACGACCATGCGGAGTGGCTATCAGCAATTAAAGGCCTCGAACATGAACCTGAACGCGGTGCCCGGTGTTTGCAGTGCTTTAAGTTCCGTCTATTAAGAGCGGCTCGTTATGCTGTCACCAATGGTTTTACCCACCTTACCACCACGCTTGCTTCCTCGCGCTGGAAAAATATTAATCAAATAAACGAAGCTGGACAAATGGCTGTAGCAGACACTCCCAACGTGCTTTTTTGGCCACAAAACTGGCGCAAAGGCGGATTGCAGGATCGCCGCAACGAACTCCTGCACCTTTATCAGTTCTATAATCAGCAATATTGCGGTTGCGAGTTCAGTATTAGAAATCTGAATGTCTAATTTCTAATACCTAGTTTTTCTCTTAGAAACTTCCCTGTATAGCTTGCCGTGCACTTTGCAATCTGCTCGGGAGTGCCTTGTGCTACTATCCGGCCGCCTACCTCTCCACCTTCAGGACCGAGGTCGATGATGTGGTCAGCACATTTGATTATTTCCATGTTGTGCTCTATGATGAGAATGGTGTGGCCGTGTTCAATGAGTGCATTGAATGCTTTGAGCAGTATGCTGATGTCATGGAAGTGTAATCCGGTGGTGGGTTCGTCAAAAATAAATAAGGTAGATGCCGTTCTCTCGCTGGCAAGGTGGTATGCCAGTTTAACTCGCTGGTTTTCGCCTCCTGAGAGGGTTGACGATGGCTGCCCCAGTTTGATATAGCCGAGTCCGACATCTTGCAGAGGCTTGATGCGGCGGGCGATGGCAGTCTGGCCGTTGTCGGTAAAGAACTGCATAGCTTCGTCAACATCCATCTGGAGTATGTCGTAGATATTCTTACCTGCGAAGCGTACTTCCAGTACATCTTTCTTGAATCTCATGCCGTGACATTCCTCACACTCCAATTCTATGTCAGCCATAAATTGCATGGAGACTTTGATTTTGCCTTCGCCATTGCAGTTGTCGCAGCGTCCGCCTTCGGCATTGAAAGAGAAAGTGGTAGGTGTGAAGTCCATCTGTTTTGCCAGAGGCTGGTCAGCCATGAGGCGGCGGATGAGGTCGTAGGCTTTGATGTAGGTGATTGGATTGCTGCGCGAAGAAGCGCCTATGCTGCTTTGGTCAACGAGAGTGACGCCCTTGATGGCTTTTATATCGCCCTCGAGTGACAGAAATTCCCCCGGACGGTCACAGGCTTCATCGAAGTGCCGCTTGAGTCCGCGATAAAGGATGTTGTTGACCAGCGTTGACTTGCCGCTACCGCTTACTCCGGTTACCACAGTGATTACGTTAAGAGGAAACTCCACGTCAATACCCTTGAGGTTGTTGGCTCTAGCCCCTTTTATACGGATGGAGCGATTCCATCGGCGACGGCTTGCGGGAGTATCTATTTTTTCTTCGCCTAGCAAGTAGCGTACGGTGTGACTTTGGGTGCCGTGCTTAAGACGACTCATGTCTCCCTGATATACTATCTGACCACCATTGACTCCTGCATCAGGACCGAGGTCAATGATATAATCGGCGGCTCGCATTATCTCTTCATCGTGCTCTACTACAATCACTGTATTGCCCAGTTGCTGTAGGCGCCGAAGTACACTGATTAGCTGTTGAGTGTCGCGAGAATGGAGTCCTATGCTGGGTTCGTCGAGAATGTATAGTGACCCCACCAGACTGCTACCGAGCGAAGTGGCTATACTTATGCGCTGGCTCTCTCCGCCGCTGAGAGTGTTGGCGGCTCTGCCAAGTGTTAAGTAGCCAAGACCAATGTCTACCAGTACCTGGAGTCGGTTGCGTATTTCGTGCACCAAAATGGGGAAGGTGTCATCGGGAATTGTCTTGAAAATCTCGTTGAGTTTGCTCACCGGCATATAGTTCATGTCGGTGATGGTGTAGCCTGAAATCTTGACGTAGTCGGTTTCTTTCTTTAGTCGGTGGCCGTGACAATCGGGACACGTTGTCTTCCCTCTATAGTGGGCCATCATCACTCTATACTGTATTTTATATTGGTTCTTCTGCACCATGCGGAAGAAAGCATCGATGCATACGGACTCTTCTGACTCGCCGTGCCATAGGATATCTTTCTGGTCCTGAGTGAGGTTGTAGTAAGGCTCAAAGATCGGAAAGCCTTTAGGTCCCTGCTGTTCGCAGAATGCTTGCCGCCATTCGCTCATCTTATCGCCTCGCCAGCACTGCACTGCCCCTTCGTATACTGACATACTGCTATTGGGTATCACCAGACTTTCGTCGATGCCAATAATCGAACCGAAGCCCTCGCATCTAGGGCATGCTCCGGCAGGTGAATTGAATGAGAACATTGCGTCAGTAGGCTTCTCAAACTGCATTCCATCACGCTCAAAGGCAATGCTGAAAGTTTTGGCGGTAGTCTGTTGCTTGTCGGCTGTGGCTATCCTGATGATACACTTCTGTGCGCCTTCCTCAAAGGCAGTTTCTACGCTCTCTCTCAGTCGCGAGAGCGAGTCGCTGTCATTATGCTTTGCTAGACGGTCAATCAGGAGGTTTATTGCTTGGCTTTGCAGTTTGTCGGCATTGTCGTCAGAAAAGTTTTCAGATCTTAGCAGGTTGTCAATTTCCACAATCTCACCATTGAGGCAGACACGTGAGAATCCCTGCTTTATGTCCATCTCTAGTTGCTGGCGTACGGTGCGCCCTTCTGGCACATAGAGCGGACACTCCACGGTGAAACGTTGCCCTTCCCGCATCTGGCTTATGTATTTGACTACATCTTCGATGCTATCGCTTTTGACCTCTTCGCCGCTGATGGGCGAGATTGTTTTGCCGGCTCTGGCAAAGAGCATGCGCAGGTAGTCGTAAATCTCAGTGGTTGTGCCCACGGTGGAACGCTGATTGCGGTTGGTGGTACGCTGCTCTATGGCTATGGCGGGAGGTATGCCGTGAATGTAGTCACAGTCGGGCTTGCGCAGTCGTCCCATAAATTGGCGTGCGTAGCTCGACAGGCTTTCCACATAGCGTCTCTGTCCGTCGGCAAACAAGGTGTCGAAGGCAAGGCTCGATTTGCCGCTACCGCTAAGTCCGGTTATCACCACGAGTTTACCTCTCGGTATGGTTACATCAATACCTTTGAGGTTGTTAACTCGTATGCCTTTAGCAACGATGCTGCCGTCCATTCAATCTTCAATTCTTAACCTTCTTACCTTTCGATTCATTCCACATACGGTCGAGTGCTGTCACCACGTAGGTGCAACCTCGGTCGGAGGCTGGCACGGTCCAGTAGTTGTGCGGTGTTATGGTGGCTATGTTCTTTGGGTTGGCGAAATCAATGCGTTCACCTTTCTCAAAGCGATAAATGACGTAGCGTACTGCTCGTTGCATCTCGTCATCGGTGTCATTTGTGAGCCACACCAGCACTCTGCCGTTGCGTGTGTCGATTATCTTTGCGCCTTTTACCTTCTTGGGTGCTTTGTTGTCTTTGAATGGCATTGTGGGCACTAATGCAGGACAGGGCTGATAGACTTTTTCAAGTGCTGTGGCTATATTGCCCGTGTTGTTGGCTACTGCTGCCGAGTACCACAGGCAGTTACCTTGTATGCCTGGTAAGCTGCGTTGCAGGCGCATCTTTTCTGGTAATTGGTTGATTTGCGGATTATTCAGGTCGGCAGCCTTCACGGTGCGCTCCACGTCTTGACCAATGATGAGCGGTCGTCCGCTGGCATATTTGGACCACCATCGTATCAGGGTCTCGTAGTCGGCGGTCTTGTGACCAATCTCCCAATATATCTGGGGGATGTTGTAGTCCACCCATCCTTGATTAATCCATTGTAGAACATCGGCATAGAGGTCATCGTAGTTTTGCAGGCCGCGTGTGTCGCTGCCCGGCAGTCCCTGACTTTGTACAGCTTCAGGCAGGTTGTGGTAGATGCCGAATGGTGATACCCCGAATTTTACCCACGGCTTAATGCGCTTGATTGTCTCGTGGATCTCGTGAATCAGTCGGCTCACGTTGTCGCGGCGCCAGTCCTGTATGGAACTGAATCCCGCCCCGTACTGCCGGAACGTCTCTTGGTCGGGAATCTGTACACCTGCTTCCGGATAGGGGTAGAAGTAATCGTCCATGTGCAGGCCATCAACGTCATATCGGCTTACTATGTCGGTCACCACTTCGCAAATGTAGTCGCGGTTCTCGGGCAGTCCCGGGTTGAAGAGAATCAGCTTGCCGTAGCGGAAGAAATTTTCGGGATGCTCTACGTATGGATGGGTAGTTGCCAGCTCCATTGTTCCGGCCGTCTTTGCGCGATAGGGGTTAATCCATGCGTGTAGCTCCATACCGCGGCTATGGCATTCTTCAATCATCCACTCAAGCGGATCCCAGTAGGGCAGTGGAGCTACGCCTTGCTGTCCGCTAAGGAATCGGCTCCACGGTTCCAGTTGGCTGCAGTAGAGGGCATCAGCCTCCGGCCTCACTTGGAAAAACACAGCATTCACATGGCATCGTTGCAGTGCATCCAGATGGCGGCGGAGTGTAGCTTGCATCATGTCGCGACCCATTCCTTGGAACTGGCCGTTAACACACTGGATCCAGCTTCCTCTGAATTCGCGCTTAGGCTGACGGGATTCGCCCCACACATTATTAATCATAAGACTCGCTAGTGCAACAATCAAGAATTTTCGTACCATATACATTATTATATATAATTTTCAGAACTGCAAAGTTAATATTTTTTTTGCTTATGGCCAAGTTTTGGAATATAATATTCAATTACTATTTTTAATTCTTATGATTCCTCAGAATCTATGCATCTCAGCTGAGCATTAGTGTGATGCGAATCTCCTTTGGCAGTGGAGACTGTTTGCAGATTGGAAGATATAGCACCGGTGTGGTGTCCGAAGTAGTGTTCTCTGGCTGGCTTTCGCTAAAAGAGTCGAGAATGCGAGCTGTTCCGCAGTGAAGTTCCGCCATAAAGAGACGTGTTCCATCGGTGTATAGTCCTCCGCCGCTCATCTTGCAAACGGCGAGTTGGTCGGCAAGGTCATCGGCGGTGTGCTGCAAAGTGTAGGGTGTGGAGCTTAAGTGGTGCTGTATTTGTTTCGCTATTGGCGCTGTGAGTCGGTTGATTGGTGTATAGTGTGTAAGTTGCATGGCATCCATACTAATGGCGCGAGTGCAGATGGGGCGATAGGCAAAATGCGATATATACCATTGGGCGGCCTCCTCATCGGCAGGAATCAGCAAGCTGTAGTCTATGCCTTTATTCTGTTGCCATTGGTGGAGTTGGTGCATGATGTTCGCAGCGTGTCCCTGCCGCCGATATTGGGGTAGGGTGGCAAGTCCTGACAGGTAGCCCACCGTTAGCATCGGTTCGTCAATAGCTGCCGTCATGCGATAGGTGAAACACTGCGCCTGTGCCACTATATGGTCATCTGCCCGAGATATAAACGTATTGCCTTTCGGGTAGCGACGGCTGAAATAAAGGTCAGTGAATGCCTCACTATCCTTGAACACAGTTTGCCAAATCGACTTACATTGATCATTAAGACTTCTCGATGACATATTTTCGCAGCTTAAGCACCGGTTGGTAAGTGGTCTTGGCTTGCCTTAGCCCATCGATGCCGAGGTCTTCCTCGCGGTTTATCCATTGATATTGTTGAGGCAGGTGATTGACAAATTCGTTGTTTATGGCTGCGTATGCTCCTTCGTAGGAAGTGTCGGCTTTCTCCACACACACATCGAATGTGTCGTTATTGATTGCCGCGCCGTATGTAAAGGCCACCAGATTACCTTCCACGTAGATGGTGCCGCCAATAGCGCCTAGTTCCTGCCAATGGTCAAACACGTATTTGATGGTTTTTCGTTCGCTGATTTCCTCATCGGTGTGTCCCAACTGCAACCCTTTGTTAATCCACGATTTGTCGAGTGCAAGGCAAGCATCGATGTCTTTCTTTCCCAAAGGGTGGTATTCGTATTGAGGATATAGGCGCCGGAAGCGGTTGAGGAAGTTGCGCTTGCTTTGCAGTTTATGGCCGGCAAGCAATGCAAGCGATTGGCGGTCATAAACATAGTCGGAGTAGTTGTCGGAATATGTGGCTTGCAGAGTGGGGGCGGCTTCCAGATAGTAATGGAGAATATCCTCGTTTACTCCGAAGATGCGCATCTTTTCTCCAAGAGTCTCAGCATCGCGGCTCACTACCTCGAGCAACTCGACAAGTTGCTCGGGTTGGAATCGCAGTGAATAGGAATGGCGGTTACCGTCAAAGAAGCGTAGCACGATGTTTCCTTTGTGCGTGGCAATGGAACCATGATATAGATGTTCCCAGCTGCATAGGTTGATAATGCTGGTGTCGCATCCTCGGGGACTTATCAGCGGCCCAATGTTTTGTAGTGGAGCGCAGCTTTGAGGTGTACAGGGTTGAAAATCGAGCATTTTGCTATTGAAAGTTGTCACATTTTTTAATAAATGTGGAATGTAATATTATTTAGGGTGCAAAATTACGCATTTTCTTGGAAAAACCAGTATATTTGCCAAACTAAAAACAGGTAATCAATCAATAACACCATAAATACCATGCAGAAGAAGAAAGTACAATTCAGTCTCGTCTATAGAGACATGTTCCAGTCGTCAGGCAAGTTCCAGCCCCGCAAGGATCAGCTGGAGCGAGTAGCGCCCGCCATTATCGACATGGGATGCTTTTCACGAGTGGAGACCAATGGCGGTGCCTTTGAACAGGTGAACCTGCTCTATGGTGAGAATCCCAATAAGGCTGTACGTGCCTTTACCGCCCCGTTTAATAAGGTCGGCATAAAGACCCACATGCTTGACCGCGGACTTAATGCACTCCGTATGTTCCCGGTGCCTGCCGATGTGAGGAAACTTATGTATAAGGTTAAGCACGCACAGGGCGTTGACATACCGCGTATTTTCTGCGGCCTTAACGATGTGCGCAACATCATCCCATCTATCAGCTATGCTAAGGAGGGCGGGATGACTCCGCAGGCCACACTTTGTATCACTAACTCGCCCATCCACACTGCCGAGTACTACTTTGGTATAGCCGAGCAACTCATCAAGGCAGGTGCGCCTGAGATATGTCTCAAGGATATGGCCGGCATCGGTCAGCCTGCAATGCTGGGCAAACTTACCGGCATGATTAAGCAGAAATATCCCGAGATTATCATTCAGTACCACGGCCACAGCGGTCCTGGTTTATCGATGGCTTCCATCCTAGAGATTTGTAAGGCTGGTGGTGATATTATCGATACCGCAGTGGAGCCGCTCTCCTGGGGTAAGGTTCACCCCGACGTAATCTCGGTGCAGAGCATGCTGAAGCACGCCGGCTTTGAGGTGGCCGACATCAATATGGATGCATATATGGAGGTTCGCAAGCTCACTCAAGAGTTTATCGACGATTTCCTCGGCTACTTCATGAGTCCTACCAACAAGCTCATGTCATCACTGCTGCTTGGCTGTGGACTGCCCGGCGGCATGATGGGTTCCATGATGGCCGACCTCAAGGGAGTGGAGAGCGCTATTAACGCTAACCGCCAGAAGAAGGGTCTCGAGCCTTTCACTGAGGACCAGCTACTTGTTCGCCTCTTCAATGAGGTTGCATACGTATGGCCGAAAGTTGGCTACCCACCACTCGTTACTCCGTTCAGCCAGTACGTTAAGAATATCGCACTGATGAATTTGCTCGCCGAGTCTATGGACAAGCCACGCTACTCCATGATGGATCAGAGCATTTGGGGCATGATTCTCGGTAAGAGTGGCAAGCTGCCCGGCGAGGTGGCTCCTGAGATTGTAGAGCTCGCTAAGCAGAAAGGACTTGAGTTTACTGATGCCAACCCACAGGACAACTATCCCGATGACCTGCCCACCTTTATCAAGGAGATGGAGGACAACGGTTGGGACCGCGGCGAGGACGACGAGGAACTGTTTGAGCTTGCTATGCATCCCACTCAGTATCGCGATTACAAGAGCGGTATCGCCAAGGAACGCTTTGAGGCTGATCTTGCCAAGGCTCGTGGCGCAGCTGCTGCACCAGCCGCTCCCAAGGTTGAGGCTCCGAAGGCTGCAGCTCCTGCCAAGGGTAATGATGTTAATGAGGAAGTTGCCGCTGCGATCTCTATGGCTGTGGCTCAGGCCACTGCCGGTGATGCTGAGAGCGGTGTGATTACTATCCGTCCTTACACCAGTCCTTGGGCGATGAAGAGATTTTAAGATCTGATTAATAATAGGATAGGCCCCGAAAGTTTTCTTTCGGGGCCTATCGTTTGTGAATGGACTTAGATATTGTGTGGCGTCATGCTGCTAGATATTAGCCACGCGAATGATGTCGGCGAATACACCTGCGGCGGTAACATCAGCTCCGGCGCCGTAACCCTGGATAATCATCGGGTACTGCTTGTAGCGCTTGGTGGTAATGAGCACCATATTGTTGGAGTCCTCCAGATTGTAGAACGGATGTGACTTGTCTATGGCGCGCAATGCCACAGAGGCCTTGTTGTCAGACCACTGGGCGATAAAGCGGAGCTTCTTACCTTCGGTCTCGAGTTGCTTGCGGCGTGTCTCAAAGGGGACGTCGAGCTGCTCCACGATGGAGAAGAAGTGGTTGACATCGCCCTCGAAGTACTTGTCGTCCATAAACGGCTGCAGATCCACATCTTCCAGGTTGATGGCATAGCCGGCTTCGCGAACCAGTATGACGAGCTTTCTCACCACGTCCTTGCCGCTGAGGTCCTGCCGCGGATCAGGCTCGCTGAGTCCGGCGTCCATAGCCATGCGGACTGTCTGGCTGAAAGTTGTGGTGGTATTGATGTTGTTGAAGATAAAGTTGAGCGTACCACTGAGTACTGCCTCAATTTTGAGTATCTCATCGCCGCTGTCGCAAAGGTCGCTGATGGTTTTTATGATAGGCAGACCGGCTCCAGCATTGGTCTCATAGAGGAATTTCACACCCTTGTTAAGCGCTGTCTGCTTGAGCTGTCCGTACTCTGGATAGGGTGCGGAGGTGGCAATCTTGTTGGCGGCTACCACCGAGATGTTGTGGCTGAGCAGGGTCTTATATAGCGCTGCCACCTCGCGGTTGGCGGTGCAGTCTACGAAGACGGAGTTGTAGAGGTTGAGATCCACAATTTCCTTACACATCGTGGCAGGCTTGTTATCCTTGCCCTGCGAGGCAAGAAGCTGCTTGATATTGTCGGTGTCGATGCCGTCGCTATCGATATAGTATCGTCTGGAGTTGGCCACGCCGACCACGTTGAGCTTGAGGCGTCGCTTCTGCATGAGCGATTCGCGCTGTTCCTGCAGTTGTCTGAGCAGACTGCCGCCCACGGTGCCAACACCGCACACGAAGAGGTTAACCACTTTGTGACGGCTGAGGAAGAAGCTGTCGTGGATTACGCTGAGAGCCTTGCGCAGATGGCGTTTCTCTATCACTACGGAGATGTTCATCTCCTGTGCGCCTTGGGCTGAGGCTTTCACATTGATTCCGTTACGTCCCAGTATGCTGTAGAGGCGGCCTGCCACTCCCAACTTGTCTTTCATTTGTTCACCTACTACGGCGATGGTGGCAAGGTCATCGATGACCTCGATGGGATTGAGAGCTCCGGTCTGGATCTCATGTGCAAACTCACGAGAGAAGACCTGCTGCGCTTTAATGGCATCGTTGTGGGTCATGCAGAGCGATGTGCCTGTCTCTGAGGATGTCTGCGCCACCATGAAGGTGCTGATGCCGTTGTCGGCGAGTATGGAGAAGAATCGCTTGTTGATGCCAATTACTCCCACCATGTTCATACCGTTGATGTTGACGATAGAGGTGTCGTTGATGGATGTGAGTCCCTTGACGCCGATGTCCTCACTATCATTTACCACGGCCTGATTTGCTTCCTCGCTCTCACCAATTATGCTGCCCTTGAAGTCGGGGCGGAAGGTGTTTTTCACATAGAGCGGAATCTTTTTTGCAAATACAGGGAAAATAGTGGGCGGATAAATCACCTTTGCACCGAAGTTGCAAAGCTCCGTCGCTTCGCTGTAGGAAAGTCGCTCTATGGTGTAGGCTGAGGGACTGATGCGCGGGTCGGCAGTCATGAAGCCGTCCACGTCGGTCCAAATCTCCAGCACACTGGCATCCAGCGCTGCTGCGATGATGGCTGCAGTGTAGTCAGAGCCGCCGCGTCCCAAGGTGGTGGTAATTCCTGTGGCGATGTCGCTGGCGATGAAGCCCGGCACTATGGCCACGCCTTTCTCATTGGCGAATGTCTCGCGAATCTTGGCGTTGCTGGCCTCGAAATCCACTGAGGGTTTGTGGCTCTTGTCATCGGTGAAGATAAACTGGCGCGAGTCGTAGAGGGTGGCGTTGTTGATAAAGCGCTGCACGATGCGTGAGCTACACCGCTCTCCGTAGCTGAGGATAGCATCTTCTATCTTTGCAGTGACATCTTTAATAAGGAATATACCGCGCACAATGCCTTCCAGTTCGTCAAACAACTCGCGGAGCTGCTGTTTGAGGTCGGCATTGACTGCGGGGTCGGTAATAATGGTGTCGATATACTGGTGGTGAGTGTCCACGATGTCAGCCATTACGCTCTTGTAAGAGTCGTCGCCACGGGCGGCGAGCTGGGTGATGCTGACGAGATTATTGGTGACTGTTTTGAGTGCCGACACTACCACAATCACTGGTGTGGGCTCGGCCTCCACAATGCTCTTAATGTTCCTGATACCTTCAATAGAGCCAACTGAGGTACCGCCGAATTTCAGAACTTTCATGCTGCTCTTAAACTCTTAAACTTTTAGACACTTAAACGTTTTTCGTTAAGCCGCTGCAAAGTTAATAAAAATGCACGAAAGAGAGAAGAAAAAACGGAGAAAAAATCACCGTTTTTCATACTTTTTATTGTAAAAATGAGTGACGTATGGAATAAAATATGTAACTTTGCTCCCGAAAGTTGCGAAACAACAAAAGATAAACGTATGAGTACACAGACAATGCAAAAGACTATCGCCGA
>JAFZXF010000022.1 GCA_017616915.1 Bacteroidaceae bacterium
ACTAATTATATATAATAATGTATAGAACTAAGACATGTGGCCAGTTGCGTATCAGCGATGTCGGCCAGCAAGTAATCCTGGCGGGCTGGGTACAGAGAACCCGCAAAATGGGAGGTATGACCTTTGTGGACCTCCGCGACCGCTACGGTATCACCCAATTGGTGTTTAACGAGGAGAGCGACAAGGCTCTCTGCGACGAGGCTAACAAACTGGGCCGCGAATTTGTGATTCAGGTTGAAGGCGCTGTCAATGAGCGTTACAACAAGAATCCCAAGATGCCCACTGGCGACATCGAGATTATTGTGTCAAGGCTGACCGTGCTCAACGCTAGCCTCACTCCGCCGTTTACTATCGAGGAAAACTCCGATGGTGGCGACGAACTTCGCATGAAATACCGCTATCTCGACTTGCGCCGCAGCAATGTGAGAGCCAACCTTGAGCTTCGCCACAAGTTCTGCCTTGCAGTACGTCACTTCCTCGACAGCAAGGGCTTCCTTGAGATAGAAACCCCCGTGTTGGTAGGCTCAACGCCGGAGGGCGCTCGCGATTTTATCGTGCCCTCCCGTATGAATCCCGGTCAGTTCTACGCCCTGCCGCAGAGTCCGCAGACTTTGAAGCAGCTGCTCATGGTAGCAGGCATGGACCGGTATTTCCAGATTGTGAAGTGCTTCCGTGACGAGGATTTGCGTGCTGATCGCCAACCCGAGTTCACCCAGATAGACTGCGAGATGAGTTTCGTGGAGCAGGACGATATTATCTGCACCTTTGAGGAGATGACCAAGTATCTCTTCAAGGAGGTGCGAGGCTACGATCTTGGCGATGAGCCCTTCCTGCGTATGCCGTGGATAGAGGCAATGACTCGCTTCGGTTCCGACAAGCCCGACATGCGTTTCGGTATGGAGTTCGTGGAGCTGATGGATGTGCTCAAGGGCACAGGAGAATTTGCTGTATTCAACGATGCCGCTTACATTGGCGGTATTTGCGCTAAGGGATGCGCAGTTTATACCCGCAAGCAAATCGATGAGCTCACCAATTTCGTGAAGAGTCCCCAGATTGGTGCCAAGGGTCTTGTTTATGCCCGTGTGGCAGAGGATGGTAGTGTGAAGAGTTCCGTTGACAAGTTCTATACTCCCGAGGTGCTCAGTAATCTGGCAAAGAAGATGCAGGCCGAGGCCGGCGACCTTATCCTTATCATTAGCGGCGACGATGCTATGAGGGCTCGCAAGCAACTCTGTGAACTGCGTCTGTTGATGGGTGAGCGTCTTGGTCTGAGAGATAAGAACAAGTTCGCCCTGCTGTGGGTCGTTGACTTCCCGATGTTTGAGTGGAGTGATGAGGAGCAGCGACTGATGGCTATGCACCATCCGTTCACAGCTCCCAAGCCCTGCGATGTGCCCAAGCTCGACAGCGATCCCGCTTCCGTGCTGGCTGATGCGTACGATATGGTGTGCAACGGCGTTGAGGTCGGCGGTGGTTCCATCCGTATCCATGATGCAGTGCTGCAGGCAAAGATTTTCGAGGTGCTCGGCTTCACTCCCGAGAAGGCTCAGGAGCAGTTTGGCTTCCTGATGAATGCGTTCAAGTATGGAGCGCCACCTCATGGAGGACTGGCCTATGGCCTCGATCGTTTCGTAAGCCTGTTCGCCGGGCTCGACTCTATTCGTGACTGCATCGCTTTCCCGAAGAACAACTCAGGTCGCGACGTGATGCTCGATGCACCCTCTGCCGTTGACCAGGCACAGCTCGACGAACTGCAGCTTGCACTTGCCCCTAAAGCATAGTATTAGCTGGTCAAATCGTGCAATCGTCAAATCGTTAAATAGTAAAATTGTCAAATAGAGTAATCGTGCAATTGTCAAATTGTTAAATCGTTAAATTGTCAAATCGTTAAATCGTCAAATAGAGTAATCGTGCAATCGTCAAATCAAGATGCTCAGGCCGAGGCAGCTATGCAGCAGGCACAGCAAGCCGCAGAGCAGGCTCGCATTGCTGCAGAGGAGCAAGTCAAGGAGATGCAGCGCAAGCAGCTGGAAGATATGCCTAAGGAGTATGCCAAATCAATGGCACGGCAGGAGGTCAATAGGGTAGTGTCGCAGGCACTCCCCGATGAGGTGAACCAACTCAGATGGGGCGGTCTTAGGGCAATTCCTGTTATAGGCCCCATCGTGCAGTGGATTGACAATATCCAGTGGCTGCGCAGGCTGTTTGGCTCAGGCAAGTAATTCCAGCACTTGCTTGATTTTCTCGTCCATCGTTAGGGTGCCGTTAATCCAGTGGATTGTTATGCCGCGCCGTTCCATGCCACGGAACCATGTCATCTGGCGCTTGGCAAACTGATGGATGGCAATCTCGAGCTGCCGGAACATCTCGTCGTAGCTCAGATGACCGAGGACATACTCGGTCACATACTTATATTCAAGGCCGTAGTAGGTTAGGTCCTCGGCCGGGATGCCCTCGCTGAGTAGGCTCTGCACCTCGTCGACCATCCCCTCCTCCAGGCGGGCTTTCAGACGGCGGGTGATCTTCTCACGGCGAAGGTCACGGTCGATATTCACGCCGATAATCAGCGATTCAATAGGGGGTATCTCACGCAGCGGCATGGGATGCTCCTGATTATAAGTCTCAATTTCTATGGCGCGGATAGCACGCTGACAGGAGTCCACATCCGTTGTGTTATGCATGGCAGAACCATTCTTTTGCTTCAATTCACGGAGCATCTCCGTCAGTTCCGGTAAAGACTTGCCCTCCAACGAATCACGCAACACCTGATTCTGGGGGACTGGCGATAGGTGATAGCCCTTTAGTACAGCCTCGATGTAGAGGCCTGTACCACCACAAAGAATAGGAGTCTTCCCTCTATTGATTATATCGTTATAAGCATCAAAGAAGTCCTGCTGATACAGGAAAAGGTTGTATTTTGTGCCAGGCTCACAGATGTCGATAAGATGGTAGGGGACATTGACCGTTGAGACCTGATAGTCCTTCAGGTCTTTGCCGGTCCCGATGTCCATGCGACGGTACACCTGGCGTGAGTCGGCCGAGATTATTTCCGCGGGCTGGCCGGCGGAGGTGAGTGTTGCGGCCAATGCCGCTGCCAGAGGCGTTTTCCCGCTGGCGGTGGGACCGAGTATCGTTATCATCTTTTGCATATCGTTCGCAAAGGTACACAAAAATAGCCGCCCGACAAAATCGGACGGCCATTTTTTCATTGTGATAGCTAAAAGCTAGCGGCGCTAAAGCTAGCAGCGCTAAAGCTATCTTATCTCAGCTCTGCGAGGTACTTGATAGTACGAACCATCTGAGAGGTGTAGGAGTTCTCGTTGTCGTACCAAGCAACAACCTGTACGAGTGAGTTGCCGTCACCAATCTTAGAAACCATGGTCTGGTTAGCATCGAAGAGTGAACCGAACTTCATACCGATGATGTCGCTGGAAACGAGCTTCTCCTCAGTGTAACCGAAGCTCTCGTTAGCAGCTGCCTTCATAGCGGCGTTGATATCCTCAACAGCTACCTCGCCCTTCACTACAGCGTGCAGGATAGTGGTAGAACCTGTGGGAGTCGGAACGCGCTGTGCAGCACCGATGAGCTTACCATTGAGCTCGGGGATTACGAGACCGATAGCCTTGGCAGCACCGGTTGAGTTAGGAACGATGTTCTGAGCACCGGCACGGGCACGCTGAACATCACCCTTGCGCTGAGGACCGTCGAGAATCATCTGGTC
>JAFZXF010000023.1 GCA_017616915.1 Bacteroidaceae bacterium
GAAACGACGAGCGGTGCGGAGCACGAACTCGCTAACAGGAGTCTTGCTGATATCTACTGCCAGGTAAGGAGTGTTACCCTGGTGAGCATCGGGCCAAGCGAATGAGCTATACTTGGAGTGGAAGTATGCCTGGAGTCCATCGGGACCATAGTTGGTAGCCGTACCGGAATCATACCAGTTACCACTGTCATCCTGCTTATAGGTAGCACGGATGTTGCCGTCGATAAGGGCTGCATAGCGACCCTCAACAGCTTCCTTGCAGTTGGAGAAGAACTGACAGCCTTCCTCGCCGGGAGCCTTGGTATCGTCAGCCTCAGTGATGAGCGGCTGGGTATAGTCAGCTGCTACAACGAAGAGCTTGTCATAGAGAGCATTGGCTTCCTTAACGATAGGATCAACGGATTCAATCAACTTAATCTGAGCTGCGTATGCATAAGCTGCTTCAACAACTTCGGGATCTACGGTACGGAGATACCATGCAGAAGCATTGTCAGCACCTGTGTTCCAGGTTACAATCTTGCTACCCTTGCCGGAGCCGCCACCGTGGTCGCACTGGTGGAGACCCTTGTTACTGAAGTTGTCCTTGACCTGCCACTGGCTTTGGCCGAGATTCTCAAAGTAAACCTTGCGGGTGCCGTTCGCTACCAGATAGCACTGCTGTGAGTAACCATCGGAGTTAGGACCATTGTAAACAGTACCATAGAGAACATTCTTCAAATAATAGAGGTCAAGTCCGCCTGAGTTCTGCTCGCCGGTAGCCTCAACCTGCCATACGTAGGAATAGTCCTTGTTGGCAAGGATATCGTCCAAAACAAAGTCCTTCCACATTGGCACGGTTGCAGAAGAGGCATAGAGTCCCTTCTCCACTCCCTGCTGTGCATAGAATGCAGAATAACCGCTTACAAAGTAATAGTAACCGGGCTTAATAGGATTACAAGCAGCCTCAACGGCTTCCTTAGCAGCTGCGAGGTCTGCGTAAAGCTGTGTAAACTGCTCGTCGGTAGTGGTAGGCTCTACCAAAGCTTCGATAGCTGCATTGAGAGCTTCGTCGTAGGTCGCAACTGTAGCGGGATCGTACATACCGGGATCATCGCCGGTTTTATATTCAACACCACTCTCGTTAATCAGGTCAACGAGTTCCTGAAGCTTCTCCTTCGGACCATTCTCTTCAACTGTCCAGAACTGCCAAGGATAGTTCTCGCCACTCCACGGAGTGAAACCAAGGTTATGGTTCTGGAAACCTAACTTCAGATGCCATTCGGTTCCGTCTTCCTGCTGAACAGGCTTACCGCGTGAAATGGAGAAACCACTATTTAGTGTAGCCTCCGAACGCCAGTCACCGGTAGAACCGGCTTCAACAATAACCATGCGCATAGCCGTAGCTATGGGACCGAAATTAGCGTTACAACCGGCGTAGGAATGCAGGTCATAACCGTCAAGGCCAAGATTGCCTTCGAAGTCTTCCTCCTGCCAATAAGCATCCAAAACTACGCTCTTCAGTACATAAAGATCGTAGCCATCGTCAGACTTCTCGCCAGTGGCCTCAACCTGCCAAAGGCAGTAGTCATCTGCTAGCGTAGCACCCAAACCGCCCAGATTGATATCCGGGTTACTATTTGCGTAAGGGTTAGCCTCTGCATTGGCATCAGGGCATAAAATAGCATAAGTAGCACCCGGCTCAATTGTGGTAGCCTGAGTTACCAGGTGATACTTCTGCGCATTAACGCTCACTGCTGCAAAGAACATTGCAACGAGTGCAATTAAAGAATAAATTTTCTTCATACGCATTAATTTTAAAAAGTTAAACAAAATTATAATCACATTTGATGGCCAAAGGTAAGCAATTATTTTTGTTCCCTCCAAATTTTTAGGCAAAAAAATATGTTTTCTGAATACTCTGCGCACATTTATGCGCAAAATGTGACTATTCGGAGCAAATCTGAATAAAATTAGCAGATGCAACATGCGATTAGCATTATGCACCTGCTATATACCTATTATATAATATTAAGAGCTATTTCTTAAAGGGAGGATTGAGCACATTGCCCAACAGCTCGGCTGACTCGGGATGCTCGCGAACATAAGAATCGATATGGCGAACACGCTTCTCAGCCAATATCTCATCCACAGCGATAAGGATGCCGGTCTCCTCAACATTACCGAAATCGTCGTTGATGGCAGTGCCAAACACTCGCATGGTGGGCGACAGACTCATGTAAGCGTTCACCAGCGGCGGAATATTGAAGCCAAGCTGACGCACCTGAGCATTGAGCAAGCGATAGTCGGCCTTGAAATCCTGCTCGGTGAAGAGAGAAGCGAGCCACTCGGGATCAGTATCGATGCGGACTGGCTTGACGGCCGTGATGAGACCGTCCGGGTCGCCGAAATGCTTGTGGAGGAAATAGAGAATCATGTCGCGGCCCACGCGGCTGAAACTGGGATACATCGTCATCTTGCCGAGGAAATACTTCACATTGGGCATCACCACGGTGAGCGCTCCGAGCCCGTCCCAAAGATTGTCGAGGGCGAAGAGGCTCTTGGCCAGCGAGCGGCCGGTGTTCTGATACTCCAAAGTGACGAAAGAGCGCCCGAGCTCGATGGTCTGCGGCATATAGTGGCGGATGAAATCCTCGGAGAAATGAAACATGTGGCTTGTGGCAAGGCGCGGCTGGCCCTGCTCATCGAGCGTGATTTCATTGCCGGGGAAGTAGCGATAGCCACCGATTATCTCCTCATCTTCAGGATTCCATACGATGAGCTGCTTGTAAGGATTAGGGCAGGTGTCAAACTCATCGAGGTCGAGCTCCTTGCCAGTGCCGCCGCCCGCAGCGCGGAAAGCGATCTCGCGGAGACGGCCTATCTCTCTGAGCACGTTGGGCGAGTCCTGCCAGGTAACGATGTATATCTCGTTGTTACTCTTGTTGGTGCGGCGGAGCTTGCGCTCGGGAGTAAGCTCGGCTTTCAGTACCTCCTTGTCGATGGGAGAGATAATCTGTTGCATAGTTTTTATTTTAGGGTCTTTTAGGGTCAATTAGGGTCGATTAGAGTCCTTTAGGGAACAGGACTTATATCTGGTCAATGGTCAACGGTCAATGGTCAATGGTATTTCATAGACTTGGCTGCGCAGCCACTGTGCCCAGTCGGTGTAAGAACGGTCGGATGTGAATGTCTGCCAGGGAATCGGCTTGCCGATATACACATCGAAGGGCTTGTGCATATTGCGGTAGAGCTCGTCAACGAGGAAGAGCATGGCGATGTTGACCTTGAGGCCGAGGCGCTTGCTCCAGTTGGCGATGCGGTAGAATCGCTTGGAGTTCTGGCCGCTGAAGAAGATGGGCACTATGTCGCGATGGTGCTGCACACTCTTCTGGACTACGGCCTTCTTCCACGGGAGATCCTGCACTTTGCCCTTTATCATGCGAGAGCAGAGCTGAGCGGGAAACATGATGAGCTGGTGGTTGGAAGCGAAGACCTCGTCAACCTTGAGCATCGATTCGCGGCCCTGCGAGCCGGTGACGTTCACAGCCACTCCCAGCGGACGCAGCCCGGGCAGATTCATCAGTATGTCGTTGAGCAAATAGCGGATGTTGCCGTCGTAGTGCTCGCCAAGGATGGCGCCGAGCGACACTCCGTCGATACCGCCGAGCGGATGATTGCTGGCGAAGGTGAAACGATGATCGGAATCGGCGGGCAGATTCTCCAGTCCGTGGACCGTGATGCGCATATCGGCATACTCCACCACCGACTTCAGCCACTGAACGCCCTCTTCATCCTTATGGGCACGGAAGAAACCGTTCATGTCGTCCTGATGGATGATACGCTTGAGCCAGTTGGTCACAAAGCGAGGCACAAAGCGAGCCTTGGAGCCCATCTTGTCGCGCAGAACCTTGTCGATATCGATCTCTACGTTGTTCATTTTTCGTGACAAAAGTAGCGCTTTCTTTTCTTATACCCAACAAAAAGGTGCAACTAAATGAAAAAAAAGTGCAAAAAAGGTGGAATTTTATTAACCGAACCCCTGTAAACGGAGGAAAAATACCTCGAAAAACATCTTTTTATAATAAATAAGGTAAGGGAATGAGAATTTATGCGTATATTTGCACGGCTTTATTAAAAAATCATTTCAAATGACTGAAACAATACACAAGACGCTGGCCGACAACAAGGCCGCAAGATGGGGCGCGCTGGTGCTGCTGGCGCTGGCCATGTTCTGTAGCTACATTTTCATGGATATCCTTTCGCCCATCAAGGATTTGATGCTCTCAGAATGCGGATGGGACTCTACGGCCTTCGGCACGATGCAAGGCTCGGAGGTATTCCTCAACGTGTTCGTATTCTTCCTTATCTTTGCCGGTATCATCCTCGACAAGATGGGTGTGCGCTTCACCGCCATCCTCTCAGGTGCGGTGATGCTCGTGGGCGCGGTAATCAAGTGGTATGCCGTCACCCCGGCCTTCCAAGGGAGCGGACTGGAGACCTGGTTCACCGAGAACCTGAACTACATACCTGTATTCGACGAGCTGGGCGTGTCGCCTTTCTATGAAGGAATGCCCGCGTCAGCCAAGTTTGCCGCCTGCGGCTTTATGATATTCGGCTGCGGCGTAGAGATGGCAGGTATCACAGTGTCGCGCGGAATCGTGAAGTGGTTCAAGGGCCGCGAGATGGCTCTGGCTATGGGCTCAGAGATGGCTCTGGCACGCCTGGGCGTTGCCACGTGCATGATTTTCTCGCCCTTCTTCGCCAAGCTGGGCGGCAACATCAGCGTAAGCCGCTCGGTGGCTTTCGGCGTGGTGCTCCTGATGATTGCACTCATCATGTTTATCGTCTATTTCTTCATGGATCGCAAGCTCGACTC
>JAFZXF010000024.1 GCA_017616915.1 Bacteroidaceae bacterium
CGCCTACTGCTGGCGACTCGAGCGCAAGGACAAGTTACAGGAACCTAAGAACTGGCGCACCTGTCTCGGCGACTTCAAGGAAAGCGAAGAGTCTGCCCTCTTCCCCGATCCAAGCTACACGCCCTCCACACAAGGCTTGCGCGAGCTGCACATCTCCGGTAGCAGCGACCTCTCAGCCAAGGAAATGGACTGGGTGAAGGCTGAGATACAGAAGCTCACCGACGGCCCTATATATATAATAGATGTACGCGCGGAGAGTCACGGCCTCATCAACGGCATACATGTCTCGCGCTACGGAGCCAACAACTGGGGCAACGTGGGAAAGACACACGCTCAGATCGTTGCTGAGGAAGCAGCCGAGATCCACGCCACACTGGGGCAGACCATCGATATCTACTCGCTCAGCAAGGAAGACAACTACCAGCCCGTAGAGAGCGGTCGTAACGTCGTTGAGGTCACCAACGCCCAGACCGAGGAAGAGGCCTGCAAGGAGCGCGGATTAGGCTATGCCCGCTTCACCGTGCCCGACCGTGCTTTCCCCGGCGACTCCGAACTGGAAGCTTTCGTGGACTTCGTCAAGACGCTTCCCGCCAATGCCTGGCTCCACTTCCACTGTCAGGCCGGTGCCGGACGCACCACGCAGTACATGATCTTCTATGATATGATGCGCAACCCCGACCTCTCGCTCAAGGATATCACCTATCGCCAGTGCCTGCTCGGCGGCAACTACCTGCTCTACGACGGCTCTACACCAGGCGAAGACCCCGTGAAGGCAGCGCTCTGTGCCGAAAAGGCTCAGATGATCACCCTCTTCTTCCAGTACATTCAAGAAAACCACGCCACGGGTTACAAAACCAAGTGGGGACAGTGGAAGAGACAATTCAAAGACAAATAACCCCTATTCAATAACATCTAAAATACACGTGTTTATGAAAGATTCGATTAAGAGAGTGCAGAGCAAGCTTGTTTGCTTTGCCGAACGTGAGAATTTTCGCCTGAAAGGCAAAAAGATTTTCTATCTGATGGCAGCTGTCGCCTTCATGAGCGGTCTGACGGCTTGCGACAATCAGGACGAACTGACTGCCGCAGGAGCCTCCGACAATTCTGTACTTACCGTGAACGGTGATTGTGACATCTACACCTTGCAAAACAGCGAGGACGCCGACTGGACCATCACAAGCTGCCCCGACTGGGTAACACCCGTCAAGGAGAGCGGTTCTGCCGACTCCGACATCCAGCTTTATGTCGAGAGCAACCGCCTCACCCCGCTTCGCGAGGGTAACGTAACCATCAAGTATGCCAATGGCCGTTCACGTATCACGCGCGTTGACCAATCCAACAAAGCCAGCAGCATCAGCGCTCAGCGTTCGTATGCCGCTGGTTGGAGCTTCGACATCCGCACCTATAATGATATACGCGGCGTGCGCGATCAGATTTTCAACACACAGAAGTTGATAGCCGATAGTGTGGCGAATTATTATATAATCGATGCGACTGGTACCGACCTCCAGTTCTACTATGGTGAAGATGCGTCCAAGCTGCAGAGCAATATCACTGCTACTCTGGATCTTGATGTCAAATATAATGCTTTTTCGCTCCATCTCAACGGCACCTTTGGTCGCAATACAATGTCCAATAGCAAGCGCATCTTCTCGTGGATGCGCTATTCGGAAGCCATCAAGGAAGCCAGCATTTACGCAGACCCACAGTATGCAGCCGATAAACATCTCTTCACCGCAGACTTCGCTGCGATGCGTCAAGAGGTCATTAACTCCAAGGGCAGCGAAACCTCTATTCAACGCCTCATCGAACTATACGGCACACATTATATCGGCAGAGCCACTTTGGGCGGTTGCTTCGACTACTACTACTCCACGGAGATAACCAGTTCCACGAGTATGGATAGTATCCAAGGGGCCATCAAGTTCGGTTTCAACCAAAAGTTCAATCTAGACATCACGGGCAATGCCCAATACCAGAACGCCTTCAACAGCATGAAGACGGAAACCATTGAGAAATTTGAGGTCAAGGGCGGCGATGCTATGGCATTAGCCCGTACAATCGATGATGGTAGTATAGGCAAAGATGCTGTCAAAACCTGGAAGGCCACCATCGATGATGCCTTCGACGAAACAGGTAAACTCGTGGCACCGGGCAAATTGGAGCTCGTATATTTTGAGTTAGTGCCCATTCAGAGCCTCTTCCCAGCAGACGTGAGCTATAAAATCACCGAATACCTCGACGGCTTGTACTACTCTGAACTGCCGCTGACGCGCTCACAGAAATAAAACAAGCGCAATACCCCTATTCAATCTTATACATTTAAAATAATAAAAATATGAATACCAAGATATATCCATACTTCATTGCTGTCTGCGCCATTTGCGCCATCTCGGGTATGACGGCTTGTAGCAACGATGATGAACCCAAGCCGGATCCTCAGCCCAGCGTAGAATTGAAGGAACTGGGACGCATCAACACATTCATCAACATAGATATTCCAGGCGATGCCGACTGGCAGGTGAAAGCTCATCCCACATGGGCAGGTCCCATGGCAGACGAGGGAACGGGCGATACTATGCTGGAACTCTTCGTAGAAACCAACGAAAACGAGGCCGACCGCACCGACACACTCACCGTAGCAACGACC
>JAFZXF010000025.1 GCA_017616915.1 Bacteroidaceae bacterium
AACCCCGCTGGCAGTGTGAAGGACCGTATCGCCCTCGCGATGATAGAGGACGCAGAGAAAAAAGGCATCCTTACCCCCGGTGCCACAATCATTGAGCCGACTTCCGGCAACACTGGTGTAGGTCTGGCCTTTGTGAGCGCCGTGAAAGGCTACAAGCTTATCCTCACTATGCCCGACTCGATGTCAGTGGAGCGCCGTAACCTTGTAAAGGCTTACGGAGCCACGGTTGACCTCACTCCAGGTAAGGATGGCATGAAGGGCGCTATTGCCCGTGCCAACGAGCTCAATGCCCAGATTCCGGGTTCCATCATCCTGCAGCAGTTTGAGAATCCTGCCAACCCCAAGGCACATTATGCTACTACTGGCGAGGAGATATGGCGCGACACCGATGGAAAGATTGATATCCTGGTGGGCGGCGTAGGCACCGGCGGCACCATCAGTGGTACCGGCAAACGTATCAAGGAATTCAATCCCAATGTGAAGGTTGTGGCCGCAGAGCCAGCCAGTTCACCCGTGCTGAGTGGCGGCGCCCCTGGAACTCACAAGATTCAAGGTATCGGTGCCGGCTTCGTGCCCAAGACCTACGACTCCGCTGTCATTGACGAGGTAATCACCATCGAGAACGATGATGCCATCCTAACCAGCCGTCAGTTAGCAGCGACGGAGGGACTTCTCGTAGGTATCAGTGCAGGAGCAGCTGTGGCTGCCGCTCGTATCCTGGCAGAGCGTCCTGAGAATAAAGGTAAGCGCATCGTCGCTATCCTGCCCGACACAGGCGAACGCTACCTCTCCAATGTGCTCTATGCCTTTGAGGAATATCCGCTGTAAATGGGATTAGGATTGCACAAAGAGTGAGAATTGAGTTTTTCGATTCTCACTCTTTTATTTTTTTGATAAAAATGTTCAATGTTCAATCTTCAATGTTCAATGTTTTTCGTATCTTTGCACCCGCTATGCTTTATATCCTTGCAGATAACCAATCGTTGACGTGCTTAGGCACCGAGACTCTTTGCCACAGGCTAGAGGGCGCTGAAGTGCGCATCGTCGATAGCAAGCAGAGGCTCATTGCTCTGCTGGAGGCGGTGGGGGAAGCCGTCGTTGTACTTGACTTCACCTCTTTTGATTTCAAGGATGTAGAGGAACTTCTGATGACTCGCCAGCGTTTCCGCGATGTTCATTGGGTGTTGCTTAGCGACGAGTTAACTGATGACTTTATATCGAGGGTTTCTGCTGAGGGAAGTGCGTTCAGCCTTGTGGGCAAGCAGTGTGACATTTACGAGATTGACCAAGCTTTGCGTCTTGCAGCTCTTCACCAGCGCTTTGTCTGCAATGCTATGATGGAGCAGTTACTCAGCGTTCCTTCGCGCCGCGAGGCTCGTAGCGTAGTACTTACCAAGACTGAGACAGAGATATTACGCGAAATAGCTCAGGGAAAGACCACCAAGGAAATTGCCGCTGAGCGCTATTCTAGTTTTCACACCGTCAACACTCACCGCAAGAATATCTTCCGCAAGCTCAATATCAACACAGCCTATGAAGCCACGCGCTATGCTCTTCGTGCTGGCCTCATCGATTCGGCGGAGTACTATATATAGAAATGTTCGTATGACTGAAAAGATAATAATATACCAGTTACTGCCTAGACTGTTTGGCAATAGGGTGGAGAGTCCGGTGTTCAACGGTAGTAAGGAACAGAATGGCTGCGGTCGTATGAACGACCTCACGATGCTGGCGCTCCGCAAGATAAAGGCAATGGGAGTAACTCATATCTGGCCGACAGGTCTTATAGAACATTCCACCCAGACTGACTACTCGGACTACGGAATACCACGCGACCATAGCGCAATGGTCAAAGGGCGGGCCGGCTCGCCTTATGCTATCAAGGATTACTACAACATTGACCCTGACCTCGCCATTCGCCCTGATAAACGAATGGCAGAGTTTGAGTCTATGTTGGCTCGCATTCATAAGGCGGGCATGAAAATGGTGATGGACTTTGTGCCCAACCATGTGAGTAGACAATACTGCGGCGAACTCGGCCTCAATGATAATCCGCAGCAGGCCTTTAGTCCGCAGAACAATTTCTACTATATCCCTGGCCAGAGATTGGCATGCCGATTTGATATGACGGGCATCGAGAAGGAACCTTACTACGAAATGCCTGCTAAGGCCACCGGCAACGACTGCTTCAGTGCGCAGCCCGATTGCAATGACTGGTATGAGACTATAAAGTTGAATTACGGCGTTGACTACTGCGCAGGTGGGGTGAAGCATTTTACTCCAGTGCCCGACACATGGCATCGCATGCTTCATATCTTGCGTTTTTGGGCAGGCAAAGGGGTTGATGCCTTTCGCTGCGATATGGCTGAGATGGTGCCGGTGGAGTTTTGGGACTGGGCTTTGCGCCAAGTAAAGGACGAATTCCCGCAGGTTCAGTTCATAGGTGAGGTTTACAATCCGGGACTATACCGCGAGTATATCTATCGTGGCCATTTCGATTACCTCTATGATAAGGTCGGGTTATACGATTGCTTGCGCGGAGTGATACGGATGGAGCGAAGTGCTTCTGAAATCACCTGTTACTGGCAGCAGGTGGATGATATTCGCACCCATATGCTCTACTTCCTGGAGAACCACGACGAGCAAAGACTGGCAAGTGACTTCTTCGCCGGCGATGCACAGAAGGGTATTCCCGCTCTGGCAGTTGAGGTGCTGATGGGTGGTAACCCGTTCATGCTATATTTTGGTCAAGAGTTTGGCGAGCGGGGCATGGAGCGTGAGGGCTTCAGCGGTGTAGACGGCCGCACTACCATCTTCGACTACTGGCGCGTGCCGTCAGTACAGCAGTGGTGGGCAGGCGGGAAATGCTGTTCAAAACATATTGATGCCGAGGCTCGCAATCTTTATACACAGTATAAGAAGATATTGCGCCTGGCGGCTTCCGACGAAGTTTTCTCTACAGGAAAGTTCTATGACCTGATGTATGTAAACTACGATAACGCACTTATGGATGCCAACCGAGTGTATGCTTTCATGCGTAGCGGCAATGGTAGCCACTGGCTTGTGGTCTGCAATTTCAGCAACTATGAGGGCGAGGTGGGAGTGCGCATCCCGCAGCATGCGCTCGACTTCATGCAAATAGCGCCCGCTACTTATCAGGCTCACGACTATATGAGCGGCAGGCGCTGCGAACTGACAATGTCGGCACAGGATCCGGCAGTGGTCAAGGTAGGAGCGTGGAGCGCTGCGATAATTAATATACAACCCTAAGTGACCTTAAACGACCTTAAGTGACCTTATAATATTACAGCAATGACTTTCAAAGAATTAGCACAAAAACGCCGCTCCATCCGCACCTTTACGGAGCAGCCCATTACTGAGGAACAGCGCAAGCAGCTGATGATTGCTGCCCTTATGGCTCCCACTGGCAAAAACTGCAGGGCGTGGGAATTTATACTCGTTGATGAGAAGGATAAACTGCAACTCCTTTCAGAGAGCAAGGCCAGCGGTGCACAACTCATCGCCGGAGCGCCCCTGGCAGTTATAGTTACCGTTGACAAGGAAGCCAGCGAGACATGGGTGGAGGATGCCAGTGTGGCATGCACCATGCTAATGCTTCAGGCAGAGGATATCGGCCTGGGTTCATGCTGGGTGGAGATTATGAATCGCAAACGCGAGGACGGCACCCCAGCAGAGGACATAATCCGCGAGGCCTTCGGTATCCCCGCTCAGTTTGGAGTGTTGGCAGTGGTGGCAGTCGGCTATAAGGCGCAAGAGCGTAAGCCGCAGAACGAAGACAAACTTCTCTGGGAGAAGGTTCATGTAAATCGCTGGTAAAAAAGATTGTCCGTTAAAACCCAATCATAAATGAAGATAGTGATAATCGGTGCCGGTAATGTGGCAAGTCATTTGACGAGAGCCTTCGTGAAGGCTGGTCACAAGGTGACGGTGTGGAATCGCAGCGAGGCTTCGCTTGCCGCTATAAAGGAGGAGTTGTCATGCCCCTGTACCACCGACATGGGAGCTATTCCCAGGGATGCCGATGTCTATCTTATCTCGGTTACCGACGATGCGTTAGAGTCCGTGGCCGAGATGCTTCATACCTTCATTGGGAAGTGTGAAGGAGTGGTTGCGCACACGGCGGGCAGTATGCCAGTGAGCCTGCTGCAGCAGCATTTTAGGCGGTGCGGAGTGCTCTATCCGATGCAAACCTTCACCAAGGGTAAGACGCTGGATTATAATCAGATTCCGTTCTTTGTTGAAGAAGAGGATGATGTTCTGCGCAAGCTTGCATTGAGTGTATCACCAAGCGTTTACCAACTCAATGGCGAGCAGCGCAAGACGCTGCATCTGGCAGCTGTGTTTGCCTGCAATTTTACCAACCACTGCTACTCAATAGCTGAGGATATGCTTCAGCAGATTGACATCCCCTTCGCTGCTTTGCTGCCGCTCATCAACGAGACTACGCAGAAAGTTAAGGCTATGTCACCGGTAGAGGCACAGACAGGGCCGGCAGTGAGGGAGGATGAAATCGTATTAGACCAACAGGAGCACCTGCTTGACGACCGCCCCGATTTGCAGGACATCTATATTCGCATGAGCGAGAGTATTATAAAGTATAAAAGGAAGAAAGAATAAGAAAATGATAGATTACGACCTGACGAAAATCAAAGCTTTCGTGTTTGACGTCGATGGCGTGCTTAGCACCCAGACAATACCCATGGGGCCTGACGGAATCCCCCAGCGTAGCGTGAATATCAAGGACGGCTATGCCATCCAGTTGGCGGTGAAGCTGGGTTTTCATGTGATAGTTATCACCGGTGGCAACTCTCCCGCCATTGCCCGCCGCTATGAAGGGCTGGGAGTGAAAGAGGTACATCTCTCGGCAGCGGTGAAGATCGAGAAGTTCCGCGAGGTGACAGAGCGCCTCGGGATACAGCCCGAGCAGAGTCTATACATGGGTGATGACATCCCCGACTACGAGGTGATGCAGGTTTGTGGTTTGCCTTGCTGTCCTCAGGATGCGGCTCCCGAGATACAAGCTATCTCCCGCTACGTTTCTCCCATCACGGGTGGTAACGGATGTGTGCGCGATGTGATAGAGCAGGTACTTCGCTCTCAGGATTTGTGGAATATGGATAAGACCGCTTTTGGTTGGTAATCGTTGCCAATCGTACGTTCGATGAAAAAAGATATTTGGCTCATCAGTCATTCACCGCGTAGGGCGCAGTTGCTTCGCGACCTAGACCTGGAGTTTCGCATTGGTGAGGCTCACGTGGAGGAGATTTATCCTGCCGGAATGTCACCGGAGGATATACCTGTATATCTGTCAAAGCTGAAGGCGGATGCCGCTGAAGTCCCTATGACCGATGACACACTAATCATCACTGCCGACACTATAGTGTGGGCAGAAGGTAGAGTGCTTGGCAAGCCTGCCGATGCAGCTGAAGCTTACTCTATGCTGCGATTGCTCAGCGGTAAGACCCATCAGGTGATAACCGGAGTCACCCTGCGCAGCCTGGATAGAAGTAAGTCGTTCTATGTGAAGAGTGACGTAACCTTCAGGGTGTTGCGCGATGAAGACATCCATCGCTACATCCGGAAATGCCGCCCCTACGATAAGGCTGGAGCTTATGGCATTCAGGAGTGGATAGGTATGGTAGGAGTGGAGTCTGTTAGCGGGTCTTTTTATAACGTTATGGGACTGCCTACGAGCCGCGTTTATGAAGAAATAAGAGAATTTTTGTAGTTTTTTATATAAATTAGGTACAAAATGCGGCGTGTTCGACAAAAAAGTGTTATATTCGCCCACTCAAACTAAATTATCCTGACGATGAAGAACCTGTTTACCCTTTTAAGCCTGCTTATGACGGGCCTCATGATTACCTCGTCATGCAGCAATGATGATGACTATACTGCCACGTTGCCCATCTACTCCGACGTGGTGTTTACCCTCAACGGCGAACAACTTGCCGCAGGCAATATTCCCGCAGGTAGTAAGGTAAACGTCACACTGGTGCAGGATCGCAAGGGCACCAATATCTACCGCTACGAGTATTCGTGGAGTTGCGAGGGGGTTACGGAGTTGTCACCTGTGAAATCCTCCAATACCAACGCTGATCCCACCAATTCGTTTGTGGCACCAACGCCCGGGCAGTACACTCTGACCATCAATGTGACCTACAACTATAGTGGAAATGGCGGACCTACCTTGACCGATGGTTATGCGATAAGCGGAGGCAGCGTCACCTATTCGGCTGCCGGTGCCCTCTATGGCAAGGCAACGATAACCAAGAACTTCACTGTAAGATAGCGCACGGAAATGAAGAATAAAGCCTATATATTGATTTCGATGCTGCTTGTTGCATTCTCAGCTTCAGCAGAGAAGGAATCTGTTTACGATGTGCCACTCTACGGCAATAGCTACTACGACAGTGTTAACCGTGAGAACTTCGGTTTCTCTTTCGGTCGGGATAGGAACAGGAATCTTATTCTGGACAAGGAGGCGGGACTCATGGCAACCACTTATGTGTATTTCACGCAGGGACAGGAGCCTAGCCTTGAGCTCCGTGCCAATGGAAAGGGACACCTTGAAGTTAGCGTGAATGGCGGGAACCCCATACTGCTTAAGATAAAAAGCAAAACGCCGCGCGACTATAAGCTCGGCACACACTCTGCCCTCAAGGACGGCTATATGACTATCGAATATCGCTTGCTGAGCGATGATGCCGACGTAACCCTGCATTCACTCCTTGTAAGCGGAGTGACCAAGGCTCCCGTCTATCTGCGGAGCACTACCAATACCTACTTTGGGCTGCGTGGACCATCGTGCCATCTCAACTACAGCGATGCCATCAAAGACAGGGAGATGGAATGGGCTACTATCAGTGTGACCGTGCCCGAAGAGCAGGATCAGGAGGGGTCTTACTATATGGCGCTCGGCTTCACGGGTGGCTACTTCGGCATTCAGAACAACGGCAATGGCAAGCGCAGGGCTCTCTTCTCGCTATGGAACACCCAGCACTCCGATGATCCTAAAGCGGTGTCTAAGGATAACAAAGTTACGGTTCAGGATCACGGTGAGGGAGTGACTGTGCAGGACTTTGGCAACGAAGGTAGCGGCAAACAGTCGTTTATCGATGTGGGCTGGCAGCCTGGTCATACCTACCAGTTTCTGCTACATGCCACGAAGGTCGACGACAACTGTGTTGACTACAGCGCATGGTTTTACGACAGCATAAAGAACCAATGGATATACCTCTCCACACTGCGCCGTCCCAATACTACGTTTCTACTCAAGGGGCTCCATTCTTTCCTCGAGAACTTCACTCCTTTGCAGGGTAACAAGACTCGCAAGGCTTACTACTACAACCCATGGGCAAGAACTCCCGACGGCGAGTGGATACCGCTCAAGAAGGCTTTCCTGACGTGTGACGATACCGGCAACAAGGGTAAGCGTTTGGACTTCAACGGTGGGGTAGAGCAGGGCCGTTTCTTCCTGACCAATGGCGGATACTTCGATCGCGCTGAGAAGATTGAGCGCAAGCTCTCTGTAGGCGATGATGCCCATATCCTGCCCAATATAGATCTCACTCAGTTTAAGCATTGAAATATAAAGCTTTAAATCTCAAATAACTATGACACTTATCAAGTCAATTTCCGGTATTCGCGGAACCATCGGCGGTAAAGTTGACGAATCGCTCACCCCGCTTGACATTGTGAAAATCGTAACTGCTTACGCCATCCAGCGTCGCAGAGTTTCTAATCTTCCCAGCAATGCTATCGTGCTGGGCCGTGATGCCCGTATCTCGGGCGATATGGTTCATCAGATAGTCTGCGGCACCCTGCAGGGTATGGGTTTTGATGTTATCAACATCGGACTTGCCACCACCCCGACCACCGAGATTGCGGTAACTATGTCGGAGGCTTGCGGCGGTATCATCCTGACAGCAAGCCATAATCCTCGCCAGTGGAATGCGCTTAAGCTTCTCAACGAACGCGGCGAGTTCCTCAACAACGAGGAGGCGCAGGAGGTAGTACAGCTCGCAGAGCAGACGCATAACTTCGACTATGCTGACGTTGACAGCCTGGGCAAGTATTATAAGGACCTCAGCTTCGGTCAGAAGCACATCAACCTTGTTAAGAACCTCGAGTTGGTGGATATCGACGCCATCCGCGAGGCTCACTTCAAGGTGGCACTCGACTGCGTGAACTCCGTTGGTGGTATCATCCTGCCCAACTTGCTTAAGCAGCTTGGAGTGGAGAAAATCACCAGTCTTTATGCCGACCCCACCGGTAACTTCGGCCATAATCCCGAGCCGCTGGAGCAGAACCTTGCCGATATCAAGAACCTAATGAAACTTGGTGACCACGACCTGGCCTTCGTCGTAGACCCGGATGTTGACCGTTTGGCGATGATTTGCGAGGACGGCACTATGTATGGCGAGGAATACACCCTAGTAACAGTGGCCGACTATATTCTTCAGAATCAGCGTGGTAACGCGGTGAGCAACCTCAGCTCTACCCGTGCTCTGCGTGATGTGGCTGCCCGCTACGGAGCCACCTATACTCCTTCGGCTGTAGGCGAGGTGAATGTGGTGACTACCATGAAGGATACCGGCGCTATCATCGGTGGCGAGGGCAATGGCGGTGTTATCTATCCCGCAGCCCACTATGGTCGTGATGCTTTGGTAGGTATCGCACTCATTCTCACCTATCTGGCCAAGAAGAAGATGAAGCTCAGCCAGCTACGCGCCACTTATCCCAACTACGTAATTGTGAAGCATCGCATCGACCTGCAGCCGGGTATGGATATCGATGGAATTCTTGCATCGGTAAAGAACCATTTCAAGAAGGAGAAGATTACTGACATCGATGGTGTCAAGATTGACTTCCCCACAGCATGGGTTCACTTGCGCCGCTCAAACACCGAGCCCATCATCCGTGTTATTGCTGAGGCTTCTACTGAAGAGGAAGCCAACTCGCTGGCCGAGGATGTAATCAATCAGGTGAAGGCGCTGATGTAATCAGGCGTGAGAATCCGATTCGCACTTTTTTCGGTTATGCTCATTGCGGCTGTGCTCATCAGGGCACAGCGCAATGAGATACTTACCGACGACATCCGCACTCTCAAGGTGGAGCGCAACGGTAAGTGGAATACCGTGCCCTTTATAGAACTCCGCACCCACGATTGCCTACATATTTCCTTCGACCTCATGGGCCACGAATATCGGCGTTTACGTTATCGTGTGGAACCTATGACGTGGGACTGGAAGCCCAATGAGCGACTCCTGACTACCGAGTTCTTGAGTCGCGGCATCGGTGACGAGCCTGTCGATGACTACGAGGAGTCGATCAACACCACCGTTCTCTACACCCACTATACTCTGCGTTTTCCCAATGCCCAGACCGCCATCGCTCTCTCTGGCAACTATCGGCTTGTCATCTATGATGACGATGAGGAAGAGGATGTGATTCGTATTCCATTCTATGTGTTAGAGAATCAAGCTCTCTTTACTGCCCAGATATCCACTAATACTGATATCGATTTCAACGCTACCCATCAGCAACTCACCTTCGGTGTGCAGCCTTCGCCATCTTTGCAGATTCATTATCCCGAGAGCGAGATTCATACCGTAGTGATGCAGAACAAACGGCCCTCTTCGGCGGTTTTTAATCCCAAGCCCGACTATATCACCCCCACTGGGCTCCAATGGGAGCATTGCCGTGAGTTGATTTTCCCAGCCGGCAACGAATACCACAAGTTTGAGATGACTACCCTCCATCACGGAGGCATCGGTATGGATAACATCCGCTGGTTTGACCCTTATTATCACGCAACGCTCCTCACCGACGAGCCCCGCCGCAATTATATCTATGATCAGGAACAGAATGGCTCGTTCTATATTAATGATATCGACGATGACGACCCAGCCATCGAGGCCGACTATGTGTTTGTGCATTTCTCGCTCAAGGCACCTCCCGACTTGAAAGGCGACATCTACCTCAATGGTGAGTTTACCAACGATGCGTTCACGCCACAGTACCGCATGGAGTACAATCCCTCCAGCGGATGCTACGAAAACACGCAGCTCCTCAAGATGGGCTACTACAACTATCAGTATATCTACAAACCCCGTAGTAGCGGCGCCGTCTCGCTTGCAGAGATACAGGGCAACTTCTATCAGACAGAGAATCGCTACACTATCTTCGCATACTATTCCCAGCGAGGTTCCCGCTACGACCGCCTCATAGGTATCAGCGACTTCCAGTTCACTCTGAGCAAATAACTTTCGCTATGTACACCCTGCCAAACGCCAAGATCAACATCGGACTTCGTGTCGTAGGGCGCCGTCCCGACGGCTATCACGACCTGCAAACCGTGTTTTATCCCATCTCGCTGGCAGACTCGCTGGAGATCAAGCCTGCTCCCCATCTTCGTCAGCCTTATGAGTTTATCCTCTCGGGCCTTCCGGTTCCTGCTGACGGCAAGCCCAATCTGGTGGAGAGGGTGTTCGTCAGCATGCAAGAGGAGTTTCGTCTGCCTCCTACCAGTATTTTTCTCTGCAAGCATATTCCCGTAGGAGCCGGACTAGGTGGCGGTAGCAGCGATGCGGCCCACATGATGCGACTGCTCAATGAATGCTACCGTCTGGATATCTCTGACGCTGAGATGGAGCAACGTCTTGCAGCTTTCGGTGCTGACTGTCCTTTCTTCGTTCGTAACAAGCCCGTCTATGCCGAGGGTACCGGCAATCGGTTTACCCCTATCAAGCTCAGCCTTAAGGGCACCTATATCGTACTTGTCAAGCCTCCCATCCACGTCTCCACTTCTGAGGCATACGCTGAAATAGACCGGAAGCTCCTCAATTCTCAATCCTCAATTCCCAAACTGGACTTAGATATAGATTCCGGCATCATGCCGGTCAATTCTCAATTTTCAATTCTCAAAGCCTGGCGCACCTCCGTCACCAATGACTTTGAGCCGGTTGTCTTTGCCCGTTATCCTCGTGTGGCAGCCATCAAGCAGACTCTCTACGATATGGGAGCCCTGTATGCATCGATGAGCGGTAGCGGCTCTGCCGTCTATGGTTTGTTCAGCCGCCCCATCGAGAATGCCGCCGCCGTTTTCCCCGATTGTTTCACCTTCTCCGGCACCATGATGTAGGAGGTTTTTAGGTTAAAATTAGGTACGATGCCCGTCAATTGAAAAAAATGTTC
>JAFZXF010000026.1 GCA_017616915.1 Bacteroidaceae bacterium
GGCACAGGAGCATAGCTAATCTTAACGGTAGCCTCAGCACCGTTACTCGGACCCATATAGAAGCCGTTGCCAAGACACTGGATATAATATAGCTGGCCATTATCTGTTGACGACTGGTTATCCTTCTCGACCGGGATGAATCGCCACATCGCCATCGGATTATAAACATAGCCCATACTACCCTCTTCGTTGAGTCCCCACTTCAGGACATTGTCGCTGTTGGTGCCCGAAGCGTATATAACATTATCGATGCAAGTAGCATCATCATCACCGGGAGCTCCGTCACGATAGATGGCGGTGGAAAGTATATAATACCAAGTGAGCGGTTCCACACTCTTGATTGTCTGCAGGAAGGCTTCGTTAGCCTGAGTGATGAGTAAGGTAGCAGCATCAATATCGGCCTTAACAAGCGGGTCTGCATGAACAGTGCTTTTTACTATGTCGAGCACAGACTGGAGCATGTCTATAGCCTCCTGAGTGGTCTGGCCCAGTTCATCGCCGACCTCAGTCTTGGATATGAGGGTTTCCGCATATGCGATAGCGCTGTTAAGAGCAACTGTGTCGATATAGAGCGCCTTGACAGCGTTAATATCGGCCTGCAGGCGGTTGATATCGTCCTGGGTAGTGGTGCCGGCAGCCACTATGGCTTCGCTTTGGGTAGCTGTTCCCATCATCTGGTCAACGGCATCACGCATGCCAGGCAGATAATAGTACTGCGAATGCTCGGTGTCAGGGCTCATGCCGTAAATCTGAAGTTCGCCTAGGCAGAAGAAAGGATGTTCGAATCCGGAAGAGCGATTTTCGTGGGTTCGGATCACGGTGAAGCGGAGATAGCGGTACTTCTGTCCAAGGTCGATGATAGGTGTGTTCTGATAGCGTATGCCCTCCCAGCTAAGATTGAGAGTGGTAATGGAGTCGAGTAGTGCAGTCTCATTGTAAGTTCCGGTGGTGTCATTAGTGGCGTAGATAACCACCTGCTCGGGAGCATCGGCAGTGCCGTAGGTGCCAGAGCGAAGAGCGAGCAACGCCTGAAATCCGCTTATACTGTTTTCGCGGAGGTCAACCTGCAGGAAATTGTAGGCATGCGGGTCATTGTGATAAGAGGAGTGGAAATAAGCCGTACCGGTGAGGTCTCCATCGATAAGTGCAGCGTAAGAACCTTCGCTCTCATCCTTGGCATTAGAGATAATCTGACCCTGAGTGGGGTCTTCGTCATTGACCTCGGTTATAAGCCGGTCGGTCTTGATATAGCTAATAGTCTTGTCGCGAAGCTCTGACGCTTCGATGATGAGGGAGGCAAGTTCGTCGTTTAGAACGAGCTGAGCCTTTATGTGGGTCAGTTCGTCGAGAGCACTCTCGTCAACAAAACGCAGATACCAAGTTGATTTGCCATTAAGATCATTGTCATTATAGGTAACGATTCTGCCCTGCTTGCCAGTACCGGAGGAATGGCTTTCGGGGTGATAGGCGATGTCACAGAAAGTGTTGGCGATTAGCCACTGCAGCGAGCCAATAGGCTTGATAGTCTGCTCTATCTCGGGGTCTGCACTCAGGTTCACCTTCTGACTGGCCTGAGCAGAAGTGGACGAACGGATGTAGCGGTCGTTTGCAAAGCTTTGAATGGTGTAATTGCCATTAGCAAGCGGCACGATGCGGAACACTTGAGTGGGGTCGGCACTATCGAAAGTACCCCACGTAAGCTTGTCGTCAGTAACACTCATCGCCTTCTCCACCTGCTGCTTAGCAAGGAACTCAGGGTAGGCGCTGACGATGTAATAGTAGCCGTCGGTGATGGGATTGAATGACTTGTCGAGATCCTCGCGTAACGCCTTGAGGCTGGTAAGTGCGTCGGCATATTCCTCCTCGGAGTAGTCACCCTCCAACATCATCATGGCGTTGATGAGAGCGTTCTCAAATTGCTGCACTTTGTCAGCGGGATAAGTACCCGGAGTAGTACCTGCATCGTAAGATATACCACTCTCACTAATGAGATCCACGTAAACTTTGAGATCTGTATAGGAAGTGGGATGCTCGAATTCTGACATAGTAATCACCACCGCGCCGCACCAAGTAGCAGGATAGTTAGCCTTGTAGAGGTCTGGAATAACCACCTTGACCGAACTGACCAAAGGGCTATTATCAACTCGGGGCGCCTCGCTAGCATTGATATAGACAGTCTGCAGCATGGGCGTATTCTTAAACACATCAGTGCGCAAACGGGTGATAGATGACGGCAGTGTTATCTCATAAAGTTCGCTGCAATTCTTGAACATCGAGTTGCCTATGTCGCTGATACCCTCGGGAATCTGGATGGTCTGGAGCTTTGCACAGCCGGCAAACGACCATTCGCCAAGGTGGCTTGACTGCTCGGGCATTTCGAGGGTATGGAGGTTTTCGCAACGCTCAAAAGTGGCAGCACCAAGGAAATCAACCATCTTACCCTCAAACTTCACCGACTCGAGGTCGTGATTGTCCTGAAAACAGTGGTCGGCCACAGCGGTGACGTCGTAGAAAGAACCGTCAACCTCTATATACTCAGGGATAACGAGATTACCGGAATAGGTACCGCGAACCACCGTGGCAGATTTGTCGTTTAACAAATACTCTATGCCGTCAACGATAACATTCTCAGCATTGATTACCGACAATTGAACGTTGACCATTATGGCCAGTAGCCATAGGATTCGAACTTTACTTTTCATAGTAGCAGTATCTTATTTTAGTATTTTGCGGTGATTGCGAATATAGATATTCCCCTTGACTGTGTAGGGAACACGACGGCCCTGAAGGTCATAGAAGGATTGACCATTGACTACTGAAGACTGAGTGTCAGGCGTTCCGTTGATTCCTGTGGGGTCGTCAAAATCAAAAGTATATGTCTGCAGGTCAGGCATATCGTCAGTGACAGGCAGGTACACTTGGTTGGCGCTCACGACGGCTATGGCAGGCTTCTTCATTACCGGCTTGCCGTTTGCGGTCGATAGGGTCATAAATGTGCCTTTGGCTAGCGAGGTATTGCGGAAGAACACACCTCGGAGTAGGTTGTCGGCATTACGCTGACCGCCGCCACCCAACACTCCAGCCACTACCTTTTGGTATTTGTCACCAACGATGATTGCACCTGTGCGAGGCGGGATTGTGTCACCAAGACTTATGAGCTGCACCATACCATCGGCATTAACTCCGCTCACTCCATAAGCACTGACCTCAGTGGGCATAATGAGGGCGTAGTCATAATATATAGACGTGACACCAACAGAGTTGAGCGAGAAGCTCATACTCTCTGCCGGCCTGATATACCATGTGCTCCCAACTGCCTCTGGTGCTCCACTCTTGAGCGGAGAACCAGACCCGTTGATTACAGCGGCGGCAAACTGGGTTGCGCCAATATAGTACTTGCCCCACGAAGGCTCGCTGATGGCGAAGGTGCCACTGATATCATAGTTGGATGTGGTGGTCATGGTTTCACCGGTGCGGTTGCCCATCGGCTTGAGACTGATACCCTGCGATGAGAGCGTGTAGCCGTCGTTGCGAGGCTGGAATCGCCATATCTGGTCGGGCCCTTTGCTGTCGGCCTTAGCATAGATGCGGAGTCCCTCGTCAGCGGTAATATAGGGAGTGGACTGCAGGCTCTCTTCGGTTGACTCGAAGCGGTAAACAGTATTTTCGGGATCAAGCTCTATGACATCTGCATTCTCTACCGCGTCGATGAATTCCTGCGGAGCCTCATTGGCATTATCATAAGCTGCCTGCAATGCCTCACGGGCTTCCTCTGAAGCGAAGCCGCCAACTACACCGACAGGTGCGGCAAGCATCTCAGCAATGCCAGCCTTATAGAGGGCAAGCTTGTCGAGAGGCTCGGTCTGCTGGCGCAACGAGTCCGCAACACCCACCGGCTGAATCATACGGAAATTGTCGTAAACATAGAAGAGGCTACGATCATTAACCTTTGTTTCATGAGTTAGCGGAGAATCAGCGGTGGGGTCTAGGCCTATAATGTCACCTATCGCTCCCTCTGGGGCGAAATAGAAGCCCTTGCCCCACGGCCTTACCATGAGTGGCTGTGGATCGTCGCTGAGTCCGCCATCGACGGTAGTATTGAGGAATTTCTTTGCACCTATATTATAAAGGTAATAAGCGGTGTAAGGTTCGTTGTGCATCACCTGCCAGTTGCAGTAGGAATCGTCCATAGCTGCCTTTCCCGTATATTTGGCCAGCGCTCCATCGGCTGTAGCTCCGCTTGCGGTGAGGATTCCGTCAGCAGTAGCGCTGAGAGTGCCGTAACCATTCATATTCTGCAGATAGTAGGCGTGTTCCTGAGCCAGATTCATACGACTGGTCACAAGGTAAGTACGCAGGAATGACGGTTTGCGGCTCACATCCTGCAAGACCGTTGCCAAAGCCTGGGCATCCGTGCAGCCACCGTCAGCATATACCATCCGTAGCTCTTGGAGGTCATTCTCGGGATAGTTATTGATGGTGCCGGCATTGTCAAGCAGGTCTTTGGCAAGCAGATTCAGCTTGTCAAGCTCAAACTCGCCCCGCATTGTGATATTGTTGATGCTCAGCGACTGACTACTGGTGTATTTATGGTGAAATTTCATGCGCAGATACTTTGTCTTCACGGGCTGCGGCAACGTTACCTCTATGCGGTCGAGGCAACGCACCTCCAGACTGTCATAAACTAGAGTCCAGTTCTCGCCGTCGGTGCTGGTGAAGAGGTCCATGAAGTGGGCTCGACTATCGTACTGCTTCTTCCAATAAAGTTCGAACGAGGTGAATGTTTGTTCCGCATCGGCCTGAAGTGCCAGGTACGCAGGATAGGTGGTCGTATACCATTCCGTGTTTTTGTTGCCATCAATGGCGTTAGCAGCGCTCGATGGAGAGCTTGTCTGGCTCTCAAGCACTCTCCATGCGGTCACCTGACGGGCACAAGCATTGATTCGCTCGTTCAGGTTATAGTAGTCATCGTAGGCCAGAGTCTCGTTTACGCGGCGGTTGAGAATATCAAGCTGAATGGTATCTACAAAGCTCATATCTTTAGCTAGTGGCACCACCTCAGCGCTATCATGCCAATGCACATAGCCACCCATATCCATGCGGAAGCAGTTGTCATAGAGCGAGGTTGCTCCGCGACCGATGTCGGTGTGGTAGCGGCGGTCTTTATCGCCGTTGTCATCGTAGCCGTGTACCAACTGATTGCAGTTGTACCAGCGGCCGCTGGCAGCCGAGCGCATAGCAGGGTGGCGGTGATAAACGGTATGCATCTTCTGCCCAGCATACGAGGTGAATGGCTCTATAAAGTCGTACCAGCCACCGAAATTACGACAGATGCCTGCAGCCCTGATGCTGGCCAAGTAGCGCCATTCGGGCATTGTATCGACTTTATACCAAGCGCTGGTGACAGTATAGCCGTAGTTAAATGTGGAATCTTTGCCATTCTTGCCTTTCACGGTCACAGGCGTAGTCATCGGCCTCGAGTTGACCAGCCACTGAATCCAGTGGTCGTCTCTCCACCACTTCGGGTCGTCCTTAAACATCACCGATGCACTCGATCCTTCGCCGCCGGCATGAGTATGTACGGCATCGAGGTGTCCGTCAAGCACCTTTGACTGAAGATATTCGGCCAAGTTGGGATCTTCGTCCATATTGGCAGCATCCCACACAGAGAAAAGTGTGCTCCTCACGAAGTCGTTGTCGCCCACTGCGTAATTAGTCTGCATACCCATATATCCGGTGGGCGTCCCCACCATCATATAGTACGTGCCAGGGAAATTACGATCGCTATTCACACGCCCTTCCACATATATCCAGTCATAGGCGTCGCCTTCCGGCGCATCTGGATGGGTGCTGTGCCACGGACTCATAAATGCCGATGTGCCACCGAAGTTGCGAGGTATTAGCACAGGCAGCTCACTCTCTCGGTAATAGTTGAAATAGTTAATAGACTGCACATAGCTCCAGTCGTCGCAACGCAGCTCTATGCGATAGAAATCATCAGACGGGAAGTTGATATCAGGAAACAGCACGCTGGTTCTCTCCTGCGAAGCAATCTCCGTATTGCCGAAACTACCATTGTACAGCACCTGCCCCGAGTGTGGATGCACCACCCTCACGTCCACCTTCGCAAATCGGGCATATTTGTTCTTCCATACCACGTCGGCCTTCACGTGGCCGGCAGGAATACGATAATGATACGCCAGCACCATTCCTTGCACTGTGGGCATCGATGACATCACTCCTTCAGTGGTACGGGCATCATACCATTTTGTGTCGCTCTCTCTATACACTTTCGGGTCGACTGTTACGCCCGGCACTGGCACCTCGCGGTAGCAGTAATAGCCCCACATCTTGTCGGGCTCCGAAGCATTGCGGTAGTTTTGGCCATTGACCATTGACCATTGACCATTGACCATTGTAAAAATGAGGGATAGGAGAATTATCTTTTTCATAGCTTTGAGTTTCATTATTTTGCAAAAGTACAACATTTTTTCATAAACGCGGCAAAAACCGCCCTTTCTTTTTACTTTTTTTGTAACTTTGCCGAAAAAATAATCATTATCTCATGAGCGATGGCAATTTCAATAGGGCACTACTGCCCCACGGCGGCTATGCCAGTGGAGTAAGAGCTGGGCAAGCGGCAGAGCGCAAACGAGCCGCTGAGGCTCTTGAGCAACTGCTGCAGGAATTGATGCCCGATCAGGATGACGAGTCCCGGCAGGCGGCCATCCTTCGCTTCAAACAGATAATTTCTAATTCTTAATTTCCCATCCCATTCTTAATTTATTATGAGAAAATTTCTCATCTCATTGACAATTGCGACACTGTTTGTCTCATGCGGCAAGAAAGCCGAGCAAGCTGACCCCATTGACACTACCACCCAAGACGCCGAACAAATTCTTGCACTGCCCGATACAGCGCTACCATCGGCTACAGCAGTCAGCTACACACTGGAGATTGTGGATACTACTATCAGCGGCGAACTGCAATCGCTTGAGAACCTATACGACGGTAAGGAAGGCTGGTTTACTTTCCGCGGCAATCCGCTACGCAATGCCGACTTTGGTGGTACCGTCACTGGCACTCCTTCCCGAGTAGTCAAAGACTGGCAGTTTAATACCTCCTTCGATGCATCCAAAACCTCAATGGGCACATGGGGCGGCGGCACAGGATGGACCGGCCAACCGCTCTACCTGCGCTCCACCGGCGAAATAATAGTGGCATCGCTCTGTGGACGAGTGTATTTCCTCAACTTTGCTGACGGCACCGAGACACGAACCTCCATTGATGTCACCAACCCCATCAAGGGTACGTGCAGTCTGGAGCCCACCAATCGCCGCCTGCTCTTCGTGGGACAAGGCATTCCCAAGGTGCCGCCAATGGGACAGATAGCAATCGACCTCAAGCGTCACGAACGAGTATTCTTCTCTGGAGCTGATCGCAAAGCGGGCCGTAGCTGGGGAGCTTTTGACTCCTCACCTGTGCGAGTGGGCGACTTCCTCTTCTGGCCGGGAGAGAACGGCACCATATATAAATATAAGGTACAGGACTCTACTATCACGCTCCACACTGCCATGCGCTATCGTTGTCGCGGTGTGGCACCCGGAGTGGAGAACAGCCTCTGCGTGTACCGCAACTACGGATTCTTCGGCGATAATCATGGCAATATTATCTGCATCAACCTCAGCACCATGCGACCGGTGTGGCACTACGACAACCACGACGACATCGATGGCAGCATCGTTTGCGAGGTTGAGGACGGCGTTCCCTTTATCTACAGCGGATGCGAGGTTGACCAGCAGGGCGCACAGGGCATCTGCCATTTTGTCAAACTCAACGGCCTCACCGGACAACCCGTGTGGGAACAGCAGATTCAGTGCCGCAAACTCAACTTCGGCGGCAAGCACTTTGACGGTGGGCTCTACTGCACTCCGCTGCTTGGCAAAGGAGATTGCGCCGACCTGATTTTTGCCAATATTTGTCAGCGCGAGGGACGCAGCAATGCCGATTTCACTGCGTTCAGCAAGAAGACCGGCGAGGTGGTGTACCGCACTGCGCTCAATGCATTTGCATGGTCCAGTCCTGTGGTATTCCTCAACGAGAAAGGCCAGACTTTTATCTTTACCGGCGACAGCTCGGGCAATGCCTACCTCATTGAGGGTCGTACCGGCAAAGTGCTGTTCAGAGAGCATATGGTCAACAATTTTGAGAGTTCGCCCGTGGTCATCGACAACCACCTCGTGGTAGGATCGCGCGGGCAGGAAATTTATCGCTTCTCCATAGAATAAATAGACAGAATAAAGGAATAATTGAGTCATCATGAAGATAAAAAGCATCATCACCACGGCTTTTGCTCTCGTGTTCACCACTGCGGTGAGTGCCCAGCAGGTCTCTCTCCTCGACAAGGTTAACCTTTTTATCGGCACAGCCAACGACTACGGGCAGATGACTCCTGGGGCTACAGTTCCTTACAGCCAGATTCAGGTTTGTCCCGACAGCAAGCCGCGCCAGCATCCAGGCTACGATTACGAAGTCCCCACCATTTCGGGCTTCAGCATCAACCGACTTTCGGGCGTTGGCGGCAGCGGATGTGGCGGCAATGTGTCGCTCATGCCCGATCCCACAGGTCACGACGTGCAACTCCTGAAGCACACCGAGCAAGCAACGCCCGGCTACTACAGCGTGCAGTTGAGCAATGGTGTTGGGTTTGCTGCTACTGCCGACAATCAGATGGCTGTGGAGCGTTTCTCGTTCCCTGACCCCTCGAAGGCTGTCCTACTGCTCAATCCTCGTTCAGCTTTTGACAAAATATTTGCAGCCTATTTCGACCAGAAATCACCCTCCATGGGACAAGGTTTTGCAGAATGTGCGAACACTTGTGGACGCGGGCACTATCATCTGCACTATCGCCTTTATACGAGTTCGCCTTTCGTACTCGACACCATTGCCGACGGTCGCAAACGCCTCAGCTTCCCCAACCTCCCGGGCAAAGATGTCGAGGTGCGCATCGTGGTCTCTACGGGAATTGCCGACGAGTTGGAACGCCTGACGGAAAATGACATATGGGGGAAAGACTTCGAGGCAATACTAAAACATGCCCAGCTCCGTTGGCAATATTTTCTTTCGTCCATTGAGGTCGAAGGGGGCACTGCTGACCAGCAGACTATCTTCTACACCTCTTTATATAGGACTTTCCACAGCCCGTTCCAAGTTACGGATAACACGCTGACCAGAAATCGTTATCTCGGTACCGACGGCCAGGTACACGAGGCAAAAGACTTCCAGTACTACAGCTCTTGGTCACTATGGGACACCTATCGCACCAAGTTCCCGCTCATCACGTTGCTCGACGGCATCCACTCATCCGACATAATGCAGTCGCTTGCGCAGCTCTACCTGACCGGCAAAAAAGACTGGAGCACAAACTACGAATGTGTGCCGACAGTTCGCACCGAGCACGCCATCGCAACCCTGCTCGATGCTTATCGGCAGGGCATCAGCATCCCGTCTCTTCGCGATGCTTATCCGGGAATGGTGGCGGAGGTTAAGCGCCTCAGCCTGAAGAGTCCCGACCAATGCCTCGAGGCCAGCGGCGACTTCTGGGCACTCGGTCAGCTGGCCGAAGAACTGGGAATGAAGGAAGATGCTGCCCGCTGGACAAAGCGAGGCGAGGCAATCTTCGACAGCATCTGGCCACGCGAGTTCCAGCACATCGATGAGACCTACACCAAGATGCGCGGCAACGGCCTCTACCAGGGCACTCGCTGGCAGTATCGCTGGGGAGCGCCGATGTATCTGCCGCGAATGATTAAACTAGTCGGCAAAAAGAAACTCGGCGAACAGCTCCAGCAGTTCTTCCGCGAAGAGCTTTACAATCAGGGCAATGAGCCCGACATCCATGTGCCCTTCATTTTCGGTCGTCTCGGAATGCCGCAGAAAACAGGCGGTATCGTCCGCAGCCTCGCCACCGAGAGCATCACCCATCGCTACGGCGGCAATGACGCCTACCCCACTCCGTTCGTCGGCTGTGCCTTCGTAAACCAGCCGCGAGGCTACTGCCCCGAGATGGACGAGGATGACGGCGCTATGAGTGCATGGTATGTCTATGCTAGCATCGGCATGTATCCATTAGTCGTTGGCGAAGCCGTCTACGAACTCTTCCCACCGCTCTTCGACAAAGTGACGCTCCATCTCGGGGCCGACCGCCAGACCACAGTCGTCATCCGAAGCCAAGGACCCCACACTTACTCCCCCGAGGGGGAGAACAATACCCTCCCCTCGGGGAGGTTTGGAGGGGGTTCAACGGTCAATGCCAAATGCAAGCGCGTCACTTGGAACGGAAAAACTCTGCCCAACTTCCGCATCTCAGTCAAAGAACTCAAGAAGGGCGGAGAAATGGTCTTCCACTTCTAACTGCAAAGAGTTTTCACGCGGAGTTCCTTCTCCTAAACGCTAAGAACGTTCTCGCTAAAAATTAGCCCCTGCAGAGACGGGTTAACCACGACCTCAAAAGTTTTTATCACGTACTCATTTCATCTTATTACGTTCTCAAAAAATTTCTATGCCCTCTCAATTCTATTTTAAAGCGCTTTCAACTCTATTTGGATGCCCTTTCAATTCTATTTGAAAGGCCTTTCAATTCCATTTCTAAGGGCACAGAAAAATTTTCCGCACGTGCTTTCTCGCCGCGAGAGCGAGATTAATTCATTTCCGTTCGCGCTTTGTCAGCGTGAGTACGCCTTAATTTTGTTTGCGTACGCTCTCGCCACGACTTTACTGGAGCGGATCTCCTACCTAACTAAGAAAATATTTTTCTAACTGGGGCGCAAAAATACCTCCCGCATGACATTTTAACTTCATTCCCGCCATGGGCTTTAGTATTTTACAAATTCGCCTCGATTCATGGCATTCTGTGTCATTTTTTTCGTTTTCGCCGATGAATACCCCGATTTCCCATTTGGGCAAGCGGCAATGGTCAATTTTGAAAAACATTTTCGTTTTCGTTAATATTCTATACCATTTTTTTCTGTTTTTACATACTTTTTTCCGTGCATATGGTGATTATTTTCTAAATTTGTAGGCTGAATTAGGATTGGGTCAGCCAGAAGAGCTTATACCTTCGTAGATGGCTCGAAGATAATACAAATGAAATTAGAAGTTATAAGGATATGACACAGAAGAATGAAATACGAGAAATGGGGCGCATGGATGTGCTTTTTGAGCGCATTTCAGACCTTATTGAGCAAGCTCGCCGGCGTGTGATGACATCGGTTAACATTACAGAGGTCTATACAAAATACAGCATAGGTCAGTATATCGTAGAAGATGAGCAGCAAGGAAATGCCCGTGCAGAGTATGGGAAACAGGTCCTCAAGGAATTGTCCGCCCGTCTTACTGAGCGTTTCGGTGATGGTTGGTCATACCCAACCATGAAAAATATTCGGCAATTTTATTTGATATATTCGAAAAGGCTAAACAGTGTTGAGCCAATTGAAGAGGAAAAGGCTAAACAGTGTTTGCCCAATTCCAATAATGAGCCTACATCAAAATCCGCAACACCGTCGCAGAAATCTGATGATAATATTTCATTCACCCTTTCTTGGTCCCACTACCTTGTCTTGATGCGTGTGGAGAATCCCGATGCCCGCAGTTTCTACGAGATTGAATGTGTCCAGCAACAATGGAGTGTCCGTCAACTCAGCCGTCAAGTAGGAAGCAGCCTCTACGAACGGCTGGCCTTGAGCCGCGACAAAGACGAGGTAATGCGACTGGCTACAGAGGGACAGACGATAGAGAAACCATCAGACATCATCAAGAATCCGATGACATTAGAGTTCCTGGGTCTGAAGCCCGATGAGGCATACACGGAGACAAAACTGGAGAATGCCATCATCAGCAAGTTGCAAACATTCTTGCTGGAACTTGGAAAAGGATTCCTCTTTGAGAAACGTCAGAAGCGGTTCACCTTTGATGAGGAGAACTACTATGTTGATCTGGTGTTTTACAACCGCCTGCTGCAATGCTATGTGCTCATTGATTTGAAGACAGACAAGCTGACCCATCAAGACCTTGGCCAAATGCAGATGTACGTCAACTACTACGACCGCCATGTGCGTCAGGACTTTGAAAAGCCCACTATTGGCATCCTGCTCTGTGAAAGCAAGAAAGACTCTCTGGTGAAATTGACTTTGCCGGAGGATGCCAACATCTATGCTACCCAATACCAACTTTACCTGCCTGATAAAAATCTACTTCAGGCAAAGGTGAAGAATTGGATTAAAGAATTCGAAGAAGAAAATCCAGACGGAGATGCGTAGTTTAGATTAAACACAACCCTGAACCAAATGTGGGCTTATACATTCGCAGATGACTCACTTTTTCAATAATGATGCGAGTACGCTATTATTTTGTGGGCGTACGGATGATGTCTCGTTATAAGGTTGCTTTTTCCTTAATATATATCAAAAGGAGGGGGAGAGTGCCTATAATTGCGAAAAAAGTAGTACCTTTGTCCTGCGAATGAGGGATGCGCCTCAGCATCAAGCAAGCGTGTGCGTTCGGCTTTTACCTTATTTGCACTCGTAAACAAGAAAAAAGATACGATTTGCTCATCTCTTCTCAGCAATAATTTGGAATATAAATGAATAAAAGAACTATCATCGCATTCCTCTGCGCCGTCGCCCTCTTGTGTATAGCCCAAGGTGCCGTGTCACATCGTACAGACACATTAAGCTACTCCGTCTTTGGCGCATGGGTGATGGTGAGCGAGACGGCACCCGACGGAAAGGAAACGCCCTCTATCTACAATCAATATACACGGTGCAAGATTTACGATGCTGACAGCACATACTATTCCGTCCAGCTTCATGCAGTGGGCGAGGACATGATGATCATTGCTCACGAGATGGGACGGTATCATCTTACCGATTCCTTCTATCAGGAGCGCGATCGTGTGATGCCGTTCGAGTGGGTGAATGACTCTACTTTCATCACCATCTTCGAAGGCTACAAAGAGAGAATGGTACGCTCGAAGACAATGACCGAGGAACGTATGCAGGAAATTCGCAACTTGGTGAAGCAGTACCCGAATGACGGTGATTCGCCCGTAAAACATTTTGTTCTCTCCACTACAGAACGAAAATTGAAGGCAGAGAACAAAATCTTCCTATATATAATTATAGGTATGGCACTGGTAGCCATCGGCGTGGCAGTGTACATCTTTAGGTTACGGAAACGTAAACGCGAAGTTGAGCGTAAGTTAGCGGAGATTGAGGAGGAGCATACCTTGCGCCCAGAGGTTGTAGTCGATGCCATGAAGCAAGTTGAAAATGAATTCTTCCAATCAGACTACTACATGACACTACGTCATCGTATTGACGCTGGCGAAAATATTAAAGCCAGCGAATGGAAAGAATTAGAACAACGACTGAAGACCGTCTATCCGCGATTCAGCAGTAGCCTATACGGACTTTACAATCTTTCGCCGACAGAATACCACATGTGTATGCTTCTAAAAATTCGCACCGCGCCCATTGAGATTGCTGCTGTACTAAACAAGGAAAAAAGTACTATCAGTTCCATGCGCCGTCGCCTCTACCGCAAAGTTTTTGGCAAAGATGGCAGCGGAAAAGACTGGGACGAGTTCATCTTATCGCTGTAGCATAATACAGAAACAATTAGACGGGGTTTGCAAACTATTTGCAAACTCCATTTTTGCGTCACCTGGCAGAAGTCAACCATTTGTCAACTTTATAATTTGCTGTGGCATTAGAAATGTCATAACTTTGCAGCAGAAATTTCAAAAGCAATCCAAAATGAAAAAGATTTTATTTCTGTATGCTTTTGTGCTGATGCTTTCGGCACAAGCACAAACGAGAGTGATTCTGAACCCTGCATGCGACGAGCAAGAGGGTTCCATCGTTCATCTTGTCAAGGTGGAGCTGACGGATACGGCAACAATCCTACACATCAATGTACAGTGTAATTTCGGTGGTTGGAGCGGAACCAACAATTATATAGAGGCCAACGGAAAGCGGTATGCCTTTAGGAGTGGTCGCCGCATTCCCACGATGGATGGTAAGGAGTTGAAAGAGGATGTAGAAATCCCAACGCTCAACAAGGCGGGCGAAAAGGGCACCTGGCTCATCAAAGGTGGTGAAGAACCGTTTGTGGAAGGAAAACACTATACAAACACCAGCCAGAAGGATTCGCTAATTCTCCATTTCGAGCCTCTACCTGCCGATGTGACTATGTTCGATGTGGGAGATGACATCCGCAACGTCAGCCTCATCAAGACCAAAAAGGAAGAGTTCATTGCCGATTCCCACCTTTTAGTTATGCCCGATGCCACGCCTGAGCAATTCTTCGATGCCGTCGCTGCCATATTTCCCGGTAAGGTTGTCTTCATCGACCTTTGGGCAACGTGGTGCGGCCCCTGCAAAAATGGCATCATTAAGATGAGATCTGTAAAGGAGAACCTTAAAGGCAAGGATGTCGTGTTTGTTTATCTGACCAACGAGTCAAGTCCCGAAGCTGACTGGCGAAGTAGCATCGGCTCCATAAAGGGTTATCATCTACGAATGTCCTCCAGCTTCTGGAATAAGCTCCCATGCATTATCGCCTTTAGCGGCATCCCTCAGTATTTCCTCTACGACCGCAACGGCAAGCGTGTCGATCATCAAGTAGGATTCGCCGATGGCGCAGAATTGAATTTCAAGGAAAAGATATTGGAAGCGTTGGAGGAATAGAAACAAAGGAAATGAAACAGATTCTAATGACGATATTATCCATTGCGGTGTTTTTGCCGGCATGTGCACAACAAGACAATTACACAATAAGTGGAGACTTGTCGCCTTTTGTGGGAGTACTAGTAAAGGACATTGCGGACATTGACTCTGTATGTTTAGTGAACAATGCTAATCACGGGGCTGGCATCGTGCAGAAGAGCGCAGTGAAAGACGGCAAGTTCTTCTTCTCCGGGCATGTGGACACACCGCAATACAGTGAACTCAAGATTCCCTATCATAACGAACAGACGACTGATACAGCCACTCTGTCGTTCATTCTCGAAGCAGGGGACATCATTTATGCTGATGGCTCGGTGAAAGGCGCGACAATGACTGAAACATTTGTTGAGATAAGAAAAGAAATATGGCAATTATCTGGTAAAGGAAAGGAGGATGAAGCAAAACGTCTGTATGTGGAACAGATTGAGCAACATTGCAACGACGCTATTGGCGTAGCTTTATTATCGATGCTACATCCTGATTGGATGACAGCGACCGAGCAGAAGAAACTGCTTATTTCGTTAGGCGATGAAGTGAAGAACGACTTTCGCATTAAGAAGAAATTGGAACGTCTAATGAAACTCCAACCGTCCGATGTGGGCGATGTGTTTCTTGACTTCGCCGTAGAGTATGGAGGCAAGACTACTCGCCTCAGTGACTATGTGGGTAAAGGTGAATACGTGCTTGCCGACTTCTGGGCATCGTGGTGTGGCCCGTGCCGAGAAGAAATCCCCAACCTCATCGCCGCATACGAGAAATATAAGAGCAAAGGTTTGGCGGTACTTGGCATTGCCGTCAGCGACAAACCCGAGGCTACCACCCAAGTCATCAAAGAGTTGAAAATTCCCTATCCGCAAATCTTGAATTCGCAAAAGATTGCCACCGACCTCTACGGCATCGAAAGCATTCCCGAAATCATCCTCTTTGCCCCCGACGGCACCATCCTCACCCGTGGGTTGCGGGGTGAGGAAATAGAGAAGAAACTTGAAAAAATCTTCAGAGAGTAACTCTAACTAGTACAGTACACAGTACAGTACACTGGCAGTACACTGTGACAGGTTCCTGTATCGCTCCACAAAACTCTTAGCGGGGAATAGATTACTTTACCAACATCTCTACACCAATTCGAGCGTTCCGAAGAACTTCGGGAGGTGGAAATTGGGTCTTTCAAAATCGATGGGGGCCCACGAGAGGAAGTGCGGCTTTGCCAGTTCGTCTCCACACTTGTAGAAATTACCCTTGACGGTCATCCCCGCCTCAAGGCGGACGGAGTGCTTCCAATAACTACTGAACGGCACTACCAGAGCAACCTCCCACGTTCCTTCGGCAGGGCGTTCTTCGAAGGGGGTGCGACCCAGAGAGCTCCATCGCTTGATAGCTCCGAGCACTGCTGCATCGGCACGAACCTCAGAACCGTCAGCACCGTGATAGCCGAGCAATAGTGTACCAATACAGTTGCACTCAAGATTATAGTAGGACCCGTCAGCACACGGCGACAGGAAAGTCTCCATGCACGAATCAGTCCACACCGAGCCGTTGTCATCGCCGTAGTGGGCACGAACGCTCTCCTCCTGAGCGCGATAATTGATTAGTAGTGCGTCATCAGCGATGGCGATACGGAACTTCGCACTAGGCACATAGGGATATTCTTTCGGCCAGTTGCAGCAGTCGATAGTGTTCCACTCCACTCCTGCGTTGTCCATAAGCTGCGGCACTTCAGCGGCATCAATCATGGCGCTTTCAACTTTGATTGATTTAATCTTAAGAATCTTTTCCATAAGAATTTGAATTTTGAATTATTTCACTATTTGCATTCACACGGTTTACTATCCTAATCATCCAAGGATAATTGCGCTGACAAAGGTAAAGAAAAAAAACCAAAGTTGAATGCCCAATTCTCAATTTTCCATTCTTAACTCTCATTTTTATAAAAATGTTCAATGTTCAATGCTCAATGTTCAATAATATTTGTACCTTTGCAGATTATGAGAAAAATTGCACTTATCCTAATGCTTGCGTTGGCATTGCCGCAGAACGGCATAGCTCGCAACATACGCGACCTGTTTACCGCTATGCCCGACTCCTTAATGCCCATTCTCAGCGAGAATGCCCGCAAGGATCTCATGGACATTTATGAAAGCGGCATGAGAGCTTCGCTGCAAAACGAATGGAATGGCCGCACAACATTGCTCAAGATGAGCGATAACCACATCCAGTTGCAAGAAGACAGCGAGGGAGTCGTAAAGACCGACCTGCTGATGCTGACAGGCAAGAAAGACACGATAGTGTGCATGGTGAGGACACTCTGCATACCCGAGCAGGACAGCGAACTGCTGTTTTACAACACGAACTGGCAACAACTAAACACCAAACAATATCTGAGTGATCTGCCCCAAGGCTTTACCGACGACGATATGACTCTCATAAGTGTGGGGACAACCATCAGCGCATCGCTGACCATAACCCGCAACGGCAAAGACAAGACCTCCTACACCTGGAACGGCAAAAAGTTTGTGAAGAATAAGGAGTAAAGGAGTAAGGAGATGGCGAACATAATACATATAGAGACTTCTACCGACACCTGTTCCGTAGCGCTGAGTCAGGACGGACTCTGCATCTTCAACCGCGAAGACCGCAATGGGCCAAGCCACGCCAAGGTGCTGGCTCCGATGGTGGAAGATGCCATAGAGACGGCCGACAGCCGCGGTCTCAGTCTCGACGCAGTAGCAGTGAGCGCCGGTCCGGGCTCCTATACAGGGTTGCGCATCGGTGTGAGTACTGCCAAAGGTCTCTGCTATGGTCGCAACCTGAAGTTGGTGGGCATCAGCACTTTGGAGTTGATGTGTGTGCCCGTGCTACTCGGAGAGACTAAGGGCTGTAACACAATAACAAACGATGCAGGCGACATCAATGACGACCTGCTCTTCTGTCCCATGATAGATGCTCGCCGAATGGAGGTATATACGGCTCTGTATGACTGCCGCCTCAAGCCGCTGAAAGAGGTAGAGGCAAAGATAATAGACGAGAGTAGCTATCAGGACGTGCTTGCAGAGCGTCCGATAGTGTTCTTTGGTAATGGGGCAACGAAATGCAAAAATGTGATAAAACACGATAACGCCCACTTCATAGATGGGATAGAGCCGCTGGCCCGCTATATGCTGCCGCTGGCTGACAAAGCCCTAATGGAAAACCGCACCGAGGACGTAGCCTACTTTGAGCCTTTCTATCTAAAGGAATTCATTGCCGGCACGCCGAAGAAACTGTTCTAATCACTGAACATTATCCAATTCCCGAGATAACAAGGAAACAATAAAACATAAGAAATGGACTATAACACAAGCAGGCCCAAACTGAAGTTGCCCGAATACGGGCGCAACGTACAGAAAATGGTAGATTTTGCCTTGACGCTTACCGACCGCGCCGAGCGGCAGCAGTGCGCCGAGACAATTATAAAGGTAATGGGCAATATGATTCCTCATCAAAAAGACGCCGAGGATTTGGAGCGGACACTCTGGGATCACCTTGCCTTAATCTCCGACTACAAACTGGACGTTGACTCGCCCTACCCCATAAATATCATCACTACCACAGAACGGGAGCATCCACATCTAGACTATCCTCAACAGCGAATAACCTACCGACACTACGGCACCACGCTAGAGTCGATGATTAGGACTCTGCCGGACATACCCGATGAAGAAGCACGCCACCAAACCCTTGAATTGGTAGTGAATCAGATGGCAAAAAGTCTGGCTACATGGAACAAGAACGTGCTGTCGCCGGAAAAACTCGCCTGCGATCTGGAAGAGCTGACTGACGGGCGAATACAGCTTAGCATGAGTCCCAGACAACTGGATCATATAATCTCATCCGCATTAGCGCTTACCAAGCCTGTGAGCGGCAAGAAAAAGAAAAAATAACAAACACAATGGCATCATTCATAATCGAAGGCGGCCACAAGCTGCAAGGCGAGATCACCCCGCAGGGAGCCAAGAACGAGGCATTGGAGGTGATATGCGCCACACTGCTCACCAATGAGCCGGTGCGCATCAGCAACGTGCCCGAGATACTTGATGTGCTCCACCTCATCGAGTTGATAGGCAATCTTGGAGTAGAAGTGACACGCAACGGCAAGGGTGATTTCACCTTCCGCGCCGCAAATATCAATCCGGATTACGCACGCAGCGAAGAATTCATGCATAAGTGTGCCGCCCTCAGAGGCAGCATTATGCTGGTTGGTCCGCTATTAGCCCGATTCGGCATGGCCGTGCTGGCAAAACCCGGTGGTGACAAGATAGGGCGTCGCAAGGTCGATACCCATCTATATGGTATGCAGCAACTTGGCGCCACACTGCAGAGCGATAACGAAAACTCCCGCTACACCCTCACTGCTCCTTGCCTGAAGGCAGCCGACATGATTCTCGATGAAGCCTCGGTAACCGGTACAGCTAATATCATTATGGCCGCAGTACTGGCCGCCGGTACCACAACCATCTACAATGCCGCCTGTGAGCCCTATGTACAGCAACTGTGCCGAATGCTTAACAAGATGGGCGCAAAGATTAGCGGCATATCCTCAAACCTGTTGACTATAGAAGGAGTCAGTTCACTACACGGCACCAACCATAAGGTTAGCGCCGACATGATAGAGGTGGGCAGTTTCATTGGTATGTCGGTAATGTTGGGCGGCGGTCTTAAGATTTGTGATGTTAATCTTAAGGAGCTCGGCAACATTCCCAAATCGTTTCAAAGACTGGGTATCCAATTAGAGTACGGCCCCGACTATATCATTGTACCCGAACAGCAACACTATCAGATTGAAACCTTCCTCGACGGTTCCTTCATGACTATTGACGACTCACCTTGGCCAGGTCTTACGCCCGACCTGCTGAGTGTGCTCATAGTAGTGGCAACACAAGCCAAGGGCACCGTGCTCTTCCATCAGAAAATGTTTGAGAGCCGCCTCTTCTTTGTGGACCGCCTTATCGACATGGGTGCACAGATAATCCTCTGTGACCCTCACCGAGCAGTGGTAGTAGGCCATGACAACAACCTCAAGCTCAGAGCACGCCGCATGACCTCACCCGATATACGTGCAGGTATAGCTCTACTCATTGCAGCAATGAGCGCTGAAGGTACTAGTCAGATAGATAACATAGAACAAATAGATCGCGGCTATGAGGATATAGAAGTACGCCTCAACGCCCTCGGTGCAAAAATAACCAGAGTATGATACGCCCCGACGAAGTTTTCAGCATTGGATGGTTGGGGGCTGCCCATGGTCTACGCGGCGAAATAAGTCTGCGCTATACCGACGACATCTTCACATCGGAAGCCTGCGACTATCTGGTGTGTAAAATTGACGGGCTGCTCGTACCGTTCTTCGTTGAGGACTGGCGTATCCGTAGCAGTGAGACTGCGATAATAAAATTTGAAGGCTACGATGATGCCAATGCTGTGCAGATACTACAAAACACTGAGGTATTCTACCCCAAGACGGCTGCCGAAGGACAGCAGTCAGAACTCACTTCATGGAAGATGCTCACAGGCTTCACCGTAAACGACGAGCAAGCCGGAGAGATAGGCACCGTGACAGCCGTTGACGACAGTTCTGCCAATACTCTGCTTTACATTAGTTCAGCTGACCGGGGAGAAGTGATACTACCAGTACATCCCGACCTTGTAAGTTCGCTTGACATCAATAAACGCATACTGCAACTGCGACTACCAGAGGGACTTTTAGAATTGAACATTTCTTCAATTGAGAATTAAAAAATGACCAAGAAACGACTCGCTATCCTCGGCTCCACCGGCTCTATAGGCACACAGACGCTGCAAGTAGTGGCAGAGCATCCCGACCTCTACGAAGTGCGAGTGCTCACCGCCTACAGCCAGGCTGATGCCCTTATTGGCCAGGCGCTACGCTTTGAGCCTGACGCCGTAGTGATAGTTGACGATACCAAATATGAGAAAGTGTGTGAGGCACTAGCAGACAGCCCCGTCAAGGTGTATTGCGGAGCCAAAGCGCTGATGGAAGTTGTGCAGATGGATACTGTGGACGTGGTACTCACTGCCACAGTAGGATTCAGCGGACTGGAGCCGACAATAGCCGCTATCGAAGCTGGCAAGCAAATAGCCTTGGCCAACAAGGAAACCCTTGTGGTAGCCGGTGAGCTCATTACCTCGCTTGCAATAAAGCATAAAGCCGCTATCCTGCCCGTGGACAGCGAACATAGTGCTATCTTCCAGTGTCTGGTAGGTGAAGACAATGAGCCGGAGAAAATACTGCTCACTGCCTCGGGCGGACCGTTCCGGCAACTTAGCGAGGAACAACTGAAAACTGTGACCGCCGCTCAGGCCCTACGGCATCCGACCTGGCACATGGGCGATAAAATTACTATCGATTCTGCCACGATGATAAATAAGGGCTTCGAGGTAATTGAAGCTAAGTGGCTCTTCGGCATTGGGGCAGACAGGATTGAGGTACTTGTCCATCCTCAGAGTATAGTGCATAGCGCTGTGCAGTTTCAAGACGGCACCGTCAAGGCACAGCTCGGCCTGCCCGATATGAGATTGCCTATCCAATATGCTCTCTCCTATCCTAAACGCCTGAAACTGTCGGGAGCCAAGCTTGACCTCTTTAAAATCGCCGACCTAACCTTTGAGCGACCTGACCTACAGCACTTTCCCTGTCTTGGTCTGGCCTATGAGGCTATCAAGCGCGGCGGGAATATGCCCTGCATTCTGAATGCTGCCAATGAAGTGGCAAACCTAGCTTTCAGGCAAGACAAGATAACATTCCCGCAAATAAGCGAAGTCATCAGCTATACGATGCGATCAGTCGGTTTCGAAGCATCACCCTCGCTCGACACCTACCATCTAACCGACATAGAGAGTCGGCGCATAGCAAACGAAAAAATAGAAAATCTATAACGAAACAAATAAACCCACAAAATCCAAACGTCATTAACAACCCAACCATATGGAAATATTTCTTATTAGAGCTGCTCAGCTCATCCTTTGTCTCGCAATTCTTATCATACTGCATGAAGGTGGCCACTTCCTTTTTGCCAAACTATTTGGAATAAGAGTAGAGAAGTTCTTCCTTTTCTTCGACTATAAGTTCCACCTTTTCAGCACCTACTCCAACTGGTGGCGCAAACTACGCGGCAAAAAGCCTTTGCAAAAAGACGAAAACGGTAAACTTCCATACGATGGTACCGAATACGGCTTAGGCTGGATTCCTCTGGGAGGCTACGTAAAGATAGCAGGCATGATAGACGAGTCGATGGACCGCGAACAGATGAAACAGCCGGCACAGCCTTGGGAATTCCGTAGCAAACCGGCATGGCAACGCTTATTAGTGATGTTGGGCGGCGTAATGGTCAATTTCCTACTCGCCCTCCTGATATACTCAGCCATCCTGTTCACTTGGGGCGATACCTACATACCTATTCGCGACATGAATATGGGCTTTACTTTCAATGAGAAAGCACAGACCATCGGCTTCCGCAACGGCGACATACCTGTCAGCGCCGATGGAGAAGCCTTCCGCGACTACAACTCTGATGTTCTACGCACAATTTCCACCGCCCATACCGTCAATGTGCTTCGCGATGGCAAGGAGGTAAGCATTCGTATGCCTAAAGGCGGGCAGAGTCTGCTTGAGATGGTACAGGCCGACCGGCCATTCATAACCCCATACCTACCCAGTGTGATTGACTCTGTAATGCCAGGCACAGCAGCTGAAAAGATAGGTCTCACCAAGGGAGACCGCATCATCGCCTTTAACGGCAAACCCATCGACAGCTGGACTGACTATGATGTGCAGATACGTAAACTTAGCCGAAGCCTTGAGGGAGCCACCACTAATGACTCCTTGCGCAAACGCACCGTAGAGATAACATTCGCAAAAGCAGACGGGAGCGACAGTGCCTTAGTTCAAAAGATAGTTCTCAACAGTGAGTTGCAGATGGGTATCGCAAAGACCTATGCTCTGCGCTACTACAAGACTGTCACCAAGGAGTACGGCCTCCTGGAATGCATACCCGCCGGATTCAGCCACGGAGTCAACGTGTTCAGCGGCTATGTCAGCGACCTCAAATATCTCTTCACCAAGGAGGGAGCCAAGAGTGTAGGTTCCTTCGGTGCTATAGGTAGCATGTTTCCCACTAGCTGGGATTGGGAGCGCTTCTGGGAGTTGACAGCGTTCATAAGCATCATCCTTGCCTTCATGAACATCTTGCCCATTCCTGCCCTCGATGGCGGCCACGCCCTGTTCTTGATTCTTGAGATAGTGTTCCGCCGCAAGTTTAGCCTCAAATTCCAGGAACGTGCCCAGATGATAGGAATGTGGTTGCTAATAGCCCTTATGATTTATGCTATAGGCAACGACATCTTCCGATTCCTGCTATGACCACATCAAAATTCTACAACTATGCATAGAAGAACAATCATAACAATTATTGCCGTATTTGCTGCGGTAACAGCCTTTGCCACTAAAAGCGAAGATAATTGCAGTGTTGACACCGCAACCGTTAAGCTATACCGCAATGGCGCAGTCACAACCCAATTAACCATCGACAGCATCACTGTTGAAGAAACTCTCGGCCCCGTGATACCAGGGCGCAATGTTGCTATGATCATGTTAGTTTATGATAGTTTAATTAGTAAGTCTCGCCAAATTCTAGTTATCAACGGCAAAGAAACGCCTTTACCGATGCCTGACAATGAAGAAGACTACACTCCAACTTTTATTGGCTATAGCAACGACAATCTATATGTAGTGGGACAACGTCAAACCGACAAAGGAAAACTTGCCAGTTGGACTTGGAATTATGAATACGCTGTTTGGAAAAACTTTGAATACCAATACACTATTAGCGATAATCGTTTCGTCTGCCCCTTTGGCATAGATATCTGTTTAGATGGTGAGGATCTCTATCTCTTTGGCAGCACAAGTACGTCCTTATCTGAAGCAGATAGTGGTAAGGATTATGTCTTTTTCTTTAAGAACAATGAGAAAGCCAAAATACTTACAGCATATGGGCAATCTAATGTTATTGATGTATTTGATGTAGAGAAAGGAAAAGTTTATGTTGCATATATGTCTCGTTTGTCTAGTTCATATCACTCTACTAGCAGTGCATGGTCTCAGGGGCAAATTACCGAGTTATGGTGCGATGGAGAATCATATTATTTGCAACGTGTTGATCGCAGTAAACTAATTTACAACAATGGAATGAAAGTACACAACGGTGTAGCACATATTGTAGGCTACACGGATTTGCTCGGCGGCTATTTCAATGGTAAGACAGAACGTCTAATCTCAGCATACTACTACGATGGCAACAGTACCCACGAAGACCCATACTACAATAAAAACTACTGCATCAACATTGACGAATACGGCAACGTCTATATCGTCAGTCATCGCAAGGAACTTGATGACCAAGAGGATGCTTTTGTGGTGCTGAAAAATGGTAGTGAACTTTATGAATTGCCTGACGGGGAACCAAATTGGTTGGAGTCTTTTTCCTCTGGCGCAAAGAAACCGCGTATTTTCTTTGACGGCAGCGATGTCTATGTGTTAGCGAGAGGTTTCCACAAGGGAGAAGACGAAGAATATCACTACAACGACATGATATGGAAGAACAATCAGCTTTTCTGGAAAAGTGGTGATAGATACCCACAAATATATAAAATTGTAATCTATTAAGACTATGAAGAGAAAAATACAGCACTTAATCTTGTTTGTGGCAGCAGCTTTCTGCCTCAGCACTGCGGTAAGAGCCGAGTATGCTATCACCGTAAGCAACTTCACTAACATTGAATGGCAGGAAGCTCTTGCCTCCATCGGCCGCCTTGATATAAGCGGCGACAACCTGTATCTTGTCAGTAAAGACGGAGTGCGCCTCGGTTCCACCAAAATTGAGAAAGGACTGAAGATTGAGTTCGGCGACGTAGATGACGATTTGCTATCCGTACCCTCAACAAAACAAGGAGGAAATAAACTCGCTTTCTCAGTAGAAGGAGACCACATAAAGGTGAGCGGACTGACGCAACCAACAGTGGCACGTATTTTCAGTGCCAATGGTCTGTTAGTCAAGTGCGTCACGCTTGCAGCAGACAGAGAGGAAAAATTAGATATTGCATCCCTTCAAAAGGGCATCTATATTCTGCAAATCAATACAGAAATATTAAAGCTCCAAAAGAAATGATATTCCCCAAGCCTTTATTCTTAGTCTTTTCCCTTTTCTTTGCAGCAATAGTAAATGCGCAAACTACTAAGACCTTCATCTTTCATAAAGATGGTAAAATAATACATACCGTCCCCACAAGCGAGGTTGACAGCATTGTCTTTGTTCATAATGAAAAAGACAAGCCAGATGACCCGACACCTGGTCCCTCTCCGATTGATTCAATCAAGCCGGCCAATAAGTGTATTGACGACAATCATCCACACGCCATTGACCTCGGCCTGCCGAGCGGATTACTATGGAGCTGCTGCAATGTCAGTGCAGAATCTCCTACAGATTATGGCGGCTACTATGCGTGGTCGGAAACAGAGACCAAAGCCACCTATGAATGGGAGAACTATAGTTACTGCATCACCAAAGAAACGTTTTCTGGCGAAGATTGGATTTACCCTGACCATTTCTTTTTCACAAAGTACGTAACCAACGAAGACTATGGCAAGATTGACAATAAGACCATCCTTGACCTTGAAGATGATGCCGCTTATGTAAATATGGGAAATAATTGGCGTATGCCAACAGCAGATGAGATGCAGGAAATTATAGACCGGTGTACATGGACATGGACTACGCAAGACGAAGTCAACGGATACAAGGTGGTTGGTCCCAATGGCAATAGTATTTTCCTACCGGCCTCTGGCAGTTACAACTTCGGCAGTTCGCTATCCAATAAATACACCGAGGGATTCTACTACACCTCTTCCCTCTACGAACAACACTGCAAGGGAGCCCTTTACTTGTACTTCAGCGAAGGTAGTGACCCGCAGGTAACAATCTTTGACAGCTATTTTGACCGCAGGGACGGCCGAACAGTAAGAGGTGTATGTCATAAATAGTGCAAGCCACTAATGACAACTATATTTCCTGTTTCCTTCTATAAGAAAGCACAATTTACTGTTTTAGCAAAAGACGCATTTGTTTAGTTTTGCTATAGGCAACGACATCTTCCGATTCCTATTATAACAATGCCATCCTTTGTCCGTAAACCCGCAGTTCGAAAAATCATCACAAATAAGGATTGTGGGAGTACCACGTTTGTTGTAATTTTGCAGCAAAATTCTTGACTCATGAAAAAAACATTCATTCTATCCCTAATTCTCACAATGATCAATGGTCAATGGTCAATGGTCAATGCCCAACGTGTCATCGACATCGAGGAGGCAGTGGTCATTGCTACACCTAAAGAGAGCGGCAAACTACGCCAACAACCCTCGGCAGTGAGCCTAATAAGCCAACAGGATATGCTGCGATACGGCATCAACTCACCGAAGGGAGTGAGTATGGTAGTACCTAATCTGTTTATCCCAGACTACGGTTCACGCCTTACCACCGCAATATACATCCGCGGCATAGGCTCACGTATTAACACACCCGCCGTAGGTCTCTACGTTGACAATATACCTTATTATAATATGTCGGCGTTCGACTTCAACCTCTACGACGTTGAACGTATCGACGTGCTCCGCGGGCCGCAGGGCACCCTCTACGGACGCAACTCCATGGGCGGACTTCTAAGAGTGAACACACGCTCACCCTTCTATTATCAGGGCACTGATCTCAAACTCTCTGCGGCTACTGGTGACTGGCACCGCCGCGCCTCTCTGACACACTACCACCGCATCAGCAATCGCTTCGCCTTCAGTGCCGGCGGATATTATGATGGAAGCAACGGCTTCTGGTACAATAGCACGCGGCGTGAGCGACAAGACAAGATGAACTCCGGAGGAGGCAGACTCAGAGCCATACTAAAGCCCACCACCAAACTCAGCCTCGATGCATCGCTTGCCTACGACTACACACACGAAGGAGGATATCCTTACATCCTGGACAACGGAGCGGAGACAACCGACCATGTGCTATCGAATGACAAGAGCAGCTATCAGCGCGGCATGCTTAATGGGGGACTGAATATAGAATGGAAAGCAAAAAACTTTATTCTGAATGCCGTTACCGGCGTCCAGCACCTGCAAGACCGCATGTTCCTGGATCAAGACTTCACCGCCGACTCCGTATACACGCTGGAGCAGAAGCAACGCCTCATCATATTGAGCGAGGAGATAACTGCCAAGTCAATCGTCAATCGTAAATGGTCAATGGTCAACGGACTTAGCACCGCCAAGCAGTGGCTCCGCACCCAAGGACCGGTTACATTCAAGGCTGGAGGCATTGACATGCTTGAAAACAACATCAACGGATACATGCCCGATCTCAGCGCTCGCGGCATCAGTTCGATGGGGGTAGATATCACTGACAATGAATTCGTCACCGGTGGCACATTCCAAACGCCGCTGTGGAACATGGCAGCCTTTCATCAATCCACCATCAACATCACCGACCGCCTATCCGCTACGCTAGGCGTGAGACTTGATTATGAGCACAACTCGCTCACATACAACGCTCCTGCACTTCTAAACTATAACTTCACAATGCAGAGTGGACGGATGCCGCTCAATCTCAACGGACTGGAGGCTGCACCTTTATATGAAGGGAAAATCAAGAAAGACTATTTTGAGGTGCTGCCCAAAACCAGCATTAAATACACACTGAATTCACAAAGTATCATCTACGCCTCTGCTGCAAAGGGTTTGCGCCCGGGTGGATACAATGTGCAGATGTTCTCCGACCTATTGCAAGGAGCCATGCGTAGCTCAATGATGCAGGGCATAAAGGACGGTGCGAATGAAACACTCAACCAATATGCTCAGATGGGTATGCCGGAACGTGTGATTCAGATGATACAAGCAGGTCTTGATCAGATGCCCACAGGAGGTGAAGCTGCGAATGTCAACGACGTGGTAACCTACAAACCCGAATATAGTTGGACCTACGAGCTGGGCACGAAACTAAGCCTCATGGATAATCGTCTGCAGGTAGATGGTGCAACGTTCCTGACCACTGTGAGAAACCAGCAGATTGCCCGCTTTGCCGACACCGGACTGGGACGCATGATGGTCAACGCCGGAAGGAGCCGCAGCTGGGGCATAGAAGCTTCGGTGCGCTACACACCAGACGACCACCTCACCGCATGGGCAAATTACGGTTTTAC
>JAFZXF010000027.1 GCA_017616915.1 Bacteroidaceae bacterium
AAGCCCCAGAAGTTCATGCTAACCGGGGTGGTGTCGGGAATGGTTACCCACTTGTCGTCATCGTCAAGATACTGCACAACGCCACCGCGACGCTCCACCTTGGTGCGCTCTACCACTGAGGTGAGCAGATGGGTTTTATCGTCGTTGACACAGATTCCACGACTAACAGTGCCGCTGTCGCTGAGAGTGTTACTTACACGGAAGCCGACCATTGCGTACTTACCCTTACTTCCTTCGGGAAGCTCGCTGAGGAACTTGCCCATTACCATAAAGGAGTCACGATCGTAGAAGTCGTCACAGTTCAACACTGCAAAAGGTTCCTTGATGACATCCTTACCCATCATCACTGCATGGTTTGTGCCCCATGGTTTCTGACGACCTTCGGGAACGGTGAAGCCTTCGGGCAGTGCGTCAAGGCTTTGGAAACAGAGTTCGCAGGGAATGTGTCCCTCATACTTTGCCAGTACCTGTGCTCGGAACTGGTCCTCAAAATCCTTGCGGATAACCCATACTATCTTGCCGAATCCTGCCTGGATGGCATCGTAGATAGAGTAGTCCATGATAGTCTCGCCATGAGGGCCGAGAGTGTCAAGTTGCTTAAGGCCGCCATAACGGCTACCCATGCCTGCTGCTAAGAGAAAAAGCGTAGGTTTCATGATATTTGCAAATTAAATTTGTGTTATCAAATAAATTTTTCGGCAAATTTAATCATTATTTCCAACATTTCCTACATAATTTCAAAAAAAATAGTAATTTTGCACCAGTTATGGGATTTTGGATAGGCGCATTTGCATTTATTTTGGTTATCTGCTCAATGTTGAGCAGTTCAGCCTCGGGTCCTCTCGGCGATGACGGCGGTAGCGGTTGTGTACCGGGTGGCTGCTTCATACGTATGGCTATTTTTCTCTTGGCCCTATCCGTAGGCTTCATTATTCTGCGCTTGCTGCAGAGCCTGGTATAGAACCCACATCCCTCCTTATTATATCTTTCTCTCCCCTGCTTTACGTTTTGGCAACAGAATGTAGAGTATCACTGGCACTCCAAAGAATGGGGTAACCACGTTGATAGGTATCGTGGTGCCATCGGAAGGAAGGGAACACATCCAGTTGCATAGAAGACCAAGTATGGCGCCAGCGAGCAGAGTCATCGGCACAAGTACACGATGATTAGCACTGTTGCTGATGAGTTTTACAATGTGGGGCACTGCGAGTCCGATGAAGGAGATGGGACCACAGAAAGCCGTAGAGATTGCAGCTATGAGTCCGGTCACGATTAGGAGCATCACCCGAGTGCCACGGATGCTAATGCCGAGGTTACGAGCATAGGCACTGCCGAGCAGCCACGCGTTGAGAGGCTTTATAAGGGCGATGCTTAGCGCGATGCAAACCAGCATGGCTGTAGCGAACAAAGGCATTGTCTTGAGACTGATACCTCCGAAATTACCTAGGCCCCAGATAATGTAACTGTGCACACCTTGTTCGGTGGCGGAATAATTAAGTAATGAGATCACGGACGACGTAAGATAGCTTATCATGATACCCACGATAAGCAGCGACACATTCCCTTTGACATAATTGGCAAAAACCAGTAGAAGCAAAATGATAAGTATGGCTCCACCAAAGGCCGCAGCCACTATCAGAAAGAAACCGCCAAGTGTGGCATTAGCTGTAGCGAAAGTACCGCCAAGCACTAGCATCACGAATGCTACTCCAAGACTGGCACCGCTATTGACTCCAAGTATCGAAGGATCGGCAAGAGGATTATGAAACACTGTCTGCAACATCAGTCCGCTCACTGCCAGCCCCGCTCCACAGAGCACCGCCGTGATAGCCTGCGGCAGACGCGACTGAACAACCACAAAGCTTGTGACACTGTCACCACCATTGCCGACAAGGGCATCAAGCACCTGACCGGCAGGCAGGTGGATAGATCCGAAAAAGATGTTGACCACAAAAAGAAGTAACAACAGCAGCGCCAATCCAAAGAATGATATACCGTGTTTAAGAGTCAAGAGCTTGAAGATTAAATGTTTTCAGATTCAATTAATGGCCAAAGGCTTATAAAACCTCCGCTTCCAATTGGGTAGGAGGTCGGGATAAAGCAAACTGATGATGTCGCCTAGCAAAAGGTCAGGACGGAAGGGTGCCTCGTCATAAAACGGCACATCGGTGGTGTTGCAACCATAAATGTGATGATTCTTAAAAGCTGCAAACTGTTCATAGGTATGATTCTCGTTACTCAGCGAGACATAATCGTAGTCCTCCGGACGGTTATACTTAATAATCCACACATCAGCATCGACAGCTTTTAGCAGTACCTTTTCCGGTGACAAAGGCTGGGTGCCGTTAACATCGGCATCAACCACACTGAAATCTGCACCGGCATCCTTGTAAAGAGAACCATAGGTGCTACTGCCTCCAGGCATAAACCATGTGTTTCCGCTCATCATGTCAGCAATTAATTTTGGATGATTCTCGCGAGTTGCCGCCATGTCCTTCAGACGGTTGTAGTTTGACGCAATATCGCTGAATATCTGCTCCGCCTCAAACTCTTTACCCACCAACATTCCGTAGAATTTTATCCACTCAGCTCTCCCAAGGGCAGAGCGCTCCATATAGTCGGCACACTCTATAATGGGAATTCCTGTTTTCTCAAGCAGGCCATAACTCGCACCTTCAAAGGGGGACATCAATAGACCATCGGTCTGAAGTTGTACTATCTTCTCCACACTCGGATTAAGGCCGCTACCTACATCCTTGATGATGCCGTGGTCAAGCCGCTGACGGATAATGGAGTCGTGGATATACTTCCCTTCACATATACTGCTTATACAGTCGGCTGCACCGAGCCGTCCCAGCAGGGCTGAATGTACCGAGGTGCTAACACATAGCCTTTTCAGAGGCACATGAATGATTATTGTTCCTTCCGGCAAGCGAGCTGGTTTTTCCCATAAATCGGGTGCCGCAATATTGCCATCCTGTCTATTGACAAGAGCATATCGGCAAAGCACTGCGCCCTCCTTCCACGGGTCAGTTATAGTCACTAACCTGTAGCCTTGGTGCTGCTCTATCATCAGCAACTTGGCATACTCCAACTTGACGGGGGTTCCGCTCGGAGCGGGATTACCACCGCCACAACCTGCAAGGAGCAGGCAGAGGAGTAGAAGGAGGGCAGCGCACTTGCCTTTCATATCAACAAACAATAATCAATAATCTGATATTAATAGAAAATCACAGTACCTGGATTGATACCTACGTAGAATTGATCAATCTGCAGACCTGTCTTATCGTAGCGTACACAGAAGCCGTTGCCCTCGTAGTCGGCACCATATACTCCAGGAGCATATTCGATGGTTGAATAAGCGGTGAGATAGACATCGCCATTCTTGGGATTCACACCAATAGCGCAGGGAGCCACTACACCTTGATTGCTGAAATACATGGACTGCACACTATTGTCGGTCAAATCTATGTAACCATAGGTCTGCTCTTCCTTGTAATAGTTGTTATCTATGAAATAGAGACGACCCGGACCAATGGCAGCGATAGTAGCATCGGCAAGCTTAGTAGTGGAGCCGTCGATGGCCAAGGTGTAGATAGCCGGATTTACCTCATAGCCACTCCAGTCGGCCTTGTACTCGCCACTGCATTGCAGATAAAGACTGGTACCATCAGTAAAGATATCCACAGGATTAGTGGGCACGGTGAGAGTGGTGCTGACGGTGAAGTTTGCCATGTCAACAACGGTAACAGTGTTGCCGTAACCGTAGCCGGAGTTAGCCACATAGAGATTGCCATTGAAGATAGTTAAGCCTTCAGGATTGGCATCCGTTTCAACTGTAGCTACTACAGTGTAATTAGTAGTATCAATCTTGGCAACCTTGCCCTCATTGAACATAGTAACGTAGAGGTAGCCTCCATCGGCCTTGATGCAGCGTGCGCCATCAAGCTCAATCTGCTTAACGCTTTTGGCTGTCTTGGCTTCGCAAACCTCAACCACGTTCTCGTCGGTGTTAGTGAAATAGAGTTTGCTACCGTATACGAGACCGTCATTAGCCGTACCTGCGATAGCACGCTCGTTGATTGTCTTGAACACTCCACTGACAGCGCTGCGGGCAATGGGATCATAGCTTGTAAGGTCACCGTCAAGCTTGCTGTAATAGCTGCCTTCGCTAAGCACATAAACGCTACCTACCCAAGTAGGATCCGGATCGGGATTCTTCTTGTTGTTGTCATCATCACTACAGCTGGCAAATCCCAGCGCGAGCACTGCAAACAGTGCATAAGTAAAAAACTTTTTCATGTTGTTTTTGTTTTATTAATAAGGTATTTAAGTTAATTATTTATTTCCAACTATAATAATCTCTTGATTAAAACTCCCACTTTAGCTTGATTCTCCAACCCGTGCCGGGCATAGGATATGCGGCTATCACCTCATACTGCTTGTTGAGCAGATTGCTAACATTTAACGAGGCTGTCAACTTGTGGTTCTTCCGGAAGAGGAACTCACGGAACAGCGTTGCGCCAATTTCACCGTAACCAGGGATATCACTCCCCTCGGCATGAGAAGTTGTCGCCCAAGTTCGGCTCACTCCATAGCCCGTCATCGACAGGTTTATCCACGGATTGTGCCAAGTAAGCATAGCACTAAGGCTGTGCTCTGGCATATAAGGCAGCTGTTTATTGTAATTGTTGTTAGCACTATTGGAACGGTCTTTGGCCTGCATGTACGAATAATTTCCTTGTAACTCCAACGAATGCAGAGGACATAACTCGTAGTTAATACCCAGGCTGAAATCTACACCTTTTACAGTCACCTTAGCAGCATTTATGTTACGACAGATAAACAGGTTGTACGGGATAGAAATTATCTTATCCTTTACCTTATTTATATATATATCGGTTCCGACCGTAGCAGATACTGCAGAAGAAAGTCTTCCCTGCCATGTGAGACCCGTATTCCACTGGGTTGTTCGTTCGGGTTTCAACTCCTGCGAGCCAAGGTGGTAGTAGTACAGCTCGGAAAACGATGGCATCCTGAAAATATCTTTCCACATCAACCTCGCCATCCAGCCTCTGCCAAGCCTGACTGAAGCTGAAGCCGATGGACTCCAGTGGTGATAATCCTGCCCTGCAACGCCAATACGAGTATCATTGATATGGGCGGAGTGGAGCAGGCGACCTGTGACGGACAAAAAACCACGATTCCATCGGGCAGAAAGAGTATTAAGAATACTCAGCCGCGAAGGATGTAAATCTGTAACATTGTAACGATAGCTGTTGAGATCATTATGTATGATGTCAGAAGCGTAGCTGAGACTCAACTGTTCCAATGGGCGATAAAGCACTGCAGCACTGAGATAGCCTTCACGCTGCCAATAGGCACCATCCATCACTCCGTTCTGAATGAGTTGATCTTTATAGTCAGAACTGGCAAAGTTCCACTTCGCAATAGCCTTGAGTGCCCATTGCCGGCAGAGCTTACCACTATAGCGAACCTGGCCAAACGCTGTGCGTTCTCTGAGTTGCTGCTTGCTCTCGTTAGTGTAGTAGCGCACCACTCCCGGTAGTTGGCGATCGTTGTCGTAATAGTAGGCTTTAGCTGTAAGTAAGTGACTCTCGTTCCACTGGTAGCGCGCGTTGAGTTCTGCATGCCCTTGATTCATCATCGAGTGGACGCGATGCTTGTGGATGCGCTCCTTGATGTTATAGATAGTAAATGGGTAGTCGTTCTCCGCATAGATATAGTCAGCCAGTGCACCCAGGGCAAATTTGCCCCAATTCTTCCCCGCAGTCAACACGGGATTGGTGTAGCCCCAAGAACCAAGAACCATTGAACATCCTATATTGTCCATCTCACTCTGCGATGTTGTCTCTATCTTCAGCAGACTGGGCATCATTGCCTCACGGGCAGAGATGAAGATATTGCTTCCTTCTCCTACCAGCAGGTTAATCTCGCGCACTCCACTTAGGGTATATCTCTGCAAATCGATGCGTCCGGTCTGCATATCACTTAGCGGCACTCCATCGTAGCTTACACCTGTAAACTGCGCACCCAGTCCTCGTATACTCACTGTCTTCAGTCCACCGGCACCACCGTAGTCATGAAGGGTAACACCGTTAAGGAACTTCACGGCATCACTCAGTTGCTGCACGCCCATCTGCTCCATATCGCTAGCAGTAAGTACCTGCTCGGGAGCCGAGTTACTCAGTGCCTTTTGCTTGGCACTACCGCTCACCTTTACCTCACCGAGACGCCGACTGCGCAGACTGTCAGCAGGCGACGCAGCAATAGAACCGCCGGTGGTTACCAGCAGTAAGAGCACAATGAGTGCCTTAGCCATTATGTTGACTTGCAATCCCATATTTAACATCGGCCTTTCCTCGAGGCCGTTGATAGTCGTCACAAGGCAGGTCTTCTGACTTGCTCCCACCTTCCGCGCCTTCCCAAGCATTTGCTCAGTGGCTGTTTCTGCGGATGGCGAAGAAGGAGCTCACAGCAGCGGGACTGTCGGGGATTTTCACCCCGTTCCCTTTTAATTGCAGCAGACGCACAAGGCGTAGCTGCAAACCTTGATGGTGCAAAATTAATAAAAATTATTAACACCGTAGCAAAACAACTACTTTTTTTTCAAAAAGCTTCATCGTTTGCACGGAAAATGGATTCTTCTCCTTAAGAATTGATGCCTTTAGCGGGAAAAACCAATCATCTGGCCATTGACGGCAATGCCCTGCGCATTGATGTGCAGCCGCTCATCTGGACGCGAACCGCTGTAAAGAATCACATCAGCTTTTCCTTCGGGCGAAGTTATGAGCGACGGATTCCAATAGAGAGTGCGGCGATGGTCAGTAGGTGCGGGAACATCCTCACGGCGATAGTCGGGACAGTAGAAATCGGTGCAGAGCGAATAGCCATGAATGTTAATCCAACGGACACCGCGTTGATACTCGATAGTCTGCATAAGTCCAGTACGCGAATACAGGAAGATGGCCACGCCTACTGCGGGCATCTGGATTCCTACATTATTAAGCGCTACCTCGGGCAAAACTTGGTCAATGACGGACTGATCCTCCACAATGCTCATCGACTGGAAATTATTCATAAGGAAAGCCGCACTGCTGGAACCGGCGCTCCAAAACGCTCCGTCAAGACTATTGTCTTCCACTACAAGCACACGCTTGCCCCTATACCACATTTCTCCCGTATCATAGTCATAGTGAAAAAGGCGGTCTTTCTTCATCAACCAGTCCCAAACATTAGGTATCGCCTCCCCTTCGTCGAGTGTTCTATCAAGTTCATCCACAAGATTATAGAAGCGGTAAGCGCCACCCTTAGTAGCCTTCTCGCCACCCATCCAGGCGAAACGTGCTCCAGGATTAATGCCTCGTTCACGCTTGCCGGTGACAGTAACCTCATTGAGCATCACCAGGCGAGAGATATAGTCGGGAATAGTATCCTTCCACTCGAAGGTTTCGGCTTTGCGGGTTAGCGCTTGGGAACGAACTTCTTTCACGTCTTCGGGAGTGATGAGGCGTATAGGCTCATAAGCCTTTACAGCTGGCGAGAAGTTGCGATTGAGTATAAAATCGGAATATATACGCTTGTCTTTATGGTTGGTTACAGTCATAATAGACGGTGCGTCGCCATTGAAATCAGGCAACTGCACAGCAAAGTAACCAGTGCTATCGGTCGGGACATCAAACATCCTAGTTCCTTCGAGAGTCTGCATTAGGAAATTGACGTCCAAACTGCCCTCGCGAGCGAGGTTCTTCCTTGCTGCATGGGTACTGCTTAGTGTTCCTATCAGTGTAAGACCTTCCTCACACGGCTGTTTCAATACAAAGGGCTCCACACCGCTCATCTCCTTCCAGCTATAGCGGCGCCACCCCTGCACCATCAGTAGCAAATCAAGCGCCTGGCGGTGAACCGCGTCATCACTTTCGAAATAATAATCGGGGCGGTGGATATATCCTTTCAATTCGGATGCCAACAGCATATCACTCATAATGCCGTTGCCATCAGGAGCCACCTCGGTAGCAGCATCCCTCACTGCAATCGAAAAATCAGCCTGCAAAGGACTGCCCTCACTATCGGTGAGACTGATGTCGAGAACCACCGGCTGGTAAGGTGCATATACTTCCTCGTTCTGACGAATCACCATCCGCGCAGGTGCCTTATGTGGCTCCACCCAAACCAGCCGCTCGCTAAGCACTTCGCCTTCATCGGTGAAAAGGGTGATTTGAGCTATTCCATCGCGGAGCTTGTCATAGTCAATATTTATAGTATTCTCCTTTTTAATATCTACCGTATTAAAATAGAGCAAAGTGCCGCGGCAAGTCACACTGAGGCCAAGAGTCCGCCCCTCCATGCCCGGAGAAGAACGTAATGCTATATTGAGTCCTTCTTCGCGGTTGCAAGAAACACTGATATCGCAGCCCTCTTGACGTGGCTCAGGTAGAGAAAAACGGGCTAACTCAAAGCCGTCAACATTAGCGAGAGCATAACCGCCCTGCCATTCCGCCGGCAGGGTAAAAATACCCATTCCATCGTGGAGAACATCAGACTCTACTACAACGTTACCACTGGTTGAGCAGATGTTTACCTTGCCATCCACAGGAATACCATCTTTATCGGTAAGTTTGTAAGCCACGCGGGAAGCGATACCGCTAGTAATATTGCCTCCCTCGGGATAGAAGGTAAGCAGTAGGTCTTTGGATTTTTGGGTGCCAGGAGCAAGCAACGGCTCAGGTGTACTACGTATAAGGTCATCGCCATGGTTGGCATATTCGTGGTAAGGCATCGTAAGACCTGTGAAATTTACCGTATCTTCAGGCACACCATAGATGGGCAGCACACGACTATAAATATAGGCCTCGTCCCAATTGAGCATGGCGCGAGTATAGGCACGAAGCTCGTAATAACCGGGGTGAAAGAGAACTGGATCGAGTTCGAAGTCTCCATAAGTGCGGCCGTTATCCACCTTGAGAGTCTTGCGCTCCATCAGCTGTCCATCAGGATTGAGGAGGTCAACATATAGAACCTTGCTCATATCAGTGGGTAGCATACTGGACGCCTTGAAAACATAAGCTTTGAACCACAGCTTCTCTCCTGCGATGTAGCCATTATTGTCAAGATGCAGATATACCTTTTCTTGTGTAAAATTGTTGTTGTAAGTCAGCATATTGCCGGCAAACTGCGCCATTCGTTTGAGCGCACTGCTATCAGTAGCGGCAACTGTGGAGCATGTCGCCTTCATAGGATTTGCGATGCACAAAGCCAACACTGTCAGGCTAACCAGACATAATCTTTTCATAGCGTAAAAGGTTTCAGAATAATCTTTCTTTTGGGGGAGGAGACCCTCTTTATATGGCGCAAAGTTAGCATATTTTAGAGAAAGAGAGAAGTTTTTTCTTTTTTTATATATATAAATAAGGTAGTGACAAAAAAAATTAGTAAATTCGCGGCGCATCCATGGAAAATATTTTCATATCAACAACACAATACAAAAACAATGAAAAACAAGAGACTATTTTCTGATTTCGCGCCCGTTAGCAAACAGGAGTGGATTGACAAAATCCAAGTGGACCTGAAGGGCGCTGATTTCAACAAAAAAATGGTGTGGCGCACCAATGAGGGATTCAGCGTGCAGCCGTTCTATCAGCAAGAGGACGTAAAAGACCTCCCCACGATGAACGCACTGCCCGGCGAGTTCCCCTACGTGCGCGGCAACAAGACCGACGAGAACACTTGGCTCGTGAGGCAGAACATCTGCTGTGAATGCCCCAAAGAGGCAAACGCCAAGGCTCTAGACATCCTTAACAAAGGCATTGACTCGCTGGGGTTCAGCTTCCCGGGCGAGAACGTAAGTGCAGACTACATCGAAACTCTTCTCAACGGCATCTATGCCGACTGCGTAGAGTTGAACTTCCGCACCTGTCAGAAAAAGACAGTGGAACTGGCTAAGCTGCTGGCAGCCTATTTTGACAAGAAAGGCTATGACAAAGCCAACATCAAAGGCTCCATCAACTTTGACCCCATTGAGAAAATCCTTACCAAAGGCAAGGACCTCAGCGCTCTTGTGAGCGATGCCAAGGCCTGCGTAGAGGCACTCAAGGACTATCCCAACTTCCGCACCGTAGGAGTGAACGCATTGAGTCTCACCAACAGCGGCGCTTTCAGCTATCAGGAACTCGGCTACGCTCTGGCATGGGGCAATGAGTATCTGCAGCAAATGGTAGATGCCGGCGTAGAACCCTGCAAGGCTGCCAAAAGCATCAAGTTTAATATGGGTATCAACGGCGTTTACTTCATGGAGATTGCCAAGTTCCGCGCCGCTCGTATGCTCTGGGCACAGATTGTAAGCCAATACACCGACTGCAAGGAAGCTGCCAAGATGCACGTCTGCGCCACTACCACCAGCTATAACCTCACCCTCTTCGACAGCTATGTCAACATGCTGCGCACCCAGACGGAGACAATGTCTGTCGCTCTGGCCGGTGTGGAAAGTATTGTGGTTACTCCGTTTGACGACACTTTTGAGGTTCCCACCGACTTTGCAGAGCGCATCGCCCGCAACCAGCAG
>JAFZXF010000028.1 GCA_017616915.1 Bacteroidaceae bacterium
AGGGGCCGAAAAAAAAATAATAAAAATATTTGGAATTATGCTTTGCATAACCCGAAATTATTGCTAAATTTGCACGGAAATTTAGTCCGTACTGAACGGCAATGTCTAATCAATTGAAATTCACACAAAATACATACACACAACAGTGAGCAAGATAATGAACAAACAACTGAAAGTGATAATTAGTGGTGGTGGAACAGGAGGTCATATCTTTCCGGCCATAGCCATAGCAAATGAACTTAAAGCCAGAGCCGAAAATATGCCTAAGAAGTCTGGAAGCCAGAACTTAGGCGTGGAAATACTGTTTATCGGTGCTGAAGGTCGCATGGAAATGGAGCGCGTGCCGCAGGCCGGCTATGAGATACGTGGGCTCAAGGTAATGGGCATCGACCGCAAGCACCTGTGGCGCAATGCCAAGGTGATATATAATTATATAAGGAGTAAGCGTGAGGCTGCCAAGATAATCAAAGAATTTGCGCCCGACGTGGCAATTGGAGTGGGAGGTTATGCCAGCGGTCCTGCCATCGGAGCAGCAGAAGATCTCAAGGTGCCTGTGCTTTTACAGGAACAGAATAGTTATGCGGGTGTTACTAATAAGATGCTGTCAAAGCGCGCTGCAACTATTTGCGTGGCGTACGAGGGTATGGAGAAATTCTTTCCCGAAGGCCGGATAGTGCTTACCGGAAATCCTGTCAGGCAGGAACTGACTGTCAACACGCTGACTCGCGAATTGGCTTGCCGCGCTTTGGGATTGAATCCTGCCAAGCGCACCGTGCTTATAGTGGGCGGAAGCCTTGGAGCTCGTACTCTGAACGAGAGTGTGCTGCTGCATCTTGACCTTATTCGCAAGCAGAGAGATGTGCAGTTCTATTGGCAGACAGGCAAGCTGTACAGCCAAGAAATAAAGGATGCGCTTGATGAGAAAATCAAGCCCGACAACCTGCACGTGAGCGATTTTATTGCGGATATGGCGAAAGCCTATAAGGCTGCCGACCTTGTAATTTCGCGTGCTGGTGCTTGCAGCATCAGTGAGTTGCAGCTATTAGGCAAACCTGCAATACTGGTGCCGTCACCTAACGTGGCGGAGGACCATCAAACAAAAAATGCAATGGCGCTAGTGAGCAAAAAAGCTGCCATCTGTGTAAGAGACGCTGAAGCGCGAATGGCGTTGTTGCCTAGAGCTATCGGTGTGGTAAATGATGCCGCACAGCTTACAGCGCTGAGCCAGAACATAGCCAAAATGGGTAAGCCAAATGCTACGCGACAGATAGTGGACGAGATACTGAAGCTCGCGAAGAACTGAGAACTATGGAATTGCAAGATATAAAGGCTGTTTATTTTATCGGTGCTGGAGGTATAGGCATGAGTGCCTTGGAGCGTTATTTTTTAGCGCTTGGTATTAAGGTGGGAGGATATGATCGTGTTCCCACCGACCTTACCCGACAATTGGAAGCCGAAGGAGCAAGTCTGCATTACGAAGATAATGTGGAGCTTATAGATCCTTGCTTCAAGGATATGGATCATACGCTGGTGGTATATACTCCTGCCATTCCGAAAGACCACAGTGAACTGCAATTCTATGCCGCCGGTGGATATAAACTGCATAAGCGTGCACAGGTACTTGGTACACTGAGTCGTGCCATGAAGGCCTTGTGTGTGGCTGGCACTCATGGGAAAACTACCACTACTACTATGGCAGCGCATTTGCTCCATCAGAGTAATGTGGGATGCAATGCCTTCTTGGGCGGCATCAGTAAAAACTACGGTACTAATTATCTATATAGCGAAACGAGTCCTTACGTGGTGGTGGAGGCCGATGAGTTTGACCGTTCATTCCACCAGTTGCAGCCTTGGGCTACGGTCATTACAGCCACAGATCCTGATCATCTCGATATTTATGGTACTGAGCAGGCATATCTGGAGAGCTTCAGCCATTATTCGAGTCTAGTACAGCCGGGAGGTGCTCTTATCCTCCATACCGGCCTGAAGATGCAGCCCAGGCCACAAGAGGGCGTGAGAGTGTTTAGCTATGGCCGCAGTGGGGGCGATTTCCATGCCGAAAACGAAAAAATTGGAGGCGGCGAGATAGTTTTTGACTACAAATCGCCTCTTGGTAACATAGATAACGTGAGACTGGGAGTGCCAGTGAGCATCAATATAGAGAATGGCATAGCGGCTCTAGCATTGGCTCAGTTGGCCGGTGCAAAGCCCGATGAACTTAGAGAGGCGATGGCTAACTTTCAGGGTGTGGTGAGGCGTTTCGACTTCAAGGTGAAGAGCAATAGCCATGTGGTGCTAAGTGATTATGCTCACCACCCAGAAGAGATAAGGCAGAGCATCATGTCGCTTAGGGAAGTGTTTGGGGGGCGCAAAATCACAGCAATCTTCCAACCTCACCTTTATACTCGCACACGAGACTTCTATCGCGAGTTTGCTGACAGCCTTTCACTGCTTGACGAAGTAGTACTTACTGAAATTTATCCCGCTCGAGAACTTCCTATAGAGGGAGTGACGAGTGAGTTGATATATGATAATCTGAGACCTGGCATCAAGCGCCACCTTATTCGCAAGGGTGATGTGCTGGATTTGTGGCCTCCCATCCGACCGATGTGCTTGTGATACTTGGAGCTGGTGACTTGGACGACTACACAAACCGTATTGCGGAGATTGTTGAAACTGATAATTGATAATTATTGAACTCTGGATGAAAGTATTCTTGAAACTTTTTCTGCTGCTGGCACTGGCCGTGTACCTTGTCTTTGCTTTCGTGCGCTTCTGCAAGAGCAAGGCGGATGTACAGTGTGACAAGGTCACCATAGTCATCAGTGATGCCGACAAAGCTGACTTTGTATCTGAGCAGGACATAAGGCAGATTCTCAAGGATACTAAGTTGGAGCCGCAGGGTAAAAACCTCAGTGATATCAACCTCGTGAAGATAAAGAAGGCGGTAGATAGTCACCAGTTTGTGCACAGCAGCATCTGCTACACACGCCCCAATGGAGAACTGATTATTGAATTGAGCCAGCGCTTGCCCGTGCTTAGAGTGATGCCCGACAAGGGAGAGCAATACTACATCGATGCCAACGCTAATAGAATACAGCATGCCAGCTATCCTGCCGATGTAATTGTGGTAACCGGCAACGTTAACTATGATAAGGCAAAGAAATATCTGGCGACCTTGGCTGGAATAGTGCAACAGGACGAGTTCTGGAACGACATGATTGAGCAGGTCAATATCACCCGCGATGGCAAACTGGAACTGTCGCCCCGACTCGGCAACCATGTGGTGGCCTTGGGATATCCGCAGGATATTCCCCAAAAACTGGCACGCCTTAAAACATTCTACCAGAAGGTAATCAACCAAGTGGGTTGGCAGAAGTACAGCCGCATCAGCCTGGAATATGAAAACCAGGTGGTGTGCACCAAAAGTGAATAAAATAAAAACAGACATACAATGGCAAAAGAAGAAATGAACATCGTAGCCATAGAATTAGGCTCATCTAAGGTTATCGGAGTGGCCGGAGTCAAGAAATTTGACGGCAAAATAGAGGTCACCGCACACGTGCAGCAGGAGTCTGCCACCTTCATACGTAAGGGCATAATTTATAATGCCGATCTTGCCGTGAAGTGCATACAGAACATCATTGGCAAACTCAAGGAAAGTCTGCATAAAAACATTACCCAGGTCTATGTCAGCTATTCAGGGCAGGGCATACACTCCGTGCACAACGAGGTACACCGACTCTTTGAGAACGAGCACAAGATTGTGAAGGAAGACATCGACGGCATCTGCGAGGAAAACATCAATCATGAGTATGAGGGACAGAGCATACTCGATGCCATACCGCAGGAGTTTACTGTGGGCACTCAGAAATTGATGGAGCCTATAGGAGTGCTGAGCAGCACAGTGACCGGACGCTACCTCAATATTGTGGCAAAAGCCAAGTTGCTCAATAACTTAGAGAACTGCTTCCGGGATGTGGGCGATGTTAGAGTGGCCGAGTACAGGCTCACTCCGCTCGTGGTGGCCGACCAGTTGCTGAATGAAGCACAGAAAAACTCTGGTTGTGTGCTGGTTGATATCGGTGCCGATACAACCACCGTGTCTATATATAAATCTAAGTTGCTGCGTTTCATCTCGGTCATCCCTCTGGGCAGCGATAACATCACCAAGGATATCATGAGCCTACAGATGGAGCACGAGGATGCCGAAGAATTGAAGCTGAGTAAGTTTGGTGAGCCTTACGCTTCTTTCTCTGAGGAGGAAGGTGATTCGGTTATCAAGACAACGTCCGATGGTATAGAGATTCACCGTAAGACTCTCAGTTCTGTGATTGATGCTCGTCTTACTGAGATATTGATGAACGTAAAGCAGCAAATCAATGAGTCGAAGTATGCTCGCGAAAGCCTTATAGCTGGTGCGTTCCTCACCGGCGGTGGTGCCAACATGCCAAATATCGCCAACGTGTTCAAGGAAGTTGTGGGCATCGACAAGGTGACTGTGCGCAAGAACTCGCAGTCGGCAGACTATATTCTGCCTCTGGGCATCAAAAATATGGAGGCACGCTATCTGGCTGCACTCGGGCTTATTGCCGGTGCTAATCAGACCTGTACCGCTGATTTGGAAGAGCAGAAGGACATCTTTACTCCTCCAATCCCGACAGATTTGCCTTCGGTGGAGGAAATTACCCCACCGGAGAAATCCGATAATGATGAAGGCGGAACATCTAAGCCCAAGAAACCTTTCTGGTCAAATTTCCGCAAGAAATTTGAGAACTTGGCTAAAAATATTACCGAAGAATAGAATAAATAGAGAAACAATTCTCAATTATAATTCCCAATGATCGATACAGACGGACCGTTGATAGACTTCGAGGGATTCAGCAAACGCAAGCCCAGCATTATCAAGGTAGTTGGAGTGGGCGGCGGTGGCTGTAACGCGGTGAAGCATATGTATGAGCAAGACTTCGCCGACGTTACCTTTGCTGTGTGCAATACTGATGCCGCGGCGCTCAACCTTTCGCCTGTAGAGAAACGGCTGCAGCTAGGCAGCGATGGCCTCGGTGTTGGCGGTGATCCGCAGAAGGGACAGCTTGCAACAGAAAGGAGCGTTGATGATATTCGCGAAATGCTCAGCGATGGCACTCGTATGGTCTTTATCACTACTGGTCTTGGCGGCGGTACCGGCACGGGCGGAGCTCCAGTGATTGCTCGCATAGCAAAGGAAATGGGCATCCTGACTGTAGGTATTGTTACCATTCCTTTCCTTTATGAAGGCATGAACAGGATTGACAAAGCACTACTGGGACTTGAGGAGATGACCAAGCACGTTGATTCGCTTATGGTCATCAATAATCAGCGCATGTTTGAAGTCTATCCCACTAAGACTGCTGTAGAGGCTTTTGAACGTGCCGATGACACACTTTGTGTGGCGGCAAAGAGCATCGTGGATATTATTAAGATAAGCGGAGAGATAAATCCGGACTTCAATGACGTGAGGGCTGTGCTTGAGAATGGTGGTGTGGCTATCATCACCACTGCTTATGCAGAAGGAGTTGACCGTCTGAATCATGCGATAACGGGAGCGCTCAACACTCCGTTGCTTAATAGCAACAACATTTATAAGTCTAAACGCCTTCTGATGACCATCTTTACCAGTAAGGCTTCTGACGGTGAAGCCCTTATGATTACGGAATTAGGTGAGATAGAGCAGTTCATGCAACGCTTTGATGAGCGCATCAGCTGTAAGCATGCTATTGGCTACGATGACAGTCTTGGTAAGCAAATTAAGGTGACTATTCTCGCTTCGGGATTTGGTTTGGAGGATGATCCAGATGATGAAGATATATATGGTGACGAGATGTATCGCATGACAAAAGGCGAACGCCTCCAGCGATTGTTTGAGCTTTTCTATGACCGCAAGGCAAAAGGTCGTCCCAACTGGAATATCTTTGTGTTTCATTCCTCTCAGCTTGACGAGGATGATGTTATAAGTGATATTGAGACAACCCCTACTTATAATCGAACTTCCCACTTTGTGGGTAACCTAAGAATGAAATTAAAAAAATAAAATATTATGCCAGAAGATGTATTAAGTTTTGACCTGCCGAAGCAGAAACCATGTATCATCAAGGTAATCGGCGTGGGCGGTGGCGGTGGCAATGCCGTCAAGCATATGTATAACGAAGGCATCCACGATGTAAGCTTCGTAGTTTGCAATACCGATAGTCAGGCTCTTAGCGACAGTCCTGTGCCAAACCGTCTCCAGCTTGGAGCCGAAGGACTTGGTGCAGGTAATCGTCCTGAGCGTGCTCGTAAGGCTGCAGAAGAAAGTCTCGAGGATATTCGCCGTATGCTTGATGACGGTACTAAGATGGCGTTCATCACGGCCGGCATGGGCGGTGGTACTGGTACTGGAGCGGCACCAATAATTGCCCGTGAAGCTCGTAAGATGGGTATTCTTACCGTGGGTATTGTTACCATTCCCTTCAAGTTTGAGGGCATAAAGAAAATCGACAAAGCCCTTGACGGCGTTGATGAGATGGCTAAGTATGTTGATGCTCTGCTTGTGGTTAACAATGAGCGGTTACGTGAGATATATCCTAATTTGCCGGTATTTGATGCTTTCGGCAAGGCGGATGACACTCTTTCTGTGGCGGCACGCAGTATAGCAGAGATTATCACGGTTCATGGTATCGTTAATCTTGACTTCCGTGATGTCTGCACGGTTATGAAGGATGGCGGAGTTGCCATTATGAGTACAGGTTACGGTGATGGTGACAATCGCGTCAGTCAGGCTATTCAGAGTGCTCTTCATTCACCCCTGCTGAACAATTCCGACATTTACCGTTCCAAGCGACTATTGCTCAATATTACTTTCTGCAAGAATAGTGAAGGCGAGTCTCTTATGATGGACGAGATGAACGAAATCCATGAGTTTATGTCTCGCTTTGATTCTGATGTTGAGACCAAGTTTGGTATCGCCAATGACGAAACGCTAGGAAAACAGGTCAAGGTTACAATTCTTGCTACAGGCTTTATGCTTACCGATGTTCTTAGCGATGTGGAGGGCAGCGATAAGGAGATTATTTCTGAAGAAGACGAACTTGCTCGCCAGGAACGAGAGGAGCGACGTGGCAAATACTATGATGACAACGATGCGAATCGGGCTCGCCATTCTTACCGCATCTATAAGTTCGTGCCTGAAACTCTCGATAACGATGAGGTAATTTCAATGGTTGAGACAACTCCCACCTATAAGCGCACGAATGAGATTCTGCGCAGCATCAATAACTATACTCAGACCATGCGTCCTTTCGTTGCGCCGCAGAATGAGCCTACGGTAGATGGGAATGTTATTGTTTTTGAGTAGATAGATTTAAACATGATACTGTTCCCCGGGTAGAGAAAGTTCAAAAAAGATGCTTTTCTTTGTATTCTACGGCCTCCTGCTGCTTAATGTCCTGACCTTTGTACTTTTCTGGATAGACAAGCGCAAGGCAAAACGTGGCAAATGGCGCATCGCCGAGCGAGTGTTGCTGCTTTTGGCTTTTATCGGGGGAAGTATCGGTGCTTTGATGGCGATGTCGCTTTTCCGCCACAAGACGGAAAAGAAAATTTTCAGCATCGGTATTCCGATACTGTTAGTAATTCAGCTACTGCTACTGACATATATAATTATGGATTGGCTGCTCTACCAGGTGTAGAGCAGTTTTCTTTTCTAAGCCGCGAATTGTAGTAACGCGGATTGCCGGTTACTTCTTCGCCAACAAAAGGAGGTAACTCAAAGTCGGTATCTGCAGTGGGCACCTCAAGTTCTGCGAGAGTGAGTCCTTCCAGTGCTCCGTGGAATTCATCCACTTCCCATTCGTGCCCTTTCCAGGGAACGATATAGCGGTGCTTGTCAATGGTGCCGGGCAGGCAGAGATTAAGCAGCTGCGTTGCCTCATCAATGCCTATTTGTTTCTCCCACTCATATCGGCTTAGACCGTCATCGGTGCTTTCGCCTTTGATGGTAATGAATGCCTTGTCATCAGTGACACGTATGCGTACAATCCTACTCGGGTCATCACTGAGATAACCCTGCACGATATGCTTAACGCCAGTGGCGAGATGCTTGAATAGACTACTGACGAGAAACTTGTGTTCTATTTCCACTTTGTGTGGTTAGAAGCTCAGCGAGTAGCTGATAACGAAAACGAGGGCGAGCACGATGAGGCCAATTATGATGCCCCAGATTACCATCTGTGCCTGCTTTTCCTGCTTTGCGTTACGCTTCTCTACTTTAGCTTGGTGTTTCTGATTCATATTCTTGTTTTTATATAAAATTCAATCCTTATTTATAAGTTCGCGGCAAATTTAGTGATTTTTGTTATAAGCGATGGTATTTTGCAGCGAAAAACTTACTATTATCCTCAAATCTCAATTCTCAAACTGGACTTAAATCTAGATTCAGACATAATGCAGGTCAATTTTTTAATCGCCGCCGCTCATCAGATATGCCTTGATAAACGGGTCGAGTTTGCCGTCCATCACTCCGCCCACATCGCTGGTCTGGTAGTTCGTGCGATGGTCTTTCACGCGCCGGTCGTCAAAGACGTAGGAGCGTATCTGGCTGCCCCATTCAATCTTTTTCTTGCCGGCCTCGATTTTAGCCTGCGCTGCCTGTCTGCGCTTGAGTTCCCTATCATATAGATTTGAGCGGAGCAGTCTCATCGCATTGTTGCGGTTCTCCAGCTGCTTGCGGCTCTCGGTGTTTTCGATAAGGATTTCCTCTTGCTCTCCGGTCTCCGGGTCTGTGTATTGGTAGCGCAGTCTGACGCCCGTCTCCACTTTATTGACGTTCTGTCCTCCTGCACCTGAAGAGCGGAATGTGTCCCAACTAATTTTCGAGGGATCGACGGTCACTTCTATGCTGTCGTCCACCAGCGGAGTTACGAATACACTGGCAAAGCTGGTCATGCGCTTTCCTTGTGCATTGAAGGGCGACACTCTCACTAGGCGATGAACACCGTTCTCTGATTTTAGATATCCGTAGGCCATATCGCCCTCAATCTCTATAGTACATGTTTTGATGCCAGCCTCATCGCCGTCTTGCAGGTTAGCTATGCGGGTGCGGTAATTGTGAGACTCGGCATAGCGAAGATACATGCGCATCAGCATCGATGCCCAATCCTGACTCTCGGTGCCTCCTGCGCCGGAGTTGATTTTTAGCACGCAATCCATCGCATCTTCATCGGCCCGCAACATGTTCTTTAGTTCCAATGTTTCCAATGCGTTGAGTGCTTTGTCATAAGCAGCATCCACTTCCTGCTCGCTGACCATTTCGTCTTTATGGAATTCCAGGGCAAGCTCCACCTCGCTCACCAGACTTTGCAGCTCATCGTAATGGGTGAGCCAGAACTGCAGGTTTTTCACCTTCTTCATTTGTGCCTCTGCGGCTTTCTGGTCATCCCAGAAGTCCGGTGCCTGTGTGCGCAGTTCCTCTTCCTCCAGCTCTATGCGTTTGCTGTCGATGTTGAGATATTGGCCGAGTTCCTTGCACCGTTCCGCTATCTGTTTGTATTGCTCTTGGGTGATCATCGGGAGTTATTTGTACATCTGTTCTATCTCTTTGGCATAGCGCTCAAACACCAGTCGGCGTTTCACCTTGAGAGTATTAGTGAGTTCGTTGTTTTCCATGCTGAAGGGATGAGGCAGCAGTGTGATGCGCTTCACCTGCTCAAAGGAAGCGAGTCCTTGTTGCAGAGTCTCAATACGCTCCATTATCATTTCTTTCACAGAGTCGTTGTGGCACAGTTCTTCGTGATTGGCATAGCTGATGCCGTGTTTCTGTGCGTATTGTTCCAGTCTGTCGTAGGCCGGCACTATCAGCGCACTAACGTATTTGTAACGGTCGGCGATGATTACTATCTGGTCGATGTATTTATCCACCACCAGTTTTGCCTCAATCTGTTGGGGCGCAATATATTTGCCGTTGGAGGTTTTGTATAAATCCTTGATGCGGTCGGTCAAGAAAAGCTCATCACCTTTGAGGTAGCCGGCGTCGCCGGTGTGGAACCATCCGTCCTTATCAATTGTTTCTGCTGTTATCTTTGGGCGGCGGTAATAGCGGGGCAGTACGCTTTTGCCTTTCACGAGAATCTCGCCGTCGTCGGAAATCTTCACTTCCACTCCGGGCAGCACTCTGCCTACTGAGCCTATGGAGAAAGGTTTTCCTTTATGGTCGCATGCTACGGTGGCAGTAGTTTCTGTCAGGCCGTAACCTGCAATAAAGTCTATGCCGCAGGCATGAACGAAAACTTCTATGTCACGGGATATCGTGGCTCCTGCTGTTGGGAAGATGTTGGGCCTTTCCAGACCACAGGTCTTGCGTATTATGCTGAAAGCCAGTTTGTCGTATATTTTATACTGCCATTTCAATTTGGCGGGCGGTGTGAGTCCTTTGCTTTTGTAGTCTTCCACAATGTGTCGTCCCACTTCCATCGCTTTGGCAAAAATCCTGCGCTTGATGGGGTTGCCGCTGTTTACTTTCTCCAGCACTCCCTCGTAGAGCTTCTCCCAGAATCTGGGCACGGCACACATGCAAGTGGGCTTGATTTCCTGCATCGCCTTGACCACATCGTGCGGATTGGTGTTTACCACTTGCACTGCTCCTATCGACAATCCCAGATAGGAGCAGGCACGTTCCAGTATATGCGACAGTGGCAGGAAATTAAGGAATATGTCGCGCTCGGTGATGGGTAGCACTTTGCTGTTCTGCTCGAAAGCGTTGTTGTACATCCCATAAGTAAGCACGACTCCTTTGCTATGCCCCGTTGTTCCGCTGGTGTAGAGGATGTCGCAGATATCGTCCATCTGCCCGCTACTGCGTCGGCGTTGCATCTCGGCATTGAGCGAGGTGTCTTTGCCCAGGGCCAGGAATTCATCGAAATAAACCGATGTGTGGTCCGACGGATTGCGTTTCACCTTGCGGTCAAAGATAATGATACGCTTCAGCGTTGGAGTGATGCTGAGCAGCGGGAAAGCGGTGTCATACTGTCGTTGCTCACCCACAAACAGCGTCTTCACTTCTGCGTCGCTAATCATATAGCCCGCTTGCTCCACACTGCATGTGGCATAGAACGGGATGACTGTGGCTCTCACGCTGTAGCAGCCGAAATTGGTGAAGAAACACTCTGCCTTGTTTTGTGAGAATACGGCCACATTCTCCTGCTCTGCTGTGCCGATGGAGATGAGTGCTCTCGCTACGTTGTCCACGATGTCGCTAAACTTACACCACGACAGCGGAGTCCATTTTCCGGACTCCGCGTCGCGATATACTATAGCTGTCTTGCTGCCGAATTTGGCAGCTTGTGTCTTAGGCAGCTGCGACAAGTGGCAGAGTGTAACCATGCTCTGCTATGCTACCTTGTTGAGCTTCTTGATAATTGAGAAGATGAACAGAGCTGCTACAAGGCAGATGGCCATCAGCACACCCCACACAATGTAAAGCTCCGTCTTGCCCCAGATGAGCGTCGGGATGCTTACAAGGAAGTTACCGATAGCGGTAGCTACAAACCAGCCGCCCATCATCATACCTTTGTACTTCGGCGGTGCCACCTTGCTCACGAAGGATATGCCGATAGGCGAAAGCAGCAGTTCGGCGAAGGTAAGTATGAGATATGTGCTCACCAGAATATTGGGGCTGCAGTCGGCCAAGTGCTGTGGATTGGTGGCATCGGGAGCCGGCAGTCCGAGCGACGACATGGTCATCAGCAGATAGGCAACGGCAGCTACGAGCATACCAAGGCCAATCTTTACCGGTGCCTTAGGCTCCTTGCCTTTCTTTGCCAGCCAGCCGAAGATGCCGATGCTCACGGGAGTCAGCAGCACTACGAAGCACGGGTTGAACTGCTGGAAGATAGGAGCGGCGATATCGGCCTGTGCACCTTGCTGGTACTTATAAATAAGCCATGCTGCGCCTGCTACGATGAGTATGCCGTAGATGGCGCGAGCCTTGTTGCCCTTGCTCTGGAATACGCCAAACAAACCGTACACGATGAAGATGACTGCAATAAGGTTGACTACGTCAAACTCCATGGCGGTGAGGCCGGTAGCCTGAGTGGCTACATAGTCACGAGCGAAGTAGGTGAGGGTAGCACCATTCTGATGGAAAGCCATCCAGAAGAATATCACCACTGCAAACACGAGGCAGAGGCAGATAATCCTCTCCTTGGTCTGCGACGGGGTGAGCTCGTTGCTTTTGTCCTCCACTGCAGTCGCAGCGGTAGCCTCCTTCTTGTTGGGAGTAAGCACCTGCTTGAATGTGCTCTTGAATCCGTAGTAAATCATGATGCTGACAATCAGCGAAACGCATGCTACGGCGAAGGCGAAGTGATAGCTGTCTTCCTTGCTTATGCCGAGGTCGCCTTGTGCCCATTCCATTATCTTAATGGCGGCAGTTGGTGCGAAGAGTGCGCCTACGTTGATGAGCATGTAGAAGAGTGAGAATCCGCTGTCGCGCTTGTCAGCATACTTCGGGTCGTTGTAAAGGTCGCCCACCATCACCTGGAGGTTACCTTTGAACAAGCCTGTGCCGAAGCTTACCAGCATCAGTGCTGCTGCCATTGCCACTATTGCCACTACGCTTGCGCCCATCGGGATTGATAGTAGCGCGTAGCCCGCAAACATGATGAAGATACCTATCGTCACCATTTTCGAGTAGCCCCACTTGTCGGCAGCCATACCGCCAAACAGAGGTAGGAAATATACCAGCATCAGGAAACTGGAATACACAACGCCGGCAGTGCCGCTGCTCCAGCCGAAGTTAGCTTGCAAAAACAGGATGAATACGGCAAGCATCGTGTAGTAGCCAAATCGCTCGCCTGTGTTGGCAAATGCCAGGGCCCAAAGCCCTTTAGGTTGTCCTTCAAACATAGTTGATTAGTTTTATCATGTTGTATTTTAATTAATTATCTGTTTGTGATTGTGGGTTGCAGCCATGTGCGCAGCCATTATTTTATAGCTATTTTGATATACGAGTGCAAAGGTAATATTTTTTTTGTAGATGGGGGAGGTCGAAAAGGAAAAATGTTTGTTTTTGGTCTTAATGATTTTAAACATGCTGATAATGTCAAAGATTTACTTGAAATTATGTGGTAGTGTAGCAAAAATGAAAGTGTAGCAAAAAAATCCTTGTTGCCTTGGTTTTGCCACATCTTATTTTGTGCTAAAAAAATACAAAGAATTTCTTTGCTATATCAGAAAAAAGTGTTACCTTTGCATCGTAAATCTTAAACAAGGCAAACAATGAAGAAGGCAATCATCTATGCACGTGTGAGTAGTGTCACCGACAGACAGAGTACGGACAGGCAAGTGTTAGATTTGAGGCCATGGGCAGCATCTAATGGCTATGAGGTCGTAAAGGAGTATACCGAGCATATCAGCGGTGCTAAGAAGAATTCGGAGCGAACCGAGTTTGTTGCCGCAATGGCTGAGGCTGAGGCTGTGGGTGCGACTATCCTTTTTAGTGAGCTGTCTCGGGCAGGCCGTTCCATAGTAGAGGTGCAGCGAGCTGTTGCTGATATGGCAGAGCAGGGCGTTAACGCGTTCTTTCAGAAAGAGAACATCTTTCTTCTTGATGGTGATGGCAAGTATAGTGCTATTATGGCAGTAATCATCTCATGCCTTGCTATGTGCGCACAGCTTGAGCGCGAGAATATCAAGTTCCGTTTGAATAGCGGACTCAGCAATGCCATTGCCAAACGCGGTGAAGTGAGAGGCCGCAAGCAGGGTAGCAAGAAAAGCAAAGAACAGAAGGCGGTTCAGTATAAGGAGGTATTGAGGCTTCTTCGTAGGGGCACGAGCATCCGTAATACCGCGAAACTCTGTGAGGTATCGCCACGCACGGTACAGAACCTAAAAAAGGAATTTAAAATTTAATGTATTGATTTGTATTTAAGTTTTTAATTTTTAGGTTTTTGTAAGTTTTGGGGGCTGTTTGGCAGGGGGGATTGTTATAACCCCTGTGAGAATGTCTCGCCACTCAATGGGTTTGTTATTGTATGCGAAGCGAATGAGGTTGTTTATCGTTTTGATATATAGTTGAATAAGTAGATGTTGGTCATATACTAATCCGAGATTGAAGTCAACACCTGCATTAACGCAGAACTCCTTGATGTCGTCATTGTTGAGATGTACCTCAAGTCGATAGAGGTGTTTTGGATTCCCGTATATCTCATGGATGTAGTGTTTTGACGAACTATTTGATATCTCTGCGGCCTTGTTGTAGGCAATGAGTGTTGTGCCTTTGCTTTTATCCTTGATAGCTTTCTTTTGTTTGATATTTAACGTTAGGTATTTGTCACGATTAAGGTCGCCTGTGGAGGTATATATAATTTCGGGTCGGTCAGCTTTTCTATCTCTGATTCTTCTTCCATTAAGGACTACGTCTAACTCTTTATTGTGGATTAGAGAACGGAGTTTCTTGGCGATGTTAATTCTCATGTCTAAGCAGAGGTCTAATGTCGTGAAGTTGTGAAATTCCAAATTCATTTGGCTGCAAATATAACTCAGGCAGTGAAAGTTAAACTCACTGTATAATGTCTTGTTCTGAAGGCGAATCCATACCTTGTGGCGTGCGTTTGAGCGTGTTTGGTTCTCTGGATCGTTGGTGTGGAGCCCAAAGCATAACTCGCCGAAAAATACATCTTCTCCTTGTAGTTGGTATCTTATCTGAAAGACATGGTCGAAGTGTTTGCCGACGCTTCGTAATAAATGAAAATCGTAGAAATCGGCTATCTCGCCGAGATGTAAGGCCGAGAGCTCATCTAATAGACGGGGCTCGTTGGCGACAAAGCATAGTCTCAATGCATCTATGTTGAAACCGTATATCGTGTTCATCGCAATTCCATATCATTACTCTTTACATTATTTTTGTCGGCCTCAGCCCATTGCCGTAGCATAGACCGCCTAATCTTTTCTTTTGTTGCGGCACTGCGTTTGATGTGTTTGGCTCTCATGGTCGCACTGATTTTTTCTCGTTGTTTTATTGGCATAACGTGTTTTCTCATGGTGTGAATAGTTCATTTTATATTATTTTGAAATGGGCAGAAACCCTACACTATATAAATATACGTAGGAAGTAAAAAAAGTAAAGAAAGTTAGAAGAAAAAATCGAAAAAAAATTTTTTCTTCTAACGTGTAGAACAACTCTCCCTACCCTTTGTGTTTTGGGGATATGGGGTAAAAGAAGGAGGGGGTTTACGGGTTATGCTTTTTGCCGGCCGAGGGGTGCAAGGAAGCAATCAAGCAACGAAATACGGCGTATTTTCCTGCTATTTAGTCGCATTTTCTCAGTACGATATTCCCATTCTGGCGCGTTCTTGGGCTATATCCTGTGTTCGTTGTAAGTCTGCTATATAATCAAATATTCCTGCTTTGTTGCGTCCCATCAGCTTTGCGAGATATAATGGGTTTGCACCTTTTGAAGTCATGTAGGCTGTTGCAAAAGTATGACGTGCGCAATAGAAGGTCGTGTCTTCAGAAATAGGAATTTGGGGGTTCGCTTTGTTATATTCTTTTATTATTTCTTTCAGTCCTTTGTTAAGGTATCCGTTAACAGTAATCAAAGCATTTGTATAATCTTTTTCGGTGCTGTATTTATATAGCTTTTTGTCGTTCTGAAAGAGAGGGAATAGGTAATCGTCCCTTTTACTTGCAGTATTTATATAGGGAAGAAGAAGGGCTCCTGTTATGTTATCGTCTTCAAGCA
>JAFZXF010000029.1 GCA_017616915.1 Bacteroidaceae bacterium
AAGACGCAGGACGCCTGGGGCACCCTCGGCCAGACGGGCGCAAATCACAGCGGTTTCGTGCTCGACCTCAACCGCGTGACCACCACGGGCTTCGCCTTCTCGCCCACCATCTCGGCAGCCCTCACCGTGGCCGGCGACGGCAGCGTCAGCGGCGGCGAAGGTGGCTCGACCAGCGGCGGTTCGACGGGTGGCAACACCGGCACGGGCGGCACCGGCGGCAGCGGCACCTCGACTGTCAATGCACCCACCATCAGCGGCTCGACGCCCTTCGCCGAGAGCACCACGGTGACCATGAGCGCTGAGAGCGGCGCGGAAATCCGCTACACCATCAACGGCACCACGCCGACCGCCAGCAGCAGCCTCTACAGCTCCCCGCTGACCCTCACCGCCACCACCACGGTGAAAGCCATCGCCCTCAAGAACGGCCTCAACAGCTCGGTAGCCTCGCGCACCTTCTTCAAGAACGACGGCGGTGAAGACGTAGAGTAAGCCTGAAGCATCCCCTCTCGGCCTCAAAGCCGACCGTCTGCCTGACCGAAGGGAATGGCCTTGAGCACCGCTGAAAAAAATTAAATACAGCGAAAAACGAAAACCATGACCAGCACCACGGGACGTTCTTCACCGAACGCCCCGTGCGTGTTTTTTTTCTGCGCTATCCGTGTTATCTGTGTGGCAAAGCCCCGCGCAGCGGCAATAATCTATGAGATTTACAAGATTTCTGCGCTTGCGCAAGGAGAATTGAGAATGTGAAATGTGAAAAGTGAAATGCAAATGTATCGCCCCTTTCTTCTTCAAGCGGTATCAGCGGCATATTATGTGTTTTTATCAGATAGCCGAAAAAAGCGGTATTTCTTTATTTGTTTCAAAGATAGCCGATTCCAAGCGGTGTTTTTTGATTTGTTTTCAAGATAGCCGAAACGGTTTGTTTTCCCAAGGGCCGGAGGCAATCTCTCTCTCGCTGACGCGACAGGGTGGGGGAATCCTGCGGGCCACGATCCGCCGCGCGGAGGCCAAACCGAGGTAGCCCCTTGCGGGTCTCCCTTGAAAAATTGTGCGGCGACCTACTTTTCCTCCCCCGCACCAGTATCTTCGTCTTACTGTGAGTCTTAAGTGGAAAGGAAGTTTGCTCGCTCCATTTAATTTGATTTCAGCGGTGCTCGCAGGCCATGTCTCCTCTTTAGTCATCAGAGCAGGGGAGAGCTTCAGTTTTCAGAGCGGTAGAAGCAATAGCGAATAAAGTAAAGCAAAAGAGTGTATGAGAAGCCCCGGAAGGTAGAGTAAGCAACAAGAGCAAGAAGTTTCGGAGGCGAGAGCCAAGAGGAATAAGTCCCGGAGCCAGGCAGAAGCCTCACAGCCACGCGCTCCTTCCACGACGGATAGTGGGGTACTATCCTGTTACAGGGACGAAATGCCACTGGCATTTCTTAATACTTGTTTGTGGAAAAGTAGGTCGCCGCCAATTTTTTATAAGGAGTTCCAATAAGGGACTCCTTTTTTTATGCCATAATTCAAAAAAAATATGTAAATTTGCAATGCAAAACAGATTAGATATGGCAACCGTTAAGTGTTCAATACCAAAGGGTACGCGCGACTTTCTGCCTGCAGAGATGGCGCGCCGCAACTATATTTTTGATACTATACGTTCGGTGTTCCGCACATTTGCCTTTGAGCCGATTGAAACTCCATCGCTGGAGAACCTCTCCACGTTGATGGGTAAATACGGAGAGGAGGGCGACAAGCTGCTTTTCAAGGTCCTCAACTCCGGTGATTTTATGGACGGTGTTGATTTCAATCAGGATTACCATAAGGTGGCACCGCAGATATGCGAACGAGGCCTGCGCTATGACCTCACGGTACCTTTCGCTCGATTCGTGGTGCAACACCGCGAACAGGTACAGTTGCCATTCCGTCGTTATCAGCTGCAGCCGGTATGGCGTGCCGACCGTCCGCAGAAAGGTCGCTACCGCGAGTTCTACCAGTGCGATGCTGATATGATTGGTAGTACGTCGTTGCTCAACGAACTTGAGTTGGTGCAGATGATAGATATGGTCTTCGGGAAACTCGACATAGCGGTGACGGTGAAGATAAACAACCGTAAGGTGTTGGCGGGTATCGCTGAGATGATTGGTGCTCCGGACAAACTTGTTGACATCACTGTGGCTATTGATAAACTTGACAAGATAGGTCTAGACAATGTTCGTGCCGAGTTGGCTGAGCGAGGCTTGACGGCAGAGCAGATAGCTGCCCTTGACCCGGTGTTCTCTCTTAAGGGCTCTGCTACAGAAAAGATACAGCAGCTCAAGACAATGTTTGCTAATGTGGAGATAGGGAAGATGGGAGCTGAGGAACTGGAGGAACTTTTCGGCATGATTGAGGCCTGTAGCATGAAAGCAGAGGTTGAACTTGACCTAACGTTGGCTCGAGGCTTGAACTACTACACTGGAGCCATCTTTGAGGTGAAGGCCAAGGATGTGCAGATAGGCAGCATTTGTGGCGGTGGACGCTATGATAACCTCACCGGTATCTTCGGTATGCCCGACGTCAGTGGCGTTGGTATATCCTTTGGCGCCGATCGCATATACGATGTGCTAACCGAGCTGGATCGATTCCCGCAGGGGTTGGAGCAGGCCGCACGCGTGCTTTTCATTAATTTTGGTACTGCTGAGCAGGCTGCCTGCATCGGCATAGCCGCCAAGTTACGCGCTGCAGGCATTAGCACGCAGATATATCCTGACAGCGCAAAGATGAAGAAGCAGATGGACTATGCCAACCGCAAACAAGTGCCATACGTGGCTTTTGTTGGCGAAAGCGAGATGAAGGATGGCACCGTGACATTGAAGAATATGACTGATGGTACACAGCAGACCGTCGCTGTGGATCAACTGATAGAGATACTCGGATGAAGAGATTACTGCTAATAGTGCTGCTATTGATGGGTCTACGGCTTAATGCCCAAGACACTATACCGGTGGCGTCTGTACATGATACCGTCTATCTGTTGCACACTGACACCTTAACTCTTCTGCGTGTAGACTCGGTGTACATTATCCGTACAGACACTGTCATAAAGCGCGTTGCCGACACGGCTGCACTTAGTGCATTGCGTGAAAAAGAGGCATTCTACCGCGAGATACTATCGGCCAATGGTGTAGATAAGGAGAAGCTTGAGGCTGAACGTAATTATTATATACACATGGTTGATTCGCTGCGAGCCATAGTGCGTATTGCTGAGATTGAGGCGGTGCGTAAGGAAGAGGCGAACAAATACCTTGAAGAACGAGCCAAAGCCGCAGAGGAACGCCTTGCAAAGACCAACAGCAAGAAGAAGAAAATACGCCCAATACAAGGTGTGGCGCTGCGATTCTATCGTGCACCCGATTGGGAAATTCGCCTCAAGAGCGGAGCTACGTCCGGTACCTATGACAAATATATAAGTAACCGAAACGCAGGAGTGGTGGACTTTGACTATGTCACCGGAGCTTCTGTGATGCTGTGGGATCTGACGCCATATTTCAACAAAGACCACAATATCGGCAACAATGGAAAAAGCATAAAGCGTTTTGACCAGGAGTTCAACTATGATCTTGGAATATACGTGGGCTTTGGTGGAAGCAATCTATTCAGAAACTTCTACGTAGGTACCAGTTTCCGATTCGTAGATTTCTTCTATCTGACGCTTGGCCTGAATATAGCGGAATATCAGGTTTTGAAAGACGGATACAAGAGCGGTGAGGTAATAGGCCCCAATCTGAGCATTGAGGATGTGACCGCAAAAGCGTGGTTGGTCAAGCCCTTTGTCTCGCTGAGTATTGACCTGGACTTCCTTTCCTATATCAAGAAATAAAGCTACACTGCCATACAGAATGTAGCTATGCTGATGCGTACTCCGGGCACACTGGCTATGGCATCTGCACAAGCGGTAATGGTAGCACCAGTGGTGAGAACATCATCGACAAGCAGAATATGCTTCCCCGCAATTATGTCGGCTTTCTTTATCCTGAAAGCTCCGTCTACGTTCTCTGCGCGTTTTCGGCTTTGCTGCAAGCTTTGTTGGTGTGTGTAACGGTGGCGTACTACGGCATTGGGGCATACTGGCAGGTTCATCACTTCGCCAATGCCTCTGCATAGTAATTCGCTTTGGTTATAGCCGCGTTTCAGTCGCCGTACCCAATGCAGCGGCACGGGAATCAATAAATCCAGATCATCAAATCGGCCACTGCTCAGCAGGTCGAGCCCCATTTGCCGTCCCATCATCAAACACAGTTCGGTATTCCCATGGAACTTCATGGCATGTACGGCATTGCGTACGGTGTTGTCGTGCCTAAAGAGGAATGTGGAGGTGGCGTGCACTATCGGTATACGCCCCATAAGTCGTCGTTCTACGGGGTTATCGTCCATGGCGGTAAATGCCGTTGTGGCCATATCTGCCAGGCAATCCAGACAAATCTGTCGCTCGCCGCGCACAAGTACATCTCCGCAACAGGCGCAGGTTGATGGGAATAATACCTGAATTATGGAAGAGAGAGGAAACATGGGATTACGGCAAGAACAGACAACTGTCACCGTATCTGAGGAAGCGGAACCCGTTGTCAAGAGCATAGCGATAAGCATCCTTCCAGCGCTCGCCGATGAAAGCCGACACAAGCAGTAGCAGTGTACTCTTGGGTTGGTGAAAGTTCGTTACCATACCTGTAATTGTGCGGTAGCGATAACCAGGAGCAATCATCAACTGCGTCTCCCCGTAGAAACTATCCTCATGATGGCGATTCATCCATTCAAGTATCTGATTGTATGCTTCAACATAGTCCATACCGCAGTCATCCAACGTGTATGGCTCCCATTGCGAAATATGCATGCATTCCATGTTGGGATTGTGGCGAAGCTGCACACCGAACCAGTATAGGCTTTCCAGCGTGCGTACACTGGTTGTTCCCACAGCCACACGTGCCGTATCTCTGTGGTTGCACAGATGTCGAAGATTCTCTGCTGTGACATGCACCTTTTCCACATGCATTTCGTGGTCGCCAATGTGCTCGCTGCTCACTGGCTTAAATGTACCGGCACCAACATGCAGAGTCAGGTATTCTGTATCAATGCCCCGTTGGTGCAAGCCATTGATGACATTGTCCGTAAAATGCAATCCTGCCGTTGGCGCGGCCACGGAGCCCTCATAATGGGCATATACGGTCTGGTAGCGTGTGGCGTCACTCTCCTCGGCCTCGCGGCCAAGATATGGCGGTAGGGGTATCACTCCGGCGTTCTCAATCACCTCAGCGAAACTGGCACCACCAGTCCAGTGAAAGTCCACTATCCAGGCGTTGCCCACGGCATTGCGGCGCTCCGCTGTAAGACAAAACTCTCCACTCTCCACTTTCCACTTTCCACACAACGTTCCTTCTTTCCATTTCTTGTTGTTCCCAATAAAGCACACCCAAGAGCATTGCTTGCGCTGCTCAAAGGCTTCACTTACGGCCATATTATAGGGCTCTAGGCAGAATATCTCTATCGTTGCACCGGTCTCCTTGCGGAACAGCAGTCGGGCATGTATGACCTTGGTGTCGTTGAATACTAGCAGCGAGCCTGCGGGTAGGATCTGCGGCAGTTCATAGAAACGGTGCTCGACTATACCCTCCGGTGTAACGGCAAGCAATTTGCTATGATCTCGCTCCGCCAACGGATAGCGTGCAATACGCTCGTCGGGCAGAGGATAGTCGTAATCGGCTATGGGGATATTCTTCAGGTCACTCAGCATGCTTGCGTTGAGTAATGGCGGACAGAATTATATACCACAGGATGATGACCGATATGGCAATCCAATCGCGTAGCGCAGCGATGATAACTGCGCAGACGATAAGGAATATGTACTGCACGCTGTTGGTGCGCCACGTGAGGTCTTTAAAGTTAAACTTCAGCGAGAAGAGCGGCAACTCCGAGACCATCAAAATATTGAGAATAAGCGACAGCACTACGATAATGACCACAGACCACATATCGCTGACTATCGGCAGCTGGCTCAATGCCACACCTACCCACACCAGTGCTTGGCTAGGGACGGGCAGGCCGAGGAACGAGTGAGACTGTCGGGTGTCCAGGTTGAACTTTGCCAGACGATATGCCCCAAAGAGTGGTATGAGTAGGAATGCTGCAATGAGCCACGTCTGACCATATTCAGATAAGAGACTAAACAATATGGCTGCGGGAGCCACACCGCTGGTGACCACGTCGGCCAGCGAATCAAGTTCCTTTCCCATAGGCGAAGCCACTCCCAACAGACGAGCAGTAAGGCCATCGAAAAAGTCAAAGAAGATGCCCAGACAGATAAGCAATGCCGCCTGCCGAGGGAAGCCGTAACCCAATGCCGCTAAAACAGACAACACTCCGCAAGCCAGGTTGCAGAGTGTTATCAGATTCGGGATTTGCCGTTTAATCATTGTAGAGCTTAATGATGAGTTTGAACTCCTCATCGTCCCAGTATTCCTTGAACTCGGTG
>JAFZXF010000030.1 GCA_017616915.1 Bacteroidaceae bacterium
ACAGGGGGATACGCCGTGTACTATGCACCGACATTAGCCGCGACGGAATGCTTCAAGGCACAGCCACCGACCTATACCGCCATATCATGACACAGTTCCCCGACCTGCAACTCATTGCCAGCGGAGGGGTAAGCTGCGAGCAGGATATTGACGAACTCCATAAGGCCGGCATACCAGCCGTGGTCTTCGGCAAAGCTATCTACGAAGGCAAAGTCAACCTTAAAGACCTCGCTCACAAATATATAACTCGATAAAATGGCTCTCGCAAAAAGGATAATCCCATGTCTCGATGTCAAAGACGGCCAGACCGTCAAAGGCACCAACTTCGTTAATCTACGCTATGCCGGCGACCCAGTAGAATTGGGTAAGGCGTATAGCGACCAGAATGCCGACGAACTGGTTTTCCTTGACATAACCGCAAGTCACGAAGGCCGTAAAACCTTCACCGATATGGTGCAGCGAGTAGCTGCCGAGCTTACCATTCCATTCACTGTGGGAGGAGGAATCAACGAACTCAGAGATGTGGAAACGATGCTAAATGCCGGAGCCGATAAGGTAAGTGTCAACTCGGCCGCTCTACGCAACCCCAGCCTCATCGACGACATTGCGGGACACTTTGGCTCACAAGTCTGTGTGGTCGCAATAGATGCTAAGCAAGAAGCCGACGGCCAATGGCAATGTTACATCAATGGAGGCAGGCTCCCCACCGGCATCAGACTACTGGACTGGGCACGAGAGGCACAAGATCGAGGTGCCGGCGAAATCCTGTTCACCAGCATGAACCACGATGGAGTAAAAAAGGGCTTCGCCAATGATGCCCTCGCTATGCTTAGCGATGCGCTGACGATACCCATTATCGCCTCAGGAGGAGCGGGCACCATGGACGACTTCCGTGATGTCTTCACTCTCGGCAAAGCTGATGCGGCACTAGCAGCCAGCGTCTTCCACTATGGCGAAATCAGCATCCATGACCTCAAAACATATCTTCGCAATCACAATATCTGCGTCAGACTATAAAACAGAAACCCTCTAACAATGGCTACTAACATCGACTTTCAGAAAATGAACGGGCTCGTACCAGCCGTTATCCAAGATGCATCCACACGCAAAGTGCTTATGCTGGGCTTCATGAATGAGCAAGCCTACCTCAAAACCCTTGAAACAAAGAAGGTTACCTTCTACTCTCGAACAAGGCAATGCCTATGGACCAAGGGCGAAGAGAGCGGCCATTTCCTACACCTCGTCGACATAAAGGTGGACTGCGACAATGATACACTGCTGGTACTCGTTAATCCCGAGGGACCCACCTGCCATCTGGGCACCGATACATGCTGGGGAGAAGATAATCAGGCTAACCCCCTACTCTTCCTAAGCGAGCTGCAGGACTTCATCCAGAAACGCCATGAAGAAATGCCCGAAGGCTCATACACCACATCCCTCTTTAAGGATGGCATCAATCGAATGGCGCAAAAAGTGGGAGAAGAAGCTCTCGAAGCCGTCATCGAGGCATGCAACGGAACCAATGAGCGACTCGTCTATGAAGGCTCCGACCTACTCTACCACCTCATCGTGCTACTCACTGCCAAAGGGCTGCGCATCGAAGACCTGGTGAAAGAACTCCAAGAGCGCCACAACCCGGGCTGGAAAAAACATTGATTCACCACCTATACCCCCCACTGCTATGCTACTTAATTATAATAATGTAGAGATTAAGCATGACGATGCCCTGATTCTCGGCAACGTCAACCTCCAAGTCAATGAAGGCGACTACGTGTTCATTACCGGCAAAGTAGGTAGCGGCAAGTCCACCCTGCTCGCCACCATCTACGGCGAGCTGCGGCCAACTGCCGGCGAAGCCAACGTGCTGGATTTTGACATGATGAAAATAAAACCCAAGCAACTGCCTTCGCTGCGCAAACAGCTCGGTATGGTCTTTCAGGACTTCCAACTGCTCACCGACCGCACAGTAAGTAAGAATATGGAGTTTGTGCTACGCTCTACCGGTTGGAAAAACAAGGATGTTATTCAAACCCGAATACAAGAAGTGCTCAGTATGGTCACAATGCTTGACAAAGCCGACAAATTCCCTTACGAACTCTCGGGAGGCGAACAGCAAAGCGTAGCTATAGCACGAGCCATGCTCAACAACCCCAAGCTCATCCTCGCTGATGAACCCACCGGAAACCTCGACACCGAAAGTAGCCAAAGCATCATCCACCTACTCAATGAAATACGCCAGCAGGGAACCGCGGTCATCATGTCCACCCACAACCTGCAACTTATAGACCTCGTTAGCAATCCGATAATATATCAGTGCGCCGACAAACAATTAACACCTAACACCTAACTCCATGAAAGTACAGAAATTCGGAGGAACCTCAGTTGGCACTCCGCAGAGAATGAAAGAAGTGGCACGCCTGGTACAAAAATCACCGGGCAACCTCGTAGTACTCTCAGCTATGTCGGGCACCACAAATGCACTGCTCGAGATAGCCGACTACTTCGCCAAGGGCAACCGACAAAGCGCATCGGCACTCATCGGCAAGCTCCATTCCACATATATGGCACATATTGAGCAGCTTTACAGCACACTCGAAGCACAGGAGCAGACACGCACCTTCCTCAATAATATTTTCGACCGCCTCCTCGCTTATGCCAAGGGCGATTTCACACCCCAGATGGAGAAAGAAATCGTTAGCTACGGCGAAATAATGAGCACCAATATGCTCGCCAACTATTTCAACGAGCAAGGTGTCAACACCGTACTACTCAATGCTCTTGACTTTATGCGTATCGATGAAGATAAAGAGCCGGATGTCAATTACTTACGCGAACATATTACACCACTTATCGAAGCCAACAGTCAAGCCGAATACTTCATCACGCAAGGTTTCATCTGCCTTAACCACCTTGGAGAGATTGACAACTTGCAGCGAGGAGGATCCGACTATACAGCCTCGCTCATCGGAGCCGCCATCAAGGCCGACCTCATCGAGATATGGACCGATATTGACGGTATGCACAACAATGACCCGCGCTATGTAGAAAACACCAAGCCCGTACACCAGCTACACTTTGAGGAAGCTGCGGAGCTCGCATACTTTGGAGCCAAGATTCTCCATCCCACCTGCGTACTCCCTGCTAAAGCAGCAGGCATACCCGTCAAACTGCTCAACACCATGCAGCCCGATGCTGAAGGAACCCTTATCAATAACCAGTTCCAGCACAACCAGATTAAGGCCGTTGCGGCTAAAGACGATATCACAGCCATCAAGATAGTCAGCTCGCGAATGTTGCTGCAGACCGGTTTCCTGCGCAAGGTCTTTGAAATCTTCGAGACCTACCACACCCCCATCGATATGGTCACCACCTCTGAGGTCGGTATCTCTATGACCATCGACTGCACCGACTACCTCGCCAACATCACTGACGATCTCAAGCAATACGGTATCGTAGAGGTCGACCGCGAGATGTGCATCATCTGTGTCGTCGGTGACCTGCGCAGCCAAAACACAGGGTTCGAATCCACCATCACCAATGCCCTGCGCAACATACCCATCCGAATGATATCCTACGGAGGTAGCAACCACAACATTTCGTTCCTAATCCACCAGGACGACAAGCAAGCAGCCCTTCAGGCACTAAGCGCAGAGCTGTTCTAACCCCATTCAACAATCTTAAATTTCCAATTCCCGTGCAAACACCTTATTACACATACGATTCCACCCTCTTCTCCCGCACTATTGAGGCCGCCAAGAGTGAGGCAGCATGCCTGCCACAGGCTAAGATTCACCTTGCGGTCAAGAGCAACAGCAATGCCCGCCTCATAGCAATAGCCGCAAAGGCCGGCCTCGGTGCCGACTGCGTGAGTGGAGCAGAGATAGCCCATTGCATCAACTGCCAAATGCCCGCACACCGTATCATGTTTGCCGGCGTAGGCAAGACCGATGAGGAAATCAACCTCGCCCTCGATGCAGGAATCGGCTGCTTCAATGTAGAGAGTGTCCCCGAGCTCGATGTCATTCAGCAACTCGCTGTAGCTCGTCACACCATTGCCAATGTGGCATTCCGCATCAACCCCGATGTCGACGCCCACACTCATGCCAACATTACTACCGGCCTCGAAGCCAACAAGTTTGGCATCAGCATGGCCGACATGATTGACGTCATTCGCCGCGCTCAGTCGATGAGCAACATTCATTATCTCGGTCTGCATTTCCATATCGGGTCACAAGTGCTCGATATGACATGTTTCCGCCAACTTTCCCTGCGCATCAATCAGCTGCAGGATCAACTCGAGCAGGCCGGCATCACCGGCACCACTTCCATCAATGTGGGTGGCGGCCTCGGCATCGACTATGAGCATCCCGAGCTCAATCCCATACCCAACTTCCGCGACTATTTCCGCGCCTATGCCGATAATCTCGAGCTGCGGCCCGGCCAGAGTCTCCATTTCGAGTTGGGACGTGCCCTCACCGCACAATGCGGCCGGCTCATCACCCGCTGCGTATTCGTCAAGCAGACTGCTACCAAGCAGTTCGCCATCGTCGATGCGGGCTTCACTGCCCTCATCCGCCCCGCGCTATACCAGGCCTTCCATAAGATAGTCAATCTCACCGGGCAGGCCGAGCAGCGTCCCCTGCGCACCTACGATGTGGTAGGTCCCATCTGCGAGAGCAGCGATGTGTTCGCCACCGACATCGAGCTCCATGAGGTGCGCCGCGGCGACACGTTAGCCATCCTCTCCGCCGGCGCTTACGGTTTCGTTATGTCCTCCACCTACAATCTCCGCGCTCTGCCCCAGGAGGTTGTTGAGTGAGCCAGCATAATAGGCCAAAATGAGAGTTGAGAGTTAAAATTACCGTCATTTCGCACTATTTTACGCCAATAAGGACTCCATATCACAAAATTTTTGCGATTCACGATTCCCAATTCTCATTTTTTTTGTAACTTCGCCGCCGATTTGCCGAAATAGCTCAGTTGGTAGAGCAACGCATTCGTAATGCGTAGGTCGCGGGTTCGAGTCCCGCCTTCGGCTCTATGGAAAAAGTCGTATCGGGCATACGCCCCACAGGAAATCTTCACCTCGGCAACTATTTTGGAGCCGTTAAGTCGTTCGTTCAGATGCAGGACGAGTACGACTGTATGATTTTCATCGCCGACTGGCACTCTCTTACCACCCAGCCCAAGCCCGAGGACATACGTCGTAGCGTCAAGACCATCCTGGCCGAATACCTCGCCTGTGGCATCGACCCCGAGAAGGCCGTCATCTACATCCAGAGTGATGTACGCGAGACCCTTGAGCTCTATCTCTATCTCAACATGAACGCCTATCTTGGCGAGCTGGGCCGCGTCACCACTTTCAAGGAGAAAGCCCGCAAGCAGCCCAACAATGTCAATGCGGGCCTCTTCACCTACCCCACCCTCATGGCAGCCGATGTCTTGCAGCATCGCGCCGTGAAAGTCCCCGTAGGCAAAGACCAGCAGCAAAACATGGAGATGATGCGCAAGTGTGCGCGCCGCTTCAATAACATATACGGAGTGGAGTATTTCCCTGAGCCGCAGGACTTCTCCTACACCTCTCAGGCCATCAAGATACCCGGCCTTGACGGTAGCGGCAAGATGGGCAAAAGCGAGGGCAACTGCATCTACCTCTGCGACGATGACGCCACCATCACCAAGAAGGTCAAGAAGGCGCTCACCGTCAGCGGACCTACCGAGCCCTGCTCTGAGAAGCCCGAATGCATTCAGAACCTCTTCACCTTCCTTGAGATATGCTCCTCGCCCGAGGTCAACGCATACTTCAATGAGCAGTGGAACAACTGCTCCATACGCTTTGGAGACCTCAAGATGCAGCTCGCTGAGGATCTCTGTCGAGTCGTAGCCCCTATAAGGGAGCGCATACTGCAATATAGCAGCGACGATGCTCTGCTCGAGCGAATCGCTCGCGAAGGAGCTGAGCGGGCACGTGCCTCAGCCGCACAGACCATCCGCGAAGTTCGTGAAATAGTTGGCTTTATGCCTGAACAAAGATAATCCATTAGGCTTCACGCCTAACTACTGCGCTTGTGGCGAAATTGGTAGACGCGCCAGACTTAGGATCTGGTGATTTCGGTCGTGTAGGTTCGAGTCCTATCAGGCGCACAAAACAGTGCCGGGAGAAATTCTCCCGGCACTTGTGTTATGGAATATCGTATCCAACCCTTACAAAAAATTATTCAAAAAATTTTTTCAAGGCAAACTCATTGCTGGTAGGCGTTGCTGTCATTGGCCTTCTGGCCGGCAACAATGACATAGTTGTTGACTCCGAGTAACTTACCGTACTTCGACATCCTACTCTGGAACGCCCTCGACTCGTTGAGTATCAGCTGCATGTGGAGCTGTCCCTCGCGGTTCAGCTGCGCAATCTTATCCTCCAGCGCATTGACCACATCATCGAGTAACGGCTCACTCTTGTATGCCCTCACGCCGTGACGCGCTTCTATCGCCTCAAGTATTGTCATCTGTTAGAAAATTTATTATCCTATCACTTCTTCGGTGTCTTCCCATGCGAAGCCCTCGAAGTTTATGATAGTTGTTTTTTTAGTTTCAGTATACGGCGGACACTCTGATTGATGCGTTCCTCCGTGATAGCGCCATCCTCTACACACTTGACAATGGTATTGAAGGCCCGGATGAAATCCTTGGAGCAGAGAACGATATCGGCACCGGCCTGGATGCAGCCTACGACGGCCTCGTCAATCGTGTACTGTTGCGTGATGGCTCCCATATCCATAGCATCGGTCACTATGATGTGCTGATAGCCCAGTTCGCCACGCAGTTTGTCCTGCAGGATGACAGACGACATGGTAGAGGGGATGTCCTCTCCTGCGACATTGGGTGCGCTGATATGAGCCGTCATAATCAGTTGACAGCCCCACTGGATACCTGCACGGAAGGTGATAATCTCACAATTGAGCATCTCGTCCCAAGTCTTCAGCGTCTGCGCATAGCCGTAGTGCGTGTCAGCCTTGGTATCGCCATGACCGGGGAAGTGCTTGATGCAGCCTACGATGCCGGCATCCTTCAGTCCCTGCAGGTAGTTGGTCACCATGGGTGCAGCAACGGCAGGATTGTCGCTGAAGGCACGAGGGCCGATGACAATGTTCTCCGGGTTGGTGTTCACATCTGCCACTGGGGCGAAGTCGATGTCGAAACCATAGCGGTTAAGATAGGTACCGATCGTGTTTCCGCATTCGTAGGCGTTGGCAGGGTCGCCGGTAGCGCCGATGGCTGCCATCGACTCATACTTCTTAACATGAAAGTTATCGTTGTTGGCGATACGGGCCACGCGACCGCCCTCCTCGTCTATGCACATCAGCGGCCTCCCGTTCAGTGCTTTCAACTGCGGCATGAATTGCGCCAGTTGGGCTTCATCCTTGATGTTCCAGGCATAGAGAATAATGCCACCCACAGGGTATTTCTGGTTGACGCCCTTCATGCAGTTGTTCACCGTCTGCAGTTCCAGCGGCATCAGGTCGTCATATACATTCCAGTGTATGGTCGTGTCCAGTGCTTCGGGACGGACAAAGAACATCTGCCCAACCTTCTCGCTTAGCGTCATCTGCCGCAACTGTTCCTCTACCTCATCTGCAGGCTCTGGTATAGGTGTGTCTTCGCTAGAGCACGCGGTAAAAGTGGCTACCATGATGATAGCAGACAGCAGTATGAATAGTTTAGTTGGTTTTATATTCATTCG
>JAFZXF010000031.1 GCA_017616915.1 Bacteroidaceae bacterium
TTTAACTATTTGACTAATGAATTGTGAAATCGTGAAATTGTGAAATCGTGAAATGGTAGAATCGTCAAATGAAATCTAACTGATCTTCACGTTCTCCAGAATGCGTGTTACGATGTCATCAGCGGTGATAGCGTTAGCCTCAGCCTCATAGGTAAGTCCCAATCGATGGCGCAACACATCATGAGCCATAGCCCTCACGTCGTCAGGAATCACATAGCCCCTATGCTTAAGGAAAGCATATGCTCTGGCAGCGAGTGCCAGATTGATGCTAGCTCTTGGCGAAACTCCGAAGCTGATATTCTGCTTCATATCACCAAGGTTGTATCGCTCCGGATAACGGGTTGCGAACACTATGTCGGTGATATAGTTCTCGATCTCTTCGCTGATGTAAATCTGCTTGACCACCTCGCGGGCTTCCACGATGTCGTTGAGTCCAATCATCGCCTTCACCTCCTGACTCTTGCCCTTGATATGGTTGTCTACCACTTGGCGCTCTTCGCTGATAGTGGGATAGTCAATCACCACCTTAAGCATGAAGCGGTCAACCTGAGCCTCAGGCAGCTGATATGTGCCCTCCTGCTCTATGGGGTTTTGTGTGGCAAGTACCAAGAAAGGCTCCGGCAGACGGAAAGTATCATTGCCAATGGTCACCTGTCGCTCCTGCATTGCCTCCAGCAGGGCGCTCTGCACCTTAGCCGGTGCACGGTTAATCTCGTCGGCCAGCACGAAGTTGGCAAACACTGGGCCTTTCTTCACCATGAACTCCTCTGTCTTCTGGCTATACACCATTGTTCCCACCACGTCGGCGGGGAGGAGGTCAGGTGTGAACTGGATACGCTTGAAACTGCCATCTACGATGCCTGCGAGCGTTTTAATGGCGAGCGTTTTTGCCAGACCGGGAACGCCCTCCAACAGCACATGGCCGTTGCTCAATAGGCATACCAGCAGCGAGTCAACCAGATGAGTCTGGCCCACTATTACCTGGCCCATACCAATCTTGATATTGGTCACGATGGCAGAGCGACTTTCAATCAGCTCGTTGAGGGCCCGAATATCTACGTTTTGTTCCATATAAAGTATATTTGTTACGTTCTAAGTTCTAAGCGCTGGCAAAGTTACTGCTTTCTTTACCAACCGCCTACTAAAAAAGGTAAAACAAATGAAACAGAGTTTAAAAGTAAACAATTTTAACCGCCATTAACATATATCGGTAAAGGCGGCAAGGGCAGTTTGAGTTTCTTCGGTAGCAGGGGTAAGAGGTAATCGCAGCACATTATTTATGCGCCCCTTTGCAGCAAGCAGAGCCTTGATGCCGGCTGGGTTGCCGTCGGCAAACAGCAGTCGATACAGCTCACGCAACTCTGAGTCGGCAGTCTCAGCAGCAACTTTGTCACCGCTCAGTGCAGTCCGAACCATTTTGGCGAATGTACGCGGAATGGCATTGCCCACCACAGAGATGACACCGCAACTTCCCATGCCTATCAACTCCACAGCAAGTGCATCGTCGCCACTCAGCACATCAAAGCCCTCGGGAGCATTGTGAATAATGGTGTCAATCTGCGCAAGACTGCCGCTGGCCTCCTTGATGGCAACTATATTGTCACATTCCTGTGCAAGTCTCAGAGTGGTGGCAGCCTGCATGTTCACACTGGTACGTCCGGGCACATTGTAGAGCACCACACGCCTATCACCGGCAGCTGAGGCTACGAGCTTAAAATGCTCATACATACCCTGTTGTGACGGCTTGTTGTAATAAGGTACTACCGACAAGATGCCATCAACGCCCCGAAAATCAAAGTTTTTTATTTCGTTGGCCAGCGCTGCAGAGTCATTGCTACCCATACCGAGCAATATCGGCACCCTGCGACCGGCAGCCTCTACCACGCAGTCTTTCACCCTGCGGCGCTCATCGCCACTCAAGCAAGGAGTCTCCGCCGTGCTACCCAGCACGCAGAGGAAATCTATGCCGTCAGTTATCAGACTGTCAGTCAGGCTACTTAGACTACTGAAATCTACGCTTCCGTCCTTGCAGAACGGCGTAATCAGCGCCACGCCAAGCCCTTTGAAAATGTTGTCCATTATCTATGTATTAAATTTCCCTGCAAAAATACGCCAAAATTTTGAAATGAAAAAGAAATCTTGTTGTATTTTTTCAACTTCCGTATTTTATTTGCCCCAAAGGGGCACCAGGAAAATTCTCACTCCGGCCTCTCGGCATCCAGATAACGAGCAAAGATTCGACTCGCACAACCCACTATCTCGCGACACGGACGTTTGCGATAATACTCCGGGGTACGCTCCTCGGGCACAGGACTTTTGTCCATCGAATTTTTCGAACCCTCCTCTGCCCCATTCGCCTGAGCCATAGCCAGCAGTTCTCCGCAATTGATAGAGCCCATCTCTTTCTTAAACTCGGCAGCCAAATGCTGCACCACCTCGTAGTTGTGCGCCTTGGCCTCACGGTTCTTAGGATCAGTGGTCCCAGTCTGCAGACCCGCCAGCATAAACATTCCGCTGGCAGCCCCGCACGTTAGGCGCATCCTGCCTATTCCGCCTCCAAAACTGCTACTTATCCGCAGAGCGGTGTCTATATCCATACCGTAGTGGTCTGCCCATGCACCCACTACTGACTGTGCACAATTATAGCCCTGCGAAAACAGCTCCATAGCTTTTTCTGCCCTTTCTTCGTAACTCATAGTTATATATCTTCATTGTTAAACTGCAGACTCATACACTCCTCGCCTGTGCTCAATGCCAGATACACATAGCGGAATGACAACCCCTCGTCCTTCAGCCGCTTCAGGGCAACTGAATTGCTTATCTCCACAAGCAGTTGTTGATGCAACTGACTCTTACCTAAGCTTATCATCTCTGGGGTGTAGATCGAGTCGTTCATCGTGTGGTAATATACCAGGATGTGACTCTGGCTGTCATATTTCATCGAGTCGAGTACCACCCCCATCGTCACGTTTCGGGGCAAGCGCCTACGCTCCTTCTTTACCATCTCTGCACACTGCTCTTCAAGCGTAGCACGGTGACATGACGGCAATAGAAACATCGTACAAATCACCATGGCAACACCTATAATTATCTTATTCCTCATAATGTTCAATTTTCAATGCTCAATTAATTAAACAACCCGTTCCACTCGCAGAACTTCCTCACTCCATCTTCGCCGAAGCGCATCAGCGAGTTACAAGCCTGCTCAAATGTCTTCACTTCATTGGGCCTGGACTTGGAGTAGAACTTATCTGCGTAGCACACCAGCTTTTCCTCCATCGACTCGGGGAAGTAATCTCGGGATTCGATGGGCAGGATGCTCTCCGATATCACCTGCCGACTCAGCCCTGTGCCCGTGTGACGCTCACAAAAACGTGCCTCGGTCTCCAAGCCCAATGTCCGTAGCATCCGCGCCCCAATAAAACCGTGCATCAGGTAAGGCATGTCGCCGTAGCAATGGATACGAGGCGCATTGGTGCCAACGATGCCTATGTCGTGCAACAGCGCCCCACGCAGCAGCAGCGAGCGATCCAGACCCAGTTCGGGATGGCGGGCCTCGCAGCGCAGCGCCATGTCGGCCACATGCCAGCTATGAACGAGCAGGAGGCGACGCAACTCATCGTCAGCGGGATAAAACTTGTCGATAACGGCCAGTGGATTCATCATATTCTATCGTTATTCTATGGTTCAGTCGATAACTCGGGTTATATCTCTTATCACTTGAGCCTCTTATCTTTTCACTCTGAACATCGGTAGCGAGCGGAGTGCGGAACATTACCTGCATAGCCGGCTGCCAAGGGTTACGCACCACGAAGGTGTAGTCCGTATTAGGTTCCAGATTGCGGAAGCTCACAGTATCGCCCGTGCTACCACCCGGCTGCAGATTGAGCACTTTGTAGTGGCGCAGATCGCCCTCCGCCTCCGTATATTCACCCTCAAAGAGGCTGTAGGTCACCATCCTGCCCGACCAATAGGTGGGCGACTGATTAGTTATGCTGAGGGTGAACGACGCCGAGCGGGCCGTGATTACCGAGTCTGCCAACACAAAGCTCAGCTTAGGCTGAGAGGCCTTTTGCACCGTTATGGTATCGTAGGCTAGGTACATGCTATCGGTCATGTTGATGCCCAGCAGGCGCTCTCCCACGGCCGAGCAGCTTACGAAGGCCACCAGAGTGGTGTCAACATGCGCCCTCACTATGCCGTCGGCCAGACCCAGGTAGTCCACATCCGCAGGATTGCCAAGAGAGTCGAGTCGCGTATAGGTGAAGAGTTCTATCGGTGCAAACATATCGACATCCGACACGTTGCGCACCTTCACCTCAGCCAGCATTCCGATATTCGTGTCCGGATTGCGGTTAAAACTCACATTGTCTATCGCGACGCGGTGGCCCGTACTGAGTGTATCGTCGATAACATATGCCACGCTGTCAGGATGCAAGAACAAGGCCTCCTGCATGTGCCCCAGTCCCTCTATACATCCCGTTGCGGTGGGTTCCAGAGGACTCTCCCATGTGTTGAGTATCGCCAGATCAAAGTAACCGTCCCAGTTACCGCCGAAGCCCCAACTCACATGAAACCGCCCCATTCTGTCCACACCGTCAATTACAAAGGCATGACCGCTGCCTTGGGTGCTGTAGCCGGCATATATCACCGGACGCCCCGCAGCCAACTCCCGTAGCAGCAAGGCCAGCCAGCGTTGGGGGGTATAGTCATAGCTCCGCAGATAGCGCACATAGCCGTAGCCGAAGGCGCGTCGCAGCGGCTCCACCAGGCGCCCAACCTGCGCCCCCGATGAACCTACCGCCCAGTTCATCCGGCATGCTACGCCCAGATAGTATGAGAGATTGGCTACCGCCTGCGCCTCGTCGTCGGAGTATTCGCCAGGTGTGTAGATGTCCAATATATTGTCAAAATCTATCGGAGTGCCTTTGGGCACTGTGGCGATATCGCCGTTGTTAGCCGACGAGAAACCCGCTATCGAGTCCATCAGCACCTCGGGGTAGCGGTAGTGACTGAGCACTTGTTCAGCAGAGGTAGCCACACACCCCACGAGGCTGCGCTCGCCCGAAACCATCCCATCGTCATATATATAATAAGGACACGCGCGATTAAACGGTTCGCCCTGCCCTCTCACCGACTTGATGATAGGTGCCAGCGGAAGGGTGATGCCCTCTGCGCGCGCTACGCTCCTTACCAACTCACCCGATCCATAGGCAAGCTCCGAGCCGAAGTCCACGCTGTCAGCATTCGAGAGGTGAACATTGCCACCTGCAGCAATCAAAACGGCAAATATCTTCAAGAAATGACATTTCACGGGTGCGAAGTTACAACTTTTTGGAGAAATTAGCCCCCTAAAGAAATATTTTTCGTGAAATACTTTGGTCATATCACAATAATGTGCTACTTTTGCACCGCGTTTGAGAAAAACAGGCAATTTTTAATCACTAATTTCTCATTTCTCATTCAAAAAACAATGCGTCCTTAGCTCAGTTGGTAGAGCAGCTGACTCTTAATCAGCGGGTCCAGGGTTCGAGCCCCTGAGGGCGTACCATTCAGGTAAGACCTCTGTACGGAGGTCTTTTTTTTTACGGGAATATAAACCAATCCAAACAGTAAACAAGTAATTATGTCATCCTGACGCACACACACGACGCCAAAGAGCGCTATCCATTCCACTGCCGCAGTCATCGGCGGCACGTGAGGGCTATCCGGGCATTGTGCCCTGGCAGTCCTGTAGGTTGCTCTTTGATATATCGTGTTGTTTTATTAATTACTGTTTACTGTTATGATTTACCGTTTTTTGCTTAGAAACACTAAGACGGGCGAGACAGCCTATATCGAGGCTCCCGCCCATTGGCCACTGGAGTCGCTGAGTCCCAAGATCAAGGTGGCGATGCATCTCCCCTACACCGACAACGAGTTTCACCGTTTCCTGCTCAATGGCACCGTCTATGTAACCAAGAGGATGGAAGATGTTCTCACCGAGTGGATGTACGAACAAGACGGTCCCCCCTACTATGACGAGAACTACCGCTGTAGTGAGTACCTACCCCTGAGGCGTGCATTCACCACCCTCGGCTCCGCTGTCAACTACATTCAAAACTATCTATTCTGCTATGACAAGATTCACGTCACCCTCGTTGAGAGGATATGACGGCCTGCAAAAGTCTCCGCGCCGCTCGCCACAAACATTTGTGCCGGGCGGCGCGAACTTGTAAATAACACTCCCGGCATTGATCTTTAATTATAGCCCGAAATTGCAGACGGCGCCAAGGAGGAAGGTGAAACCAGGCTGCGGCACGGTGCCAACGTCGTAGTAGTGGGAAGAGAAGAGATTCTCAAGGGAAGCGTAGTATGACCATTGACCTGTATGATGCCGGGATGCAGATTTATGTTCGGATTGGGGAGGATTATTCCAGCGGAGCTTGAGGTCAAGGAGCGAATAGGCGCGGTTGGGACGCTGCACGGCGACACCGGAAGTATACTCCAGATGAGTGCCCTCGCGCTGCTGCCAACGGAAATACCACGTGGCACTGAGACGCGGCGCAATGGTATGCTCAACCGAAGCAAGCATCTTATGGCGCAGATAGTCAAGAGCATAGCTCGACTGGTACACCTGAATATCGTCATGACGGCGCTGGAGATTGTAGGAATAACTCACGCTGGCGCAACGTAGTACCTTCTGGCGGGGCATGAGCCGGAAGAGCCACAGCTTAGCCTGAGCGATAAACTCCCAGTTGCTGAGGCGAAAAGCAGCGGAGTGGTAGATATCGTCGGGGGTGTACATCACCCAGTCGATCATATCGTTGCCGCGACGGTAGATTCCATCAATTGAGAATTGGGCATCGTGAGTTAATAATTGGGCTCCGAGCTTGAAGGTGTTGCATTGCTCGGGCTTCAGCCCAAGATTGCCCTGCAGCGTGGGTGACTTATAGTAAAGGTCGGTGAAAGTGGGCATACGCATGGATTTGTTCCAAGAGACGTAGAAATTGACTGTAGGTGATTGACCATTATCCAAGTCCGGATTGGAGCGGTGAGAATTGAGAATTCTGGGGCGGAAGTTGATATCGACTCCGGGATAGAGGCGGAATTGGTCATCAACGGCGCTATTGCGGTTTGCCATTATGCCAACATTGAGTGACCAAGGGCCACAGCGCATGCCCTGTTCGAGGAAAAGGCTCATATTTGTGCGCCCATCACGGTGGTCGTAGTTGAGATCGTGGTGGTGCTCTATCCTGACACGCTGCTCCTCGCTGAGCGGCTGGCCGAGGTTAGTACTCAGAATCCCCTCGTGGCGAAGTTCGCTACCAAAAGCAGTGAAACATTTAACATTGCCGCTTCCGTTTTTATCATCTGGTGACCATTGAAAATTGGCGGTGATGGCAGCCGAGAGAACGTCGTTGCGATGGAAATTCTCGCCGGTGTCGGAGCCTCGGATGAGCTGGAAATGGTCGTAATTGCGGATAAAGGAAAGCGTGGGCAGGATGCACACTCCTCCGGCTGTGACTTCACCCTTGAGGGCTGCCATATAGCGACTATTCTCCTCCCATTGATTGGGATAGAGCGCGCTATAGAAAGTGTTGGCTCCATAGCGCTGGCCGTTATAGCCCGCCTGCCAGTTGAGCCGCAGGCCTTCGGCCCCATAGCGCCCCTGACCGAATAGCCGTGTGCGAGAGAAGCCGCTGTTGTCCACGGCTCCATCAGAGCGGAGATAGTCGAGAGAGAGCCTGTTTCTATATTGAGAATTGAAAATTGAAAATTGAAAATTGCCACCTCCACCAAAGGTGCCGTAACTGCCACCCTCGGTGTGTATGCCTACCTGATTGGTGGGCTCAATGCCAGTAACGATGTTGATTATGCCATTGAGTGCTTGACTGCCAAAAATACGGGCGGAGGCTCCGTCAAGGATTTCGATGCGCTCTATATCTGCAATGGCTACAGGGAAGTCGGCGCTAAGGTGACCGGTTTGGGGGTTGTTGATGTTGATGCCGTTGAGAAGAAAAGTGATCTGGTCGAAAGTGCCGCCGCCGAGGGAGATGTCGGTCTGCACTCCCATAGTGCCGCGCTGACGCACATCAACATTAGGACAGAGTTTGAGTATGTCGTTGATAGTTTGACATCGGGCATTGTCGATATCCTGTCGTGAAATCACGACAATCTTGCTCCAAGTCTTGTCTAAAGAGACTGGTAGCTGTGAACCGGTAACGGTGGCTTCGCCAAGTGAGAGGTCGGCAGAGGATGCTGCAGCTTTAGCAATCTGGAGCGAATCGGGACGGGTGGCAAGGCTGTCGTTGTGAGCAGCAAGGAGGGTGCTCACGGCCAAGACTCCTATACGAATTTCACGCTTCAGACTGTTGAAAGCAGAGTAGCTCTTGCCGTCAAAATGACGCCATGTAACTACGCGATTCACGGTCTTTTGGTGATGAAAAAACATAATAATTGGGATTTTTTTTGAAAAAAAAGTAAAAAAAGTTGTTTTTTTATTGTTGTTTCAGAAATTGTTCGTACCTTTGCGGCAGTTGCATCGGTCTGATTACGATACTCGTCATTTACTATATCTTTTTCAGAGACCGTTTTCCATATTAACGGCATGCCTTCGGGAAACCCGCAATATGGGAGCACTCAAATCCTTTCTATTTAGGAGTTTCATCAAATCCACCGGTGCAACCTTTTTTTGTGCCTATTTGTGAGGTCACTTAGGGTTGATCAGGGAATAATAGCCAAGCTTATAGATATTGAAGAGCGTCACCGAAGGCCAGCGCATCAGCATACGGCGCTCAAGCGCGCCGAAGAGTCGATGCCACACCTTGACAGCCCAAAGCAAGTGCCATCGCTGCAGTTTTAAAGCTGTACGGGAAATACGGATACGCTCCTTGTAAAAGCGGTCGAGTCCCGCAAGAACATGCAGGGCCTTATGTGTTTTACCAATGAACGAATGGTTCGAATCAATATCGTTATGAATCAGCGGATTATCAATATGATAGATTTCAACACCCATATCTTCCAAATCGATACCTAGGATAGTGTCCTCGTACCCATACTGATAGCAGTCTTTGGGGAAGGGCGTAGCCAGAAACACACTGCGACGAATCAGCAGGTTGATAGTACAAAGATTCTTATAGGGATGACGACGACGATAATCTAATGCACGCTCTCCCGCAGCAGCAAACTCATAGCGATAACGAAGGCGGTTATCGGCACGTAGCGCCGACTCGAGAACCACCACATGACCTGAAACGACATCATGACCGGTAGCGGCATGGAGATAGCGCTCGATAAAATCATCGCGGAGCAGACGAGCGTCGCTATCAATTATAATAAGGTAGGGATAAATGGCTATGTCGGCCAGATGGTAAAGCATGTAGGCCTTACCCACATTGTGGGCCTCATTGAACACGCGACAATGAGGAAGAGCGTCAATCTTTTTCAAAGCCTGCAACACATCAGGGTCGGTGCTACAGTCGTTGCCTACAATTATCTCATAGTCGGTCTTGGCAAGGGAGCAGGAATTAATCAGCTCCCCCACAAGTTCGGTGCAATCGTAGTTGAATACGGATATTAGAATTGAAAACATTTCAAAGTGCGAGAGTTACTTAAGCCAGCGGTCGAGCCAGCCGAAGAAGGTGCGCTGCCAGAGGATGGCATTCTGCGGATGAAGCACCCAATGGTTCTCGTCGGGGAGGAGCAAGAGCTGAGCGGGGATACCGCGCATCTTAGCAGCCTGGAACGCTGACTCAGCCTGAGTGAACATGATGCGATAGTCCTTCATGCCATGGATGCAGAGTATAGGAGTATCCCACTTGTCCACGCTGAGGTGAGGCGAATCGCTATAGACACGCTGAGCATCTGGCACATCCTTGCGCCAAGGTGCACCCTTGAGATCCCAGTTGGGGAACCACAACTCATCGGTCTCCACATACTGCTGACCCTCGTTGTAGATGCCATCGTGAGATATAAATGCCTTGAAGCGACCTTCATGGTGGCCTGCAAGCCAATAAACGCTGTAGCCTCCAAAGCTGGCACCTACACAGCCCAGACGGTTGGTATCAACATAAGGCTCCTTACACATATCATCAATACCGCTGAGAAGATCCTGCATACACTGACCTGCATAGTCACCGCTTATCTCCTCGAGCCACTCCATACCAAATCCCGGTACACCGCGACGAGCCGGATGTACGGTGATGTAACCCTGAGCAGCCATAAGCTGGAAGTTCCAGCGGTAGCTCCAACCCTGTCCCACAGGACTCTGCGGACCTCCCTCGCAAATGAGCAAGGTGGGATATTTCTTGTTGGGGTCAAAATGAGGCGGATAAACCACGAAGCAAAGCATCTGCTTGCCATCGGTAGTGGTAACCCAGCGCTCCTTAACCTCACCCAAGGTCAGATTGTCATAGAAATAACTATTCTCATGGGTAAGCTGGGTAATATTCTTCTCGGGCTTGCCCTTAATATCGAGCAGATAAATTTCATCGGCCTGACTCATAGAGTGGCGCTTGATGAGCAACTGCCTACCATCAGAAAGCAGTCCCTGCACGCTACAGTCGAAATCACCCTTGCTAAGTTGACGAAGCTCCCCCTTGAAATTGGTGGAATATACCTGCTCGGTGCCACGCCAACTACCGGCAAAATAGAGCGACTGGCTACTACTGTCCCAGCAGTAGGTATCAACGTTTGACTGGAAAGCCTCGCTGACGTAATTCTTCTTGCCTGTGGCAAAGTCATAGACACACAGCCTCATGCGGTCAGCCTCGTAGCCGGCACGCTCCATCGAGAGCCATGCGATATATTTACCATCAGGCGAGAACTGCGGATCTTGGTCGTAACCTACGCTGCAGTCCTCTGACAGGTGATTGATAGCCTGGTCTTCATAGCTACGGGTATCGTCAGTCTCCGGCTCTACCCATCCCTCGGGTTTGCAGAGATTGGTAGTCTTGCGAGTAGCTAATTCATAAAGGAAAATATCGCTGTCGGTTGACATAGAGTAGGCTTTGCCCACTTTCTTGCGACAGGTATAGGCCAGACTCTTACTGTCAGGACTCCAGCTCAGCTCTTCCACACCGCCGAAAGGCAACATGGGGCACTCGTAAGGCTCACCCTCAAGCACATCAGTTTCCTCGCCGACTCCGGCGGCACTAAAATCTGCCACAAAAGGATGAGGAATGGTCTTCACAAAGTGATCCCAATGCTTATACATCATATCGTTGATAACCATACCCGTGGACTTAGGCAGGTCATCAGGATTCTTCTGTATAGAGCTGGTGCTTTCCACTTGGCGGATAAGTACTATCTTCTTCTCGTCAGGAGAAAGCAGGAATTCGTCAATATCCTCATCGGCCTTTCCTGTAGCAATCTCACGGCGGTTGCTGCCGTCAACATTCACAGCAAAAAGTTTGCCTCCACATAGGAAGAGCAATTGACGGTCACCATCAAAGAATACAGCTCCGCTTTCTGAATTGGTATCGTCAGTGAGCTGAGTAGAACGGCATGTGCGTACATCCATCAGATAGAGCACCGAACGGCTCTTGTCCTGCGGCACACTGTAGTAGGTAACATTATAAACTATCTTGCTGCCGTCGGCACTGGCATTGACTGCACCTATGCGACCCATTGCCCACAGTACCTCAGGGGTCATAAGGTCGGACTTAATCACACTAGTGTTGCGGCCTATCACCTCTGCCGCCGCATTAACGGTTGTCATGCTAATTGCTGCTAATAATACTACAAAAAACCTTTTCATAATTATCAATGTTCAATATTCAATGCTCAATGCCTTAAACTGGACTTAGATCATGAGTCCAGCATCATGCTGGTCGATGCCTTAAACTGAACTTAGATTTTGAGTCCAGCATTGCTGGTCAATCATCTTTTCCGCTGCTGGCGCTGCATCTCCTGCATCTCTTGCATAGCCTTGATGCGAGCAGCAAACCCTGAAAGTTTCTTGGGGTTGTCCTTATTCTTGCGATAGTTCTCTTCCAGCTTCTGCAAAAGTTGCTGATCATCGGTACGCCAGCGCAGGAACCACATAGTGATGGCAGAGCCAAACAAGGAGATGAAGTAGTAGTAGTTAAGACCCGAGCCGTAGTCGTTGAAGATAAAGAAGAATACTACCGGCATTAGCATCATCATCCACTGCATCATCTTCATCTGGCCACCCTGTTGCATAGCCATAGTGTCGCGCTGCATCTTCATGTTGAGCCACGAATAGAGCAGGTTGCTCACGCAGAAGAGTACACAGAAGATACTCAGGTGGTCGCCAATACCAAAAATGGGCTCCTTCCATGTGAGAATATTCTCGTAAGTAGAGAGGTCATCGGCCCAAAGGAAAGGCTGTTGGCGGAGTTCGATAGCGTTTGGCACGAAGTTAAACATCGCAATCCAGATGGGCATCTGTATCAACATTGGCAGACATCCGCCCATAGGATTGGCACCGTATTGGCTATAGAGCTGCATCGTTTCCTGCTGCTTCTTGAGTGCATCCTCCTTGTTGGGGTATTTCTTATTTATCTCGTCTACCTTTGGCCTCAGCACACGCATCTTAGCGCTGGAGAGATAGCTCTTCTTGGTGGCGGGATAAACAATAATCTTAAGTATCAGGGTGATAACCAGCAACACCATTCCCATTGAGAGACCGATGGCGGTGAGTCCGTCAAAGAGGTAAATGGTTATGTAGCGGTTGATATACTTAAACAGCGGCCATCCCAGATACACCAGCTCCTGCAGTTCCAACTCGCGACCGTCGATGGAGTTGGCGTTCATTTGCTGTAGCAGTCGATACTTGTTGGGGCCGATATAGAACTGCATCCTCGTAGGTTTGGCTCCGGAGGGGTCGAACATAGTGTTCATCTGTGCCGAGTAGTAGCTCAGATATCCGCTTCCATCAGGCAGAGGGTTGGTGGCAAGGGTCACGTCATGGAAGTCCTCGTAGCTGATTAGCACATAGCTAAAGAACTGGTTCTTGAAAGCCACCCAGTCGAGCGTCTCACCGAGTTGTTCCTCCTTCTGCAGCTCTGCTCGGAGGTAGTCGGTACCCTCGCCCTTTTCTTTATAAGTAATATAGGAACGCTGCTGCTCAAACTTGTAACCCCTCTCCTGCTGAGTGAGGCTGTCGGTCCACTCCACGAGCAATTGCTTCTTACCGGGTTCAAAGAGGTTGGCCATGCCCCGTGAGGAAAGCGTCATGTCCACCATATAGCTCTCATGGCGCAGACGGTAATCAATCGTCAGCTCTGCCTCACCCGCCTTAGCTGTGAGGGTCAGCGTAGAGTCGGTGGCGTTGGAGGGTGTGAAATAGAGATCCCTGGTGTTGAGATTCTCCTGCTTCATTGCCAGCGCGAAATTCAGCGATGAGTTATTCTCGTCAAACAGCACCACGGGCTGCTTCTGCTGATTTTTAAACTCTTTCAGCACGGCCTTGCAGATTACACCTCCATGTGTATTCACATTGAGCTTTACAAGGCTGTTCTGCAGCGTAAGGGTCTGCTCGCTACCATGCATTACAGTACCAAATACGGAGTTTGTATCAAGTGCCGCAGTATCGGCCTTTGCCTGGCGGATACTGTCGGCTTCAATCTTAGCCTTCAAGTCAGCCATTCGCTGCTCCACCACGGCAAGGCTATCGGCCTCGCGCATAGCTGCCAGTTCTTCTTTCGACGGCTGATTGATAACACCAAAACCGATGATTACAGCAGCAATCAGCACTATTCCTATCAAAGTGTCTCTATTCATATCAAGATGTATTTTTCAGATTCGGGCTGCGAAATTACGACTTTTTTCCCACATGTCAAAGAAAAACTCCAGCTTTTACATAATCAATGGTTAGCGTATTCCCCTTTCATTTAGTGCCCTGACATAACGGGCTGCATTGGCGAGATGCTCAGAGTAGGTGGCGGCAAAAGCATGAGTGCCGCTGAAGTCGCTGTTGGCACACATATAAATGTAGTCATGAACCTTATGATTTAGCACCGCATCAATGCTGCTAACCTGTGGTATGCGAATGGGGCCCGGCGGGAGTCCACGGTTGAGGTACGTGTTATAAGGACTCGGGGTGGAGAGCATATAACCGTAAATACGCCTGAGGGAAAAGTCGTGAAGCGCAAACTTTACAGTGGGGTCAGCCTGCAGCAGCATCCCTTTATTCAATCGGTTAAGATAGAGACCCGCCACAATAGGCTTTTCGGCATCGGCTGCCGTCTCGGCATCCACTATTGAGGCCAAAATATATACCTGCACCGGACTCATATTAAGAGACTTAGCCTTGGCCTTTCGTTCGGGGGTCCAGAAGGCGTCGCTTTCCTTCTTGAGCCGGTCAATGAGTTTACGCGGGGTGATATTCCAATATATTTCGTATGTTTCGGCAATCATCAGGGTGGCAATGGTGGCAGTATCAAGACCATAAGTCGCACATAGCTCAGGGTCATTTAGAGCCTCAGCAATTGAGGCCGAATCGGTCATAAGCTTGCGTGCCATCCTGCCAGCTACCATCTCCTTAGTCCAGGTGGAAGGCAGAGTGATGCGCACAGGAGTCTGGAGGCCACGGGCAAGATTCGTGGCAAGCCGATAACTTGACACATCCGGACTAATCTCATAACAACCGGTGCGAATCCTATCGCTATAGCCGCGTAGCTGGCAAGTAATACGAAAACCCAACGTCTGGCCAGGCTCTACCACCTCAACCTTTTCCATCACCGAGTCGATATCATCGTCTTGGTCAATATAAATCAGACGACTCTCTCCTACCCCGCTGAAAGAAGATCCGAAGAGCCACCAACCACATATAAGCACCAAAAACAGGCCTATCGATAACAGTATGCAAAATGTTCGTTTTCTGACAAAAAAATCCTTAATCATGGTGCAAAGGTAGCGAAAAATTGTGATTTTATATAAAATATGGTAAGATTTTCTTGGCAATTGAAGTTTTTTTAGTATTTTTGCCGAAATGTAAAACCTGAATTCATACCACAGCCATAAAATAACTTGACATATCATGAGTACATTTATCAGTTTTGACAATGTGAAGATGACCAACCTCGGCGAAAGTCTGGGCAAGGAAATTCTTTGCACCAACGACACCGGGGCATACTGCTCTACCACCATCGTGGGATGCAACACACGCAAATACCACGGACTGCTGGTAGTGCCAATACCTGAGTTGGACAATGAGTTGCATGTGCTACTCAACTCGCTTGACGAGACCGTCATACAGCACGGCGCAGAGTTTAACCTTGCTCTGCACAAGTATCAGGGCGACCACTGGAGTCCCAACGGCCATAAATATATAAGGTCGTTTGAATGGAAAGCCTTCCCCACCACTGTGTACAGAATCGGCGGTGTGCTACTGCAAAAGGAGATTCACTTCCGCAGAAGTGAGAGCCGAGTGATAATCCGCTATACTTTGCTCGACGCTCACTCGCCCACCACGTTGAGGCTTAACCCCTTCCTGGCATACAGAAGCACCCGCACCTTCACCCACCGCAACAATGTTTGCAACGGAACCACACACGAAATAAAGAATGGTGTGAAGATGTGTCTGTATAAAGGATATCCCGATATCTACATGCAGACCAACAAAAAGGCAGAGTTCCACCATGTGGGCGACTGGTATATGGGCTTCGACTATCCCGTAGAAAGGCAGAGAGGCTGGGAAAGCAACGAAGACCTATACCATCCGGGCTATTTCGAAATGCAGATAAAGAAAGGCGAGTCGATATGCTTCTCGGCAGGACTGACAGAAATACAGCCAAGCAACCTCAAGAGGATAATGGATGTTGACGAAACCGATACAGAAAGGCTTGATTCGTTCTATAACTGCCTCTATCATGCCGCCCACCAGTTCCGAATCCATAAAGGTGGAGAAAACTACATCATTGCAGGCTATCCCTGGTTTAAGTGCAGGGCGAGAGACCTCTTCGTGGCAATGCCCGGACTGACGCTCTCACTCGGCGAGCCAGCCACCTTTGAGCTCTACATGAAGACGGCTGCCAAAGCCCTGACAAGCATCGTGGAAGACAAGCCCGTAGAGGTGGAGATATACGAAACCGACAAACCCGACACACTCCTTTGGGCCCTATGGTGCATAATGCAGTACTATCGCCACCATGACCGCAAAAAAGCCATAGAGCTCTATGGCGATCTGGTTTGTAAGATAATGGACTACATATTTGCCAATAAGCACAAGAATCTCTTCCTGCATGATAACGGCCTGCTCTATTCCAACGGCAAAGAGGAGCCGGTGACTTGGATGAATTCCACCCATGACGGCAAGCCCATAGTGCCCCGCTCAGGCTACATCGTGGAATTTAATGCGCTATGGTATAATGCCCTGCGCTTCTATGCCGAAATGCTCAACGACATGTCGCGGCATGATGAAGCCAACAAGATAAACATCCTCAGCGAAAAGGTAGAAAGGTCGTTCCAATATGTATTTGTCAACGACAACGGCTACCTCTACGATTACGTGGACGGCCAGATGGTCAGCTGGGAAGTAAGGCCCAACATGATACTCGCTTTCGCTCTCGACTACTCACCATTGACTAAAGAGCAGCGCAAGAGAGCCCTTGACGTTTGTACCCGCGAACTGGTCACGCCCAAAGGACTGCGAAGCCTGAGCCCCAAGAGCGGAGGCTATCGCCCCTACTATGCCGGAGTGCAATGGGATCGAGACGAATCCTATCATAATGGCACCGCATGGCCTTGGCTCACCGGACTCTATCTGGAAGCATACCTCAAAATCCACAAGATGAGCGGTCTCAGCTTTATAGAAAGACAAATGGTGGGCTTCGAAGAAGAGCTCTTCTACCACGGACTCGGTTCCATACCTGAGATGTTCGACGGCAACCCGCCTTTCCACGGCAGAGGAGGCATATCCTTTGCAATGAATGTGGCGGCTATCATACGAGCCATCCGACTCCTTGACCGTCATCACGAACAGTAAGCGATATCTCTAACCTTAACAGACCTCAGAAAATACAGCAAGAATATGAAAGTACTAATGTTTGGATGGGAGTTTCCTCCCCATATCCTCGGAGGCCTCGGCACAGCCAGCTACGGACTCACCAAGGGACTCGCTGCACAAGGTGACATGGACATCACCTTCTGCCTGCCTGCCCCGTGGGGAGATGAGGACAAAAGTTTCCTAAAGATTATCCCCATGAACCACGTGCCTGTGGTGTGGAGAGACCCGGATGCAGCTTGGCTCGAAAACCGACTGGGCAACCAGATGGATCCGCAGCTCTACTATGACCTGCGCAACCACATCTACTCCGACTTCTCCAATATAGGCACAAACGACATTGGAGCCATCGAGTTCTCCGGACGTTATCCCGACAACCTGCACGAGGAAATCACTAACTACTCCATCGTGGCAGGAGTGATAGCCCGCCAGCAACAATTCGACCTGATACATGCCCACGACTGGCTGACCTACCCCGCAGGCATTCATGCCAAGCAGGTCAGCGGCAAGCCCCTGGTGATCCATGTTCACGCCACCGACTTCGACCGCTCCAGAGGGCAGGTAAA